>JAZRGR010000313.1:0-3740 GCA_045644345.1 Faecousia sp. | reverse complement strand
GCCCATCCGTGACATCCTGGAGTACGGCGGCGCTAAGTTCCTGTGCCCCATGGCAGGTACCATCTCCATGATGCCCGGCACCGGCTCCGATCCCGCATATCGCCGTATCGATGTTGACACCGAGACCGGCAAGGTAAGCGGTCTGTTCTAATTCGGAACCCACATAAGCTTCTTCCCACAGAGCTTCGGCACGCCCCTCTGTGAGGATCTATGAAACCACCAAGCTCCGGCGGGCATCCCCCGCCGGAGCTTTTTCAAAATCTATTAGGAGGGTTGTCTATTATGGCAAAGGAAAAGCGATTTGTCCGCATTCATACCGACAGTTCTTTTTTTGGCGCAAATGAGATTTGGGTCGATACCGTCACAGGTGTGAACTATCTTTTCCACGCATCCGGTAATGCCGGCGGATTGACTGTCCTGCTGGATCGGGACGGTAAGCCCGTCATCAGCCCCCTTCCCCTTAAAGAAAAAGACTGACCGTAGGGGCGATGCTGTGTCATCGCCCGTGGCAGTTCGATTTGGAATCAACTACGAGTTTACGAAACGAATTGCATAATGAAACCCTTCCGGGCGATGACACAGCATCGCCCCTACAAAATACTGTAATAGGAGAAAATACACATGGATATGACCACAAAATCCTGCCGTGAGTTTGTCACGGTTTTAGCTTCCAACGAGCCCGCTCCCGGTGGCGGCGGTGCTGCTGCTCTGGTTGGTGCTCTGGGCACTGCTCTGGGTAACATGGTCGGCTCCCTCACCGTCGGCAAGAAGAAGTATGCCGATGTAGAGGCTGAGATCATCGCTCTGAAGGAAAAGTGTGATGCTCTGCAGACCGAGCTTCTGGACCAGGTTCCTGCTGATGCAGAGGGCTTCATCCCCCTGGCAAAGGCTTACGGCATCCCCAAGGACGACCCCAACCGTGACAAGATCATGGAAGAGGCCACCATCATTGCCTGCAAGGTTCCCGTACATATTATGGAGCTGTGCTGTGAGGCACTGGATGCCATCGCTATCTTTGCCGCCAAGGGCAGCCGCCTGGCTGTTTCCGATGCAGGCTGTGGTGCTGTCATCGTCAAGTCTGCTCTCCAGGCCGCTTCTCTCAACGTGTTCATCAACACCAAGACTCTCAAGAACCGTGAGGTCGCTGAAGAGCTGAATGCAAAGTGCCTTGGTATGCTGGACAAGTACGGCAAGTTAGCTGATGAAATTTTCGAAACCGTTAAGGCCGGTTTCTTCGCTTAATCGACAATAGGAGGATATCACTATGGCTATGAGATTACTGGGCAAAGAAGTTAACGAGGCTCTGGTTGCCAATCTGCAGACCCGTTCCGCCGCTCTCAAGGAGAAGGGCGTTGTTGCCACCCTGGGCATCATCCGTCTGGGTGAGAACCCTTCCGACCTGAGCTACGAGAAGGGCGCTACCAAGCGTGCCGAAGAAGTCGGCGTTGCTGTTAAGAACTACATTCTCCCCGAGACCGCAACCAAGGAAGAGGTCCTGGCTGTCATCGACGAGGTCAATGCAGATGCTTCCATCCACGGCGTTCTCATGTTCCGTCCCCTGCCCAAGCATCTGAAGGGCGACCAGGACGAGATCTGCAACCGCCTGGATCCCAAGAAGGACGTTGACTCCATGACCCACATGTCCAATGCCGGCGTTTTCGAAGGTCAGAACCTGGGCTTCGCCCCCTGCACCCCCGCCGCCTGCATGGAGATCCTAGATCATTACAAGATCGACTGCACCGGTAAGAAGGCTGTTGTCATCGGCCGTTCCCTGGTAGTAGGCAAGCCCGCAGCTATGATGCTCATGGGCAAGAATGCCACCGTTACCGTATGCCATACCCGTACCGTAGATACCGCCGCTATCTGCCGTGATGCTGATATCATCATCTCTGCAGCCGGCGTTCTCAACTCCTTGACTAAGGAGTTTGTCCGTCCCGGTCAGATCGTCATTGATGTTTCCATGAACTGGAATCCCGACAAGATCACCTCCAAGGGCAAGGGCGGCATGTCCGGCGACGCTATCTTCGACGAGGTAGAGCCCATTGTCGAAGCCATTACCCCCGTTCCCGGCGGTGTAGGTGCTGTTACCACTTCCGTGCTCATGAAGCACGTCATTGAGTCCGCAGAACGCGGTCTCTGATTCCCAAGAAATATTCCATAGTGGATGAGTCAATGGACTCCCTCCATTGGCTCATCCTTTTTAAGAGGAGAGAATGACATGAAGCGACTGAACCAATGCTCTAAGCATGACTTTATCCGTTTGTTTTTCGCACTTTGCACCCTTTCTCTGTTCGTTGCGGCAGTGCTGTGTCCCGATCGGGCACGGATGTTCGACGGACTGAAGGATCTGCTGACCCATACCTGTAAGGTTCCCAAGAACACCTTTGCCTGCAGCTCCTTTGCCGGTGCATTCCTGAATTCCGCTCTGGTATGCTTGGCCTGTACCCTTCTGTATTGTCTCCCCGGTGCCAAGGCTGCGGCGCCCTCTGTTCTGGGCTTCCTGCTGACCATGGGCTTCGGCTTCTGGGGTGTTACCGTTCTGAACATGTGGTTCGGCGTTCTTGGTGTTCTTGTGTACTGCATGGTGAAGAAGGAAGCACCCGGCAAGCACGCCAATTCCATGCTTTTCAGCACCGCTTTGGCCCCTCTGTATACGGATCTTCTTCTCCGCTATCCCAGCCTTAGCGAGCATAGCTTCAGCTGGGCAGGCTTGGGCTATGCGGTTGCAGTTGGTGTGGTAGTCGGCTTCCTGATCCCTGCCAGTCTTTCCCATTCTCCCAAGACCCACAAGGGCTACAGCCTGTACTCGGCAGCAATGACCGTTGGCATGATTTCCTTCTTCCTTCGTGCCATTCTGTATACCCTGCCCAAGGTAGAGATCCCCGGAGGAAATCCTGCAGAAACCATGCAGATCGCCTCAGCTTCTACTGTTAATATCTTCTGCATTGCTTTATTCGCTCTGTGCATTGTCATCGCTTTCCTCATGGGCTGTAAGCCTAAGGATTACTGGCAGCTTCTGAAGCACTCCGGTCACGGTGTGGACTATATTGATGCCTTCGGCAACGGAACCTTCCTCATGAATGTGGGCATCTACGGCCTGTTCATTGTGGCATACTACAACCTCATCGGTGCCAACTTCAATGCGGTTCTTCTGGGCTGCGTCCTCTGCATGCTGGCAGGCTGCTGTTCCGGCTCCCATCCCGGGAATGTATGGCCCTGTATGCTGGGCTATGCCATCATGTCCTTCGGCATGAAGGCCATTGTAGGTGCAGAATATAGCCTGACCATCAATGCACAGGCAATCGCTATCGGCCTCTGCTTCTGCTCTGCCATGTCTCCCATTGCAGGCAGCTACGGCTGGTTCTGGGGTACCGTAGCCTCCATGCTCCACTACATGATCGTCACCTGCGTCCCCGACCTCCACGGTGGTTTCCTTCTGTACAACGGCGGCTTCACCGCCTGCCTCGTCTGTGTGGCATTCATCCCCGTTCTGGAAAACTTCTGCAAGACCAAGGCAGAACGGAAGGCAGCAAAAACCGACTCTGCCACCTAATACTACTATCTGATTAAAAGTATGCTTTTAATCAGATAGCCAACGCCTGACGGCGTTGCGTTTTCGCGATTATAAGGTAGGAATCGCGAAAACACGTCTCATACAATCTCCGATGCGCTTCGCGCAATTAAAATGACATTTATGTCATTTTAATTGGAGATTAGTATAAAACGATACAAAAAGTCCG
>JAZRGR010000312.1:0-13205 GCA_045644345.1 Faecousia sp. | reverse complement strand
AGGGGCGACCTGTGGTCGCCCGCAAAATGTTTCGATTTTGTCGGAAATCTCGTGATAATCCCGTAATTTCGTCATTGTCGTTTAACGACAATGACCGGGCGACCACAGGTCGCCCCTACGGTGTTATACGATAAACAGCTCTACAAATCGGAATTTGGTGAGGGCTTAGCAACTGTAGTTTTTGCGTTTCAGGACCATGAACAGGGCGGAGAATACCACTGCCATGAGCTCGGCGGCAATGATGGATGCCCATATGCCGTCGATGCCCCACAGCAGGGGCAGGAGGAGCACGGCGGCTACCTGGAAGACCAAGGTTCGCAGGAAGGAGATCAGAGCGGAGGTCAGTCCGTCGTTGAGAGCGGTGAAAAAGCCGGAGGCGAAAATGGCATAGCCCATAAAGGGGAAGGATAATACAAAGATCCGGAAGCCGGAAACCGTCAGTGCCATTAACTCCCGGTCGTAGCCTACGAACAGGGCAGACAGTGGCACCGTAAAGAGCTGTCCCAACAGGACCATGGCAAATCCCAAGCCACCGGTGAGGAGTAAGCTCTTTTTTAGGAGGCTCCGTAGTTCTGAGGGGTTCCCTGCACCGTCGTGGAAGCCGAATATGGGAGCTGTACCGATGGAGTAGCCGATAAAGGTAGCGGCAAAGATAAAGCTTACATACATCATAACACCGTAGGCGGCAACACCGTTCTCACCGGCATACTTCAATAGCTGAATGTTGTACAGCATGCCCACCAGGTTCATGGATACATTGCTCATAAATTCCGAGGAGCCGTTGGCGCAGGCTTTCAGTACGATCTTGCGGCGGAAACGGGTCTTGCCCAAACGGAGGAGACTGTCATTTTTCCTGCTGAAATAGAGCAGGGGAACGGCACCGCCTACTACCTGACTCATGGCGGTTGCAATGGCGGCTCCTATAAGCTTGTATTCTGCAGGCAGGAGGATCACTAAGATCCCATCGAGCATCATATTGGTCACACCGGCGGACAGGGTCACTATGAAGCCTAACTGGGGTTTTTCCGCAGTGACAAAGAAGGACTGGAACAGGAGCTGCAGGACATTGAACGGAAGTGCCAGGAGTATGATCCGTCCATAGACCACGGCACAGTCCAGTATCTCACCCTCTGCACCCAAGAGGGTGGCTATGGGACGGAGGAAAACGATGCCCAAGACTGCAAATCCGACGCCCAAGCCTGCGGACAGATAGACAAACAGGGAGAAATACTCGTTGGCACCCTTGGGATCCCCTAAGCCGAAGGCTTTGGCAACGATGGCGGAACCGCCTGTGCCGAACATAAAGCCTACAGTGGCTAAGATCATGAGCAGGGGGAAAATGAGATTTACTGCCGCAAAGGGAGTCTTGCCTGCATAGTTGGAAACAAAATATCCGTCCACCACACCGTAGATCGAGGTGAAGATCATCATGCCCACAGTGGGTAGTGTAAAACGGATCAGCCGTCCATAGGAAAAATGATCGGACAATTGGATGGGCTCTTTTTTGCACTGTTTCATATGGTTACACTCCTTTCTGATCGGCAGGGCATACTTTATCATACCGTCGGCGGAAAATCAACAGAAAAGCTTGCAATTTTGCAGAAATGAAGTATAATGGATACAGAAGCATGTATTGCCCCAATGATAGCCGCTGAGGAGGTAACTTTATGAACTATACATTAGACAACGGCATTCTCCGTGTGGAGATCGCAGACAAGGGAGCAGAGCTCCAATCGATCCGTACTGCCGACGGACACGAGTATCTGTGGCAGGGCGACCCTAAATACTGGGAGGATCGGGCGGTAAATCTATTCCCCACGGTAGGTCGTTTGATGAATAATCGGTATACTTGTGAGGGTAGGAACTATGAGCTCAAGTGCCACGGCTTTGCACAGAACAGCCTGTTTGAGGTACGGGTAGAGGGATGTGAGGCAGTTTTCACTCTGTGCGACAGCGAGGAGACGAGAAAGCTGTTTCCCTATGCTTTCCGTTATGAGGTCTGCTACCGTCTGGATGGCAATGCACTGACGGTTACCTTCCGTGTGACCAACGAGGGGGATAAGGTCCTCCCCTTTGGTTTGGGTGGTCATCCCGGCTTCTTCGTTCCTATGGAGGAGGGTAAGCTCTTTGAGGACTACCGCCTCCGTTTCCCCGAGATCGGCGACACACTGCGGGCAGAGTTTTCGGACAAGGGCTTGTTGGTACGGGAGTATCCCTATGAGATTCCCGACGGAGAGATCCCTCTGGAGCACAGCCTGTTTGATAATGATGCCATCGTTCTGCGCAACAGCGGTACCCGTGTGATCCTGGAGCATAAGAGCGGTGGGGGCAGAGCGGTAGAGGTCACTTATCCCAAGATGCCTTATATCGGCTTCTGGCAGGCGGACCACACAGATGCCAACTATATCTGCATCGAGCCTTGGCAGAGCCTGCCGGGGCGAGATGGCATCACCGAGGAGTGGACGGAGCGCCCCGGTATGATCTCTCTGAATCCCGGAGAATCCTACGATAATCCTTGGACCATTGTGATCCGCTAAGGGGGCGCTAAGGTGAAAAAACGCATTCTTTCTCCTGCTGATTTGCTGAATATTTTAGTTTCGGCACTCATTTACGCTATTAGCTTTGAGATTTTTATTTTCCCCAACGAATTTGCTCCTGCAGGACTGCCGGGTCTGGAGACCATGATCCAGCAAAAGTGGGGCTTCCCCATGAGCACCATGAACGTGCTGGTCAATGTGCCTCTTGTCATTATGACCTTCATCCTGGTGGACAAGGGCTATGCGGTAAAGTCCGGCATCTACTCCCTGGCTCTGTCCGGATGGATGTACCTCTTGGAGCATGTGGATCTGACTCCTTTTATTTATCAGACTCCCAACAGCCCCATCCTGGCACCTATCGCAGGCGGTCTGCTCTGCGGTTTCAGCGTGGCAATGGTCCTTAAGCGGGGGAGCTGTACCGGCGGTACGGATCTGGTTGCGGAATTGGTCCATCACTACAAGCCGGAGCAGAAGATGGTATGGGTCCTGTTTGGACTGAATGCCTCTGTTGCGATCCTGTCCTACTTTGTGTATGGATATCAGATCGAGCCGGTTCTGCTGTGCTTGATCTTCTGCTTCACCCTTAGCAAGGTCAGCGATGTCCTCCTCAAGGGCTTAAAGGAAGCTATTAAGTTCGAAATTATCACAGACCAACCTGTAGAGCTGTCGAAGGTCTTGATCGAGGAATTGGGCCATGGTGCCACCGAGATCCCGGCAGTGGGCAGCTTTACCAGACAGAATAAGACACTGCTGATCTGCGTGGTCAACAAGAATCAGATCGTGGCCTTCCAGCGGATCTTGGAACGATTCCCCGGCACCTTCGCATATCTCCATACCGTTAAGGAGACAATGGGTTATTTCAAGACGGTGAAGAAATAAATTCCACAAAATCGTCGAATACCCCTTGACAAATGAGAAATGTGAGGTATAATTAAAACGTATATTAGGCAGCTTAAAACTGCAAGGAGGAAAAACAATGAAAAAGTTATTTGCTATCCTGTTGGCCCTGCTCCTGGTTGCAAGCTTTTCCGTAACCGCATTTGCAACCGAGAATGCAGAGGACGAGATTCTCAGCCCCACTGACGTAGCACTGGTTCAGGTTGACTTCAACTCCTGGCATCCCGGTGAGATTGTTGATGTGTCTGAGGAGACTGTTGCTAAGGGCACCACCGTTACCTTCGTAGCTCCCGAGTCCGAGTATGAGTTCATCGGCTTCGACGTTGAGTGTGAGGATTACGAGGTCGTTTCCGGCGCACAGTACATCGTAGAGGCTCCCGCAACTCGTACCGGCGAGCAGCCCACCCTGGTTCTGGTTGTCAATGCTGATGTTAAGGTCACCGCTATGTACAACATCACCGAGGAAACCGAGCCCACCACCGCTACCCAGCCCGATGATGATGACGGCGACTCTCCCCAGACCGGCGACAGCATGCTGGTATACTGCATCGCAGGTGCTCTGCTCTTCGGTGTTATCGGCTTTGCATTCGCAGGCAAGAAGCTCCTGAAGAAGGAAAACTGATCCAGAGATCATCTTAAGTCATCTCACATTTTTACAGCAGCTATAAAAGGGAATCGGTGACGGTTCCCTTTTATTGCATTCCGGGAGGAAATTTTTCCCTGTTCTCGGCAAGGAGGGATCACTATGGCTGCAAATCAATCCAAGAAACAATCCAACAAGACCCTGTGGATCATTGTTCTGATCCTGTCCCTGTTGCTGATTTCCGTGAGTCTGGGTGTCTATGCTTGGGTCTATGTGGACAAGACTGTGGACTTTTCGGATTATCGGAATGAGCCTGCAAACACCGAGTCTAACACTGCTTCGACAGCTCCTTCCGATACAGGCGGACAGGTGGATCCCGATTTGCCTACAGAGACCGTCCTCGGGACAGATCCTACAGAGACAGCACCCAAGCTTGCAGACAATCCTATAGATTTTGACGGCTTGCAGGAGCTGAACAAGGATATTTATGCCTGGATCTATATACCCAATACGGATATTGACCTGCCTGTATTCCAGGCTTCCGCGGATAAGGATGACAATTACTATATGTACCGCAACGTCAAGGGTGAGTATGAATTCAAGGGCAGTATCTATTCCCAGCGTCTGAACAAGAAGGATTTTACAGATCCGGTAACGGTTCTCTACGGTCACCATATGCTGGATGATTCTATGTTCTCCAATCTCCATTATTTCATGGACCGCCGGTTCTTTGAGGACAACGAATATTTCTATATTTATATGCCCGGTCATATTCTCACCTACCGTATTGTTTCGGCCCATGAGTATGACGAGAGACATATTTTGAATTCCTTTGACTTTAGGAAGGAGCAGCCCTTCCGTGATTATCTGGATTACATTATGGCACCCCGGACGATGGTTGCCAATGTGCGGCAGTCTGTTGTGCTGACCACAGCGGATCGAATCGTGACTCTTTCCACCTGCACAGCAGGGGGAAATGCTAGATATCTGGTACAAGGAGTGTTGATCAGCGATGAGCCTACAGCCTAAGACGCCCGAACCCGAAGAAGCTTCTAAGGAGGAGCTCTATCTACAGACCCTTCGGGAGGCCAGTGACTATCTGGAAAATGGTACCCCTCTATATCGGCAGGAGACTCCCGATCCACATAAGGGGAAAAAGGGCAGATTCCTCAAAAAGAACAAAAAGCCCCTTAAGAAGCGAATTGTAAGAGTGCTCACCATTACGGTGATCGCTGTTCTGTGTATGCTCATAGTAGCTACTTGCACGTTCTTGATCCTGTTTCGGATCGGTCAGAACAGGATGCTGAATTATGAGGAGTTTACTCCACAATTTCCCCAAACGGGAGAATCAACCGTTCCCACTGAATCACAGGCAACCGAGGCGACAGAGGAATCTACGGTAGAGACGACAGAGGCAGAGAAGGTCCTGGTTTACGACGACGGTAAGACAGTGTCCTATAAGGGAGAGACCTATGTTCTCAATGAGAACATTACTACGGTCCTCTTTATCGGTGTGGACAAGACCGAACTGGAGGAGAACGCCACCAGAGGCGAAGGCGGTGAGGCAGACTGCATACTGCTCATGTCCATGGATACCGAGACCGGAGAGACCAAGATCGTGAACATCTCCCGTGAAGCCTATTCCCAGGTAGATATCTATTCTGCTTCGGATAAGCTGATCGAGTCCCGTAATACCCAGCTCTGCAGAGCCTACGCCTTCGGGGATGGAGGAGAGCTGAGCTGTGAGAATACCATGAAATCTGTGAAACGGATTCTCTACGGTATGCCCATCCATTCTTATATAGCAATGGACATGCGATTCGTCGGGGCTGCAACCGATGCGGTAGACGGTATCCAATTAACGACGCTGTCCGATGTTAAGATGCCGGATATGCGGATCGTACCTGCAGGGACTGAGATGGAGCTGTGGGGCAGAGAGGCAGAGTTCTATGTCCGCTACAGGGACAAGACCTTGCTGGAATCCAATCTCCTGCGTATGGATCGGCAGAAGCAGTTCGTAGAGCTCTTTGCCAAGAAGGTCCTTGCAGAGACCAAGAAGGATCTGACCACCTTGTTGGACCTGTACAGTGCTATGACCACATACATGACCACTGACTTGACCTTGGCAGATGTGACCTTCCTCATGGGCACCTTCCTAAACCATGGTGCTACCTTTGAGTTTACCTCTATCAAGGGACAGTTAGATCGCTTGGGCGGAAATGCCATATACTACCTGGACGAGACCCACACCTACGAAACGGTCTTGGATCTCTACTACACCAAGGTGGAATCTTAAATCGTAAAGCCTTCTGCGGCACGCCAAGTCCGCAGAAGGCTTTTTAATGTAAACTAAATTCTCGATTTATCGAGTTGGTTGAAAACGCACAAACCACCAAATCATGCACCATTCTGTAGGGGCGGGCGACTCTGTCCGCCCATGGCACCCTCGTAACCCGTACAAATTTTGTTGCAACGAATGCACTACCAAGCATATTCGTAGGGAACGACCCTGTGTCGTTCCGCCACACCATCGTTACCTGTATGCATCATTTATGTTAGGAAAAGTCCGATAATAGCCGATAATATAGAAAATTTATTGGTTTTTCCGTTTTGAATTTATACCAACGTATATTGTTACCATAGCGGAACGACACATGGTCGTTCCCTACGAACAAATTTGATTGTTTGTACGATTCACGGAAATACCTATGAGTGACGATGGTGCGTGTCTCCCCTCTCAGTCTCTTCGGGACAGCTCTCCCAGAAGGAGAGCCAAGAGCCCGGTGGAGCATCGGAAACAGCTCGATAAATCGGAATATGATATTTTGAAAAGAAAATGTGCAAAAAATGGGCGAAGAATTCGTCTTATATCGTAGAAGGAAAGAAGGGAGGGACACAATGTCTGACCTGATCGAATTGATCGCAAAAAGGGACGAAAAGGGTCTGGAATATTTGAAAGCGGAATATGGCAGTGAATGCTACGGTCTGTTAGTTTCCCTCCTAAGGGACAGGGAAGAAGCGGAGGAGGCTATGGACGATGTTTGGCTACGTCTGTGGGAGGCGATCCCACGGGAGAAGCCACGGAACCTCCGTGCCTATCTGCTGACGGTCTGCCGCAATGTGGCACGGGATCACATCAAGTATCGGCAGGCGGCTAAGCGAAAGGGGGTACAGGTCCTCTTGGATGAACTGTCGGAGATCCTACCCGATGGGAGGATTATGCAGCAGGAGGAGACGGTGTTTTTGCGAGATTGTCTCAACCGGTTCCTCCATGCCCTGCCCCGGGAGGATCGGATCCTGTTCCTCCGCCGATATTGGTACGGGCGATCCGGGGAGGAGCTGGCACAGGAGCTTGGGAAAAGCCGTTCCTCTGTAGAAAGCCGCCTGTGCCGTACCCGAAAGAAACTGCGGAAATTCTTGGAAAAGGAGGGATATACTCTATGAAGGAAGAAAAATTATGGAATGCTATTACAGAGATTGACACGGACTTCATATTAGAGGCAGGACAGATCCCGGAACGTAAGCCCCACGGAAGCCGAATCCCATTGCGCATAGCCATTCTTGCGGCAGTTATCTCCCTGTTGAGTCTGACTGTAGCAGGGCTGTCCATTGGGATTCGCTACTACTCGGACGTGGAACCGGAGACCTTAGAGATGGAATATTATCCCGGTATGGTATTTTCCGGGGAGAGCTACGGTGCGTCTGTGAACTTTGCTCTGGAGCCTCAAGAGATCACCTTGCCGGAGGAATGGCTGAGGATGCTGAGAGAGGCATGGGACAGCTTCCCTTATGACAAGGCCCACTTCCCAAGGGTGGAGCTGAGAGAGAATGGGGGCGGACGGAAGAATCTGGGCACCCTGTCTGCCGTGGAGAACCTGTTAGGGATCCCTCTGACCCATAGTCCGGAGATTGATGGGGCTACCATAGGTGTCTTTGGAGAGTTAGTGATCTGTGATCCTGTGAAGACGGAGCAAGCATTGAGCAGAGGGGAAGCTCTGCGTCCCGACGGGATCCTCCTCTATGTGACCTTAGACCCCGGTGAGCTGGAAGAACGGGCAGGACAATTGACCCAATATTTTACCCTGAAGGTCTATATCCCTCTGACGACCGCCTTTGAGAGTAGCTATGGGAGTATGACCATTCAGCCGGAGGCGGATGGAGGGCGGTTCCGAGCGACCACGGTGAACAGTGCAGGCAGGATCCAAGTCTCTGTTCTGGAAAGTACCTGGGAATCTGAATATTCCCAATTCTACACCACATACGGTTTGTGGGAGCATAAGGGGATCGCCTATGTGTTAGAGGCGGCCTTTTCCCTGGGAGATCCCCTATGGGGGCAGGCACTGTTGGAGCCATATGTAATTCGATTGGAGGAAGGAAAATGAAGAAGCTCATAGCAATCTGTTTGTTATTGGTCCTATTGACCGGCTGTTCTCAGCCTGTGAAGGAATATGACCTGTCTACGGAGCAAACTACCACCCCTACTGTTATGGAGCCATCTACGGTTCAACGGGAGGAAAGACCCCCGAGGGTCTATACCACCTATCCCACCACGGATTCTAACCGCCAGTACAATACCGGTGCAAGGGTGTCCTATTACGATGTGGATTTGCGCAGGAATGTGACCTTGTGCAGTCAGCCCAACTGTAAGCACTCCGACGAAAGTTGCAAGGCGTACCTTGGCCAGGGAGTGCGAGGCTATCAGTTAGAAGAAGATTGGGCATACGCCGTGGCAGATAATACCCGTGAATCCGGAAGCTGCTTGTTGTTGCGGCAGAACTATGTTACGGGAGAACGGCAGGTCCTTGTGGATCTGACACCGCCGGAGGGCTATAGCATTGAACATCCCCGCTTTTCCTTCGTTGGCGATGATATCTTCTATATGTACAACACATACATCTATGCCCCTGAGGAACCGGTGGGCTATCATTATGTAGACCACAAACAGTTTACCTATCGTTATGATCTCGAGAACGGGAAAAGTGAGCTGCTTATGGAAGAGCCTATACAGCCTGTGACCCAATTCGTGGAACAACAATTGTTGACGGGGCTCTCGACAGAGAAGTTTTGGGTTATTGTACGCAGGGTGCTGCCGGAGACTCCCAAGGAAGACGAGGAAGGCAATGTAGAGTATGGCGGAGAATGGATGGATTGGGGGACCTTTATGGAAGAAATCTGGGAAACCTATCCCGCGAAGGCATACAGCGTAAACTTAGAAACGGGAGAGGAGACTTTCCTCTATATTGACGGACAAGCCAATATGCAAGACGGAGCCTGCTATGTAGATAAAGGCTGCTCCTTCGTAGTGGACAATACCCTGTGCATTTACGACGGCTATACCGGGGAGGTACGACAGTGCTTCTACCAGGAGAATATCGGATGGCAGGGATACATGGACGGCAGGATCTTCTACAATGCCCACGACGGAGATCCGTACGGAGGAAATTACCGATTCTACTGGTACGACCTGACCACGGGAGAGAAACAGGAATTCAATCAAGGCTATGACTCCTTCGCCTTTGGATTGGATAGCGAAACGGCAGACTATTTCTATTCCAGATTCGGCTACAACGGCAAGCACTGGATTTCCAAACAGGATTTCTACAACGAAAATTACGAGAACGCATTCTGAATTGTCGATAGATAAAAGACCGAAAAATTCCGATTTATCGAGCAGTCTGCCGATGTTCCTCCGTGCTCTTGGCTCTCCCTCCGGGAGAGCTGTCCCGAAGGGACTGAGAGGGACAACGGCATTATCGTCACCCGTAGGCATTTTGCGTGAAACGTACAAACAATCAAATTTCCTATATTATCGACTATTATCCGACTTTTCCTAACATAATTGATGCATACGGGTGACGGTGGTGCGGCGGAACGACACAGGGTCGTTCCCTACGAACATGCATGGCAGTGCATCCGCAATAACGGAATTTGTACGGGTGACGATGGTGCAATTTACCCTCTCTGTCGCTTCGCGACACCTCTCCCAAGGGGAGAGGCAAGAGCCCGGTGGACCATCGGAAATAGCTCGCTAAATCGGAATATGAAATGAAAACCTGCGAAAGGGAGAGTGTGGAATTGGAGCTGCGATTTGAGCATTTGGATAAATATTATGGGAAAACCCATGCGTTGCAGGATTTCTCCTGCGTTTTGGCGGAAGGGGTACATGGGCTACTGGGTCCCAACGGGGCAGGGAAAAGTACACTGCTCAACATCCTGTCGGGGAATCTGTCTCAGAGTGGTGGCAGGATCGTTTACGAGGGGAAGGAAATCAGAAAAATGGGACCGGACTTTTTGCGGATCCTTGGGTATATGCCCCAACAGCAGGCTTATTATGATCGGTTCACAGCGGAGGAATTCTTAGGCTATATGGGTGCCCTCCGTGGGATGGAGAAACGGGCTGTTGCAGAGGGGATTACACGGGTCCTCAGACAGGTAGAGCTGGAGGAGGTAAGGAAGCACAGGATCGGCAGCTTTTCCGGAGGAATGAAGCAGAGACTTCTACTTGCGCAAGCCATTCTGGGGGATCCGAAGATCTTGATCTTAGATGAGCCTACGGCGGGGCTGGATCCCAAACAGCGGATCTCCATCCGCAATTTGATTGCCTCCATATCTACCCGAAAGATTGTGATCCTGTCTACCCACATCGTATCGGATATCGCAGGGATCGCCAAGGATATCCTGTTATTGAAGGAGGGCAGACTCTTAGATCGTAACAGCTCCTTAGGTTTGACGGAAACTCTCAGGGGGAAGGTCTATGAGCTCCACTGTGCACCACATGAGCTGACGAGTCTGCAACACTGTTACCCCCTGTCCCGTATGATGGCAGAGGGAGAGGGCTTCTGCCTCCGTGTCCTGTCGGAGGTTCCACCGGAAGGGGGCAGAGCTGTGCAACCGGATTTGGAGGATGTATACCTGTCCCGATTTGGAGAGTGATGCATATGATCGGATATGAGATCAACAAACTGTTCCACAGGCGGCAGACCGTATGGTTCCTTCTCCTGCTGTTTGCCATACATATTTATGGAGCATGGACCGCAGAGGCTCCCGGTGTGGAGAAATATGCCGACTATACCGTAGCGGATGTACAGGCGGTGTATGCGGCATTGCCACGGGAGAATGACACTGCACGGGAGGTCCTTGCCTTGCGAGAGAAGGAACTGGAGCAGGGACTGATGACGGGGAGCTACAGCGGAGCCCTCTTAACGCAGAGCATTTCCGGGGATTATAGCCTAATTAGACAGGTGCGGCAGCAAGTGGAGGAGGCGGCCTCTCACGGGGAGTATCTCCTCTCTGTGGCAGATACGGGACAGGTGCTGTTGGACACGGGGATGTATGAGGATCCCGATTCCTTCGGTGCAAGGAATATTCGCAAATCCTGCCGGGTGTTTAAACGGCTGGAGGGAACAGAGATCACACTGTTCTATTCCGGCGGTATTGAGCTGCTATCTGTGACACGGCTCCCGGAGGTCCTGCTTGGCTTCTTGATCCTGCTTATGACCATGGAGGGAATCCTACGGGAGAAGCAGGAAGGGACTTTGCTCCTGATTAGGGCTACGGCACGGGGGAGATATCCTCTCTTCGGTGCTAAGTGGGTTGCGATGTGGTCAGTTGTCAGTGTGGGTGTTCTAATCCTGTACGGCAGCACCTTGGTCATAGGGATCCTGCGTTGCGGTATGCCCCTGTGGTCAGCCTCTATACAATCGGTCTATGGCTTCCGGGGCTGTCCTTGGTCCATGACTGTGGCAGAGTATGTCATCGCATTCCTGGGGATGAAGCTGCTGTGGGCATGGAGCCTGTTAGGTATGAGTGTGTTGTGGGCAACTGTCAGCAAGGCACCGTCCGGGTATCTCCTGCTCTTTGGTGCATCCATGATACCCTCTGTCCTGTTCATGGGGAGCTGGGAGCTCCTGGGCTGTATCAGCTTGATTCGTGGGGGAGATACCGCAACACTCCTAAGCAGATATGACAATGTATCGGTGTTTGGCAGACCTATGAGCTTGTTTACTCTGTCGGTTCTTCATCAGATCCTTCTTCTGATCGGAGGGGTGATGATCGGAGCCTATCTCTTTGTGCAGGGGTCTGCTATGGGAAAGTCGGGGGGCAGACCGATCCTTTCTCGAAGAAAGGAAAAGAGACCCCGTGGCATCCTGTATTACGAGTGCAAGAAACTGCTGATATACCAAAGAGGAGGGCTCCTGCTACTTGCCTTCCTATTGCTCCTGTCCTACGGCATGTGGCAGTCAAGGGGGTATCTGACCCGGGAGGAGCAGATCTACAATTACTATTCCTTTCGCCTGGAGGGCGTGCATACCGAGGAGAAGGAAGCCTTCCTGCAAGAGGAAGAAGTACGATTTCAGGAGCTCATAGACAAGCTGGGAGCCTATGGAGAGGAGCTGTATAAGGGGGAACTGAGTCAGGAGAGCTATGATATTCTATCCGGGAATATTATGGGAGAATTGAACAAGCAGCCTATGTTTGAGAAGGCGAGGGATCAGTATCACACGGCGAAGGAACAGGCAACGGAATATGTCACTCTGACTCCTTACGAAAAGCTCCTTGGAATGGGCGGACAGCAGCAATTGCTCATAGGGACCATGGTCATGGGCCTGTTTCTCATCTGCGCCCTCTCTGCTATAGAGGCAGTAGAACGGGAATCCAATATGCTCCCATTACAGAATACCACGGTAAAAAACAGGAGGGCGAGAGGATGCAAGGCGCTCCTGAGTGGCATCTACGGATGGCTCTGCGGAGTGATCTTATGGATAGCTTTTGTCCTCGAGACCTATATGGAATATGGGATCACGGGATTCTCTGCTCCCACAGGCAGTGTGGAGCTCCTTGGACTATCCTTGGGGACTGTGGGCATATCCCTACTGCTCTATGGCCTATGGGCAGGGGTGGCAGGCGCACTCTGGGGACTCGGGATCCGACAGATATCCCGACTCAGCGGTAATACCCGCCATACAGCCCTGTGGTCTGCACTGTTTGTGGAGCTTCCCCTTTTTCTTGTGTATGTATTAAACAGATGAATTCCGGTTTGTCGAGCTGTTCGATTTCCGAATTTGTTCGTAGGGGCGACCTGTGGTCGCCCGCAAAATGTTTCGATTTTGTCGGAAAACTCGTGATAATCCCGTAATTTCGTCATTGTCGTTTTGCGACAATGACCGGGCGACCACAGGTCGCCCCTA
>JAZRGR010000311.1:0-9475 GCA_045644345.1 Faecousia sp. | reverse complement strand
TACCTGTTATTCCTTTCTATTTAGTATGCCTTTATTATATCAGAAACCGTATACCATGTAATTACACAATGTGTATACTATCTTACTACACCACACACTGTGGTCGCCCGGTCATTGTCGTTAAACGACAATGACAAAATTACGGGATTATCACGAGTTTTCCGACAAAATCGAAACATTTTACGGGCGACCACAGGTCGCCCCTACGAACAAATTCGGAAATCGACAGAGCGATAAATCGGAATTTGACCACAACGGAAGAATATCATCGGGCAGGATCGGAAGTTCTCCGATCCTGTCCGATATGTTCGGCATATACGATTAATAGTTGGTAGCGTGGAGCTGGAAGTAAGCCCGGGGATAACACAGGGGACGGTTTGCATGTTGCGAGAAATAGTTCTGATTTCGTTGAGAATATCGTGTTATTTTGTGTGCTGAGATAGCAAAAAGTTTCATATCTACTCAACACGAGGAACCGACCCCTGTGTTATGTGTTATGTGTTATACAGTTGGTCCATATTGTCATGGATTTCAACTTTTCGCCAATTTGTCGGGAAGTTGAAAATCCAAATATCCGTAAAAATATTGTGAACATATGTAGATTCCTATTGACAAATCAGTTTATTGCGAGTAAACTGTAATTAGTTTATCGAGAATAAACTGAAAGGAGTTTTTTTATGGCTGAGATCAAGATGGGCGTGGTGGAATCCCACTTTGCCGACATTATTTGGGCAAATGAGCCCCTGCATTCCAGAGAATTGGTGAAGCTCTGTGAGAAGGAATTAAATTGGAACCGCTCCACAACTTATACCGTGTTACGCAAGCTCTGCGAACGAGGAATATTTCAAAACATCGGAGGCATAGTTTCCTCCGTTCTGACCAGAAACGATTTCTATGCTGTTCAGAGCGAACAGTTTGTTGACGAAGCCTTTGAGGGCTCCCTTCCTGCTTTCATTGCGGCGTTTACCCATAGGAAGGGTATTTCACAAGAGGAAGCTGCTCAGATCCGACGCATGATTGATGCAGCCGCAGGAAAGGTGTAAACAATGGATACATTATTCCTGAAAATCTTAAACATGAGTATCTCTGCTTTATGGCTGATACTTGCAGTCATTCTTCTGCGTTTGGTTTTGAAGAAAGTGCCCAAGTGGATAAATGTGCTGCTTTGGGCGTTGGTGGCAGTGCGTTTGCTTTGTCCGATTTCTTTTGAGAGCCCATTGAGCCTTGTGCCAAACCCAGAACCAATTCCCCAAGAGATTTTTGTGACAGAACCGCCGCAGAATCACGAAAGCCCTGTGTTTCATCCCATCGAAAACCCGAATCTGCCGGATACGCCGTCTGTACCGGTTGATGGGAGCATCGAGCAGATACAGTGGAAATTTGTATTTGCGACTTTTGGCTGGGCATTTGGCGTAGTCGCAATGCTTGTATATGCGTCAATCAGCTACCTTCGGGTAAAGGGTAAAGTAAAAGCCTCTCTCCATCTGTGGGACAACATTTGGATCTGCGATGATATACAGACACCATTTATCTTAGGCGTATTCATACCAAAAATCTACATCCCGTCCGGTGTAGATGAATCACAGCTACCCCATATCATCGCCCATGAAAACGCCCACTTGAAGCGCCTTGACCATTGGTGGAAGCCCCTGGGCTTTGCCGTATTGGCAGTCCATTGGTTCAACCCACTTGTTTGGGTTGCATACATCTTACTTTGTCGAGATATTGAGCTGGCCTGCGATGAAAAAGTCATTCGGGAAATGAACCAAATTGAATCCATTGCCTACTCCGAAGCATTGCTTTCTTGCAGCGTAAATAGAAGAATGGTCATGGTTTGCCCCATCGCTTTTGGTGAGGTCGGTGTAAAAGAAAGAGTGAAACGCGTGCTCCATTACAGGAAGCCTGCGTTTTGGCTCATTGTATCGGCGGTCATCATCTGTATAGTTGTTGCAATCTGTTTTCTCACCAATCCTTCAAAGGATGAAGAAGATACACTCGAACCGTTTGATCATGTTAATATAGAAGAAACGGTAGAACCTACCGAAAGTACCCCATCAACAGCAGAGGCGGAAGGATCGACGGAAGATCCCACGGAATCCGGCTCCCGGGAAACAGAGTATCTCATAGGTCCTTCCGGCGTAAAACTGCAAACCTCGGATAAGTTGATCTTCGCAGCAGCAAAGGCCGGTTATTTGGAGCTTAGTTTTGACAACGCCCGTGCAGTGAATCATAGATCAGATGTGCAGGAAGAATATTTGATTCCTTCCCAATGTAGTCGCTATTTCTCCTATGATGCATCACAGTACAGTGCGGAGGATTTTCCCGGCGCAAGGAATGTGAGTATTTTCCAAGATAAAACCTTATACGTGTGGTATGACTACCCGGACTGGACAGAGGAAGACGGCTATTTCGGAGACGGTGTCTACTTGATCTTGGTAGATGTAACAGCGACCAGTGTGGGAGCAGAAATGCATACCAATTCCGATGATCACCCGGGAGGGATATTTGACGATCCATATATTTTTTTTGTAGCCGGCTATCCTGTTTTGACAGATATTTCCGGCACCACTTGGATGCAAAAAGATTATCAATTAGGGTATACGGACATTGCGTATTTTAGTCTTATGAATCAACGAAGTGAACATCCTATGGCACTTCGATTAGCTCCGGGAGAATCCATTACCTACACCATCGGCTACCTTGTAACGGACCATGAGTTGGGCGGAGATTTCTCGTTGCCCCACTTATGCCTATCCAATTCAGTGGGATTGTTATCCATGGAGTTCTATAAATTAGATATCGATTGGAGTGGAACCAAATGATGCAAATGCTTCGTACCGTACGAAAGGAGATCTTACTTATATCTCTTGTTTTACAGAATGTATGATTCCGCGAACCGGAACAAAAGAAATGAAAGCCCCTCAGGGCTTGCCCCTGTTACATGTAAATCATATGAAAGAAGCAATTGCAGTCTTTCCACAAAGATTGGAGGAAGATCACTATGCCGGGAATCAAATATTTCACCCGAATCATCAAGGGAATGCATTTTGAAACCATGAATCATATGATGGATGTGGTAAAAGATAAATGGGGGCAGGGGAAGGCTCGAACCTTCCTATCCATGATATGGTGTGCCGCGAGGCACGGAGCCGGATACCACGATTATGTCATGTTCGGATTTGCAGATCTAACCGAAAAACAGAGAAAGACCTTCGTTACTCGTGTGCGTAATAAGAAGATCTGTGAGCAGATGAACGACTATACCTACGGGGAGGAATTCGATGACAAATTCCGTTTTAATCAGCGATTTGCTAAGTTCCTCCACAGAAAGACACTCAATGGAGAGTCTTGCACCATAGAGGAATTCAAGGATTTTATCAGGGATCAAGACACCTTCTTTGCTAAGCCGAATCACGGCTCCCGCGGACAAGGTGTCACAAGGATCACGATCAAGGATTATCAGTCCCCGGAAGAAATCCTCCAATTTGTACGGGATAGGAATATCACTGTATTGGAGCACACATTAAAGCAGCATCCGGATATGGCAAAGCCCCACCCGTTCTCCGTGAATACTCTACGAATCGCCACGGAAAGAGTTGGTGATACCGTTTATGTGCCCTACATCGCTGTGAGATTCGGCAGAGGTGGAAGTTGCTGTGACAATACCGGGCAGGGAGGCATGTCCTGTTGTGTAGACCGGGAGACAAGGACCGTGCGCCATCTTGCTATGGATGACTCCTTCAACACCTTTGCCTCCCATCCTGAAACCGGTGTCGTCTTTGATGGGTACCCGATCCCTATGTTGGATGAAGCGATTGCTATGGCAAAGGAAGCTGCCATGGTCATCCCCGAAATGCGACATATCGGCTGGGACATTGCCATCACTCCTACGGGGCCCGCAATTATCGAGGGAAATGAATACCCCGGCATGGACATGTGTCAGTTATTCACTCATACCCCCAACAAAACAGGTCTTTGGCCTTTTTACGAGAAGCTCATTGCCAATCAATCTAAATAGAGGACGGTTCTGTGTCTTTCGAAGTTTTTTGTAAAATTAACGTCAGTTTTCTCCTATTTTCTTGGATTTAATAAACTTTTTGAAGCAGGACAGAGAACCGTCCTCTGTCATGTGTCCTGGAGGTTTACCTATGAAAAAAGCAGTTATTCTGTTTATGACCTTTTTGATATTGCTCTCCTTTAGCGGTTGTACCGAGAGAGTTGAGAACACGCCCCCTGACGGGAATACCCCCGGGGGAAATATGATAGAAGAAACGGTAGAATCTACCGAAACTACGCCATCAACAGCAGAAACGGAAGGATCGACGGCAGATCCCACAGAATCCGCCCCTCAGGAAACAGAGGCTCTCATAGGTCCTTCCGGCGTAAAACTGCGAACTTCAGATAAGTTGATCTACTTAGCACCAAAGGCCGGTCATTTGGAGTTTCGATTTGACAACGCCCGTGCAGTGAATCATAGATCAGATGTGCAGGAAGAATGTTTACTGCTTTCCGACTGCAGTCGCCACTACTCCTATGATGCATCACAGTACAGTGCGGAGGATTTTCCCGGTGCAAAGGATGTGGTGCTCTTCGAAGGGAAAACCTGGACTGTTGTATATGGTTATCCCGATTGGACAGAGGAAGACGGCTATTTCGGAGATGATATCTATTTGATTCTGGTAGATGTAACAGCGACCAATGTGGGAGCAGAAAATTATACCACAGCTGATCGCTATTCCGACGGTCGCATAAGAGGGGAATATGACGATCCATATATTTTTCCGGCAACTGGCGTTCCTGTTTTGACAGATATTTCCGGCACCAAGTGGATTGGCGATACCCGATTATGGTATAAGGACCCTGTATATTTTAGTCTTATGAATCAATGTAGTGAACATCCTCTGGTATTCCGACTGGCTCCGGGAGAATCCATTACCTATACCTTGGGTTTCCTTGTAACGGACTGTGAGTTGGGCGGAGATTTCTCGTTGCCCCACTTATGCTTTACCGATTCCGCAGGAAGTCTGTATGGGATGTTCTATAAATTAGATATCGATTGGAGTGGAACCAAATGATGCAAATGCTTCGTACTGAACTTAAAAAAGCTTTATGCAACCGTATGCTTCTTTTAAGTCTGCTGATTGGGTGTATTCTCTCCTTACTTCATGTTTGGCAGACTCAGCGAGTTGTCTCGCCTTTGTTTCAGGATATGAAAAATATGCTGAGCTACGACCCCAATTACCCCATGAGTTTTGATGGAGTCTCACTTTTTATCTATTGGATGGCACACAGCTTTTTGGAGTTAAGCAGCAGTATTTTTTATTTTATTTGGCCATTGTTGGCAGCGATCCCTTACGGATGTTCTTACTATCAAGATAGGAAGTCCGGGTTGTTCAATCAAATGGTCTCTCGCTGCAGTGTCAAGCAGTACTATTTTTCCAAGTTTATGGCAGTCTTTGTTAGCGGTGGCATTGTGGTAAGTATTCCCGTTTTGCTGAATTTACTTGTGAACGCATTGTTCCTTCCTGCAATCAAGCCAAATCCCGGCCTGCCCTTATACCTTATCCTAAACGGGCAAGCATTTTCTGCTATGTATTATACCCATCCCTGGCTCCACGGCCTTCTCTGGTGCGGCTTGGATTTCCTGTGGGGAGGCATTGCCGCAGGCTTGTGCTTCCTCTTTGGTTCGAGGCCCCGTCATCCCGTAGTGATTCTCACTACCCCTTTTCTTCTAATGATGCTGTCGGACAGCGTGATCATGTTGACAAGGCATGGATTGGGGATCCGGGAACAGTTCTCACCGCTACAAATGGCGGCTTCTTGTTCGGCGAGTTCATTTTCAACAGTGACATTATTGATAGCCATGGGAAGCCTTTTGGTTTTAGGCTTTTCTGTGGGATATTGGCAGGTGGTAAAGCATGAATTGGCGTAAAGTATGTGCCCACGATTTATATTGCGGCTTACTCCGTCCCCGCTATCTGTGGGCGATGTTGATTTTTATGGTGCCCTGTATTATGAAGCAAATTGACTTGAACTTTTTGGGCTACAGGGCAACTTGGATGGATTATATGATGGGCTGCTTTGAGGGCATTGACAGAGTCTATCTGAAGATTTTTCAATTTCCTACTATGTGGCTGCTGATCATGGGTGCAGGATTATTTATGAATTTAGATTACCTGTTGGGAGATCTATCCCTTTCCGGTCAGCAGATCATTGTCCGTAGCGGAAACCGACGGAGCTGGTATTTCTCTAAATGCATTTGGAATCTGTGCAGTACGGCACTGTACCTGCTTTTGGGCTCCTTAGGGGTACTTGTCTTTACCATTCTTATGGGTGGGGTTCCCTCTGTGGCAAATTCCCCAACGGTAACGGAGGTGTTCTTTCCCGATCTTTATAACACCGGTTTTCTGATTCCCGTGGGAGAGGGCCTTTTTATGACGCTCCTTTTGCCATACCTCCACCTGGCCGCCTTGAGTATGGTGCAAATGCTCTTGTGTCTGTTCTGCAGACCCGTTTTCAGCTTCCTACTGTGTATGAGCCAGCTTATGGTTGCGGTATATATTTACAGTCCTTGGGTGCTGGGCAACGGTGCCATGGTGCAACGAAACGATATGCTCAACTTCATGGGTGTATCCGCAGGTAAATCTGCCATAGTTGCAGTGGCTATTATTTTTCTGTGTGTGGTGATTGGCTGTCTGCGATTCAAGAAGACCGATATTTTGGCCGCTGTGGAATAGGAGGTACAAATGGAAATTATCGTAAAATCTGCAACAAAGTATATTAAAAAAGCCCTGATATTAGACGATGTAAATATACAACTGACCGGAGGCAAGATCTATGGTTTGAAGGGTCCCAACGGGTCCGGTAAGACTATGCTCATGCGGTTGCTCTGCGGCTTGATCCGTCCAACATCCGGAGAGGTTTGGATCGACGGGAAGAAGCTGGGAAAGGATATGGATTTTCCGGAATCTGTAGGTCTCCTCATTGAAAACCCGGCATTCCTGCCCAACTATACCGGCTACGAAAATCTGGAGCTTTTGGCACAGATTCGCGGAAAAATCGGGGCCGAGGAAATTTGTCAAAGCCTCCTGGAAGTAGGCTTAGAACCTGACGATCCGCGGAGATACCGGAAATATTCCTTAGGTATGAAACAACGGTTAGGAATCGCCGCTGCCATTATGGAGAAGCCGGACTTGCTCATTGTAGACGAGCCTACCAATGCCTTGGATGATAGCGGTGTAGAACAGATCTGTACCATTCTCCGCAGAGAACGGGAGCGAGGGGCATTAGTCGTCATAGCTTGTCACGATTCCCGCCTTTTAGAGACCCTCTCCGATGAAATTTACAAAATCTACGAGGGGAAGGTGACGAAGTGAAACGCTATGGAAAGCTCCTGATCATCTGCCTTGTGGTGGTACTTGCAGGACTGTGGTTTTGGCGGTACAAAAGCATGAATGATTATTATGCTTCCATTTCCGATCACAGCATCTGTTATTATTCCATGGGTGAATTTGTAGAGGTTGGAGATAACTACATAGGAAAATATAATGGTTTGAATGGATACGGATTTCGTGTTGACAAATTTGAAATCGTAGACGGAAATTCTTACTGCCAAGAACTGAACTATGACGGAGAGCATGGGGAAAAACTGGCACTGATCTCTATCACTCTACGGAACAAGGGGTCCCAAGATGGTTTCTGGCTAACTGATCTCTCCCTGATTGGGGAAGATAACTATGTGGGCATGAACTGGGACTTGTTGCTACTGGCAAATCCGGGGCTGGAAGGAAGCACCGGCATTCGCCTGTCTCCCGGAATGGAGTATGCCCTCGTAATTCCCTATGACCTCTTCCAAAAGCATTTCGGCCGAAAAACCTATAAAAATATAGAAGAATATCCCTTCTGCTTCGTTGCCGCCGGCTATCCGGAAGAGCAACGCATCCAACTATCCCTTTTTGACTGATAATACTGTTTCTTGATAAAATGGTTTGAAAACCATTTTATTAATGGAGGCGATCAAGGAAAATCGTTAGATCATGAACAATGGGAGGTATCTATGAAAAAAATAGTTGTTTTGTTGATAACCTTTTTGTTATTGCTCTCCTTTAGCGGTTGTACCGAGAGAGTTGAGAACACGCCCCCTGACGAGAAGACCCCCGGGGGAAATAGGATAGAAGGAACGGTAGAACCTACCGAAACTACGCCACCAACAGCAGAAACGGAAGGATCGACGGCAGATCCCGCAGAATCCGGCTCTCAGGAAACAGAGGTTCTCATAGGTCCTTCCGGCGTAAAACTGCGAACTTCAGATAAGTTGATCTACTTAGCACCAAAGACCGGCCATCTGGAGTTTAGATTTGACAACGCCCGTGCAGTGAATCATAGATCAGATGTGCAGGAAGAATGTTTACTGCTTTCCGATTGCAGTCGCCACTACTCCTATGATGCATCACAGTACAGTGCGGAGGATTTTCCCGGTGCAAAGGATGTGCTGCTCTTCGAAGGGAAAACTTGGAATGTTGTATATGGTTATCCCGATTGGACAGAGGAAGACGGCTATTTCGGAGATGATATCTATTTGATTCTGGTAGATGTAACAGCGACCAATGTGGGAGCAGAAAATTATACCACAGCCGATCGCTATTCCGACGGTCGCATAAGAGGGGAATATGACGATCCATATATCTTTCGGGCAGATGGCGTTCCTGTTTTGACAGATATTTCCGGCACCAAGCGGCGTGGAAAAGATCATCTAAGGTATACGTCCCCTGTATATTTTAGTCTTATGAATCAACGTAGTGAACATCCTCTGGCATTCCGACTGCCTCCGGGAGTATCCATTACCTATACCTTGGGCTTCCTTGTAACGGATCATGAGTTGGGTGGAGATTTCTCGTTGCCCCACTTATGCCTAACCGATTCCGCAGGAAGTCTATATGGGATGTTCTGTAAATTAGATATAGACTGGAGCGGAGCCCAATAACACAGGGGACAATAACACAGAGGACGGTTCGAAACCACTGAAAAAGTCGAATTAGTTGTTGCGTTACACCTTATTTGCGGTATAACAGAAGTATAAAGAGGCGAAAGGGTGTCACAATAATAGCACGAGGGGACGGTTCTCTGTGTTGCGAGGAATAGTTCTGTTTTCTTCGGAAATGACGAGAATTTCTGTGTGCTGAGATAGCAAAAGTCATAGATTTCACTCAGCACACAGACCCGTCCTGTATTACCCGCCATGCTCAACGGCTCCCTTACCCACTTCCGTGCAGGCAGGACATTAACCCCGTAACACCACCACATTCCGGTTTATCGAGCAGTTTTGAATTTGCTCACGCCCCTTGCCTCTCCCCTTGGGAGAGGTGTCGCGAAGCGACGGAGAGGGTAAATTGCACCATCGTCACCCGTACAAATTTCGTTACAACGAATGCAACGCCAAGCGTGTTCGTAGGGAACGACCCTGTGTCGTTCCGTG
>JAZRGR010000310.1:0-4977 GCA_045644345.1 Faecousia sp. | reverse complement strand
CCTCCTTGATCCAGTAGGTTCCTGCTGTCAGATTGTTGGCAGTAATCGTGCCATCCGAAGCTGTGGTGTAGGGACCATAGACCTTGTTGTTACAAGCCTGATCCGAACAAAGGATGAACTGCCAACCGCTGAGCATTTTGCTATCCGAGGTTGTTTTCTTGATGCTCAGATTACCGGTACGAACACGGAGTTTCAAATAGAGGGATGTAGGGTCAGATGTAGGACTGACGGGCTCTACGATCATCTGCTTGTCCGTATGCTTCCAGACAATAAAGGTCTGTGCTTCCAAGTTGGGAACATTCTTGGTTGCTCTCACAGTCATTTCTGTTGTAGGATTTTTCGCAGTGATCGTGAGGGTGTTCCCGTTCTTCACGAAAGACAGGTGGTCTGTATTTGTGAAGGTTATGGCGGAAAGCATATTCTTGGAGTTCGTCAAAGTCACCGAATAAGTGCCGTTACTGTTGGGAGTAAGAACGAAGATCTGTGCAGTATCGGTATCTGTTGACAGGAAGCTGGGGCGAGTGAAATGCTGTGCCATCTTATCAGAGATTTGCTGATACACAGCTTTCATGTTGTGGATCCAACCGTTATTCGCCCCGGTACCACCGTCTGTAAATTCGTGACCAACAGAGTCGGATTCAAACAGATTGTAGTAACGATTGTCAGTGCAGGTGAAAGGATGGTACGGATTTCGCATTCCATAGCAGATCTCCCAAATAATCATCTGCGTAGCTGCTTGGGCTCCCTTCTTATCTAGGAAAGAGGACGGGTTGATTCCATTGGGATAGCCATAGATAAGTGCAAGCCCAATAGCATCCCTTTGCTGTCTGCTCATGGAATTCCACGCATCCTTTGTTGTAAGCAGATAATCATCATAAGGCGTTCCTGTTCCGATTTCGATTCCGGGATCAATGCAATAACAGGGAACATATGAACCGTTGTGCTTCACATTGTGAGTAGATACGCAGTACACATGATTCTTTTTCCCGTTATAAACTGCATCAAATTCCTTGGAGGAATCCGCACCCCAAATGATGCCGGACTTATAGACATAGCCTTCCGGGTTGTTATTCTTGGTATCTGTTTTAGGAGGATCCAAGGTAGCAGATGTGTTCTCCGTAGCAGGATCCTCCTCCGCGGAATGTTCCGCCGCAAAAGCAAACGGGAAAATTCCAACAAGAAGAAGCACCGCAAAACAGAGAGCAAACATCCGCATGAGAGGTTTCTTCATAAACATTTCTCCTTTCCAAAGAAAAATCCCTGTTCAAAATTTCGAGATTCTGAACAGGGATCGTTTTTGATATTTGATTTTTTATTCGCCGCCATAGAAGCAGTACACAAGATACCAGTCAGGTTCGCCGGTCTCTTCGATGTAGATATTCAGCTTTCTATGCCGCTCCACACCATCTATCACAACCACAATGTCATGTCCCGCACTCACATCGTTGATGTATTGAGCATCTACGGCTTCCTTGACATGACGATACCCTTCTTCCATAGAGCGAATGAAAACATAGGACGGAGGAAAATATCCTGCATTGGTTGCAAATCCCGTGTTAGGATTGCCGTTATAACCAAGGCTTCTTGCATAAGCTCTACCGTATTCCTCCAAGGCTGCCAGGTCAATTACTTCCTTGGGAGCCTCGGTGGTGGGAGGTTCTGTTTCGGGAGGTTGAGTTTCTGTCGGGGTTGTTGTAGGAGGTTCAGTAGCTTGTGTGGTAGGTTGTGTAGTGGGCGGCGTGGTTGTAGGAGGTGTCGTTGCCTCCGTAGGTGCTGTAGTCGGTTGCGTTTTATTTTCCGTAGGTGTTTCTGTTGGAACATTCCCTTCAGTGAGAGGCTCTGTAGACTCGGTTGTGACTTCCGTCGCAATCTCTGATGTTTCCAATGCAGTGGATGGCTGTTCCTCTGTGGTAGGGATTTCGGTTTCAACAGGTTCGGTTGAGATTTCCGTTGTTGCAGTTGTCGTTACTGCAAGTTGTGGATCCTCGGTCGTTACTTCCGGCTTGGCTTCCTTGCTACAGGCGGTTAAAAGGCAAACTACTAAGAGCAGTCCAACAATGGCTTTCTTCATGTCAAGCACCTCCTTGTTTTCTCACCCTCATTGTAGCATGGATTTCTTTTCCTGCCAAGAGTGTAAATTTTGTACCGTCCCTATAATTTCCTCTTTCAGTAGGTACAGTAGGTTAATATAAGGGGGGTAGTGTGAAGGGGGGAGAACGACAAGAATAACCGTTGCCACCGATGGGTTCCGGGGTCGTGAAAAATATGGGTTTCATCTGGCTTGCTCCTTTCTACGCTCCATGAAGCGTTTGTAATGCTCCAAAGCCTTGAGGATATAATCCTCCGTCTGCTGTGCAGAGATATTTTTCGGCAGATAAGGCTTTAGTCTTTCGGTGTGAAAACTGATTTTCTCTCGCTGGTTAGGTTTCTGCTCGCACATGATTGACAGGATCACATCTGCACTGAGCTTACCGGCTTTGGAAAATTCCTTCATTTTGATAGCCTGTGCCAAGGATGGGGTGGCATCTTCGTAGGAAATGGTTTCAAGCAAATCTCGCTGTTCTTGCTCTCTGAGATAGGACAATTCTACCGCAGGGCGAAAAGCAATTTTTCTCTCGTCAACCATATCAAGCAGTTCGGGAATAAGTTCAGTAAGTCGGATATATCTCCGCACTTGATCTTTACTTTCACCCGTCTGTTCTCCAAGTTCCACATCTGACCGACCTTTGGATAAATTAGTCGCCAGTGGCGACGCATTTTCTCTGGATGGTCTACCAGCCTGTCGTTTCATAGCTTCAAGCCGCATTTTGTAGGAAAACGCCTTCTCGCTGGGCAGGATTACAGAGCGTTGGAGATTGGATTCGACCATTAAGATAATTGCTTCATCTCTGGTCATTTCCCGAATCTCAGACTTGACAGTAGATAATCCTACGATTTCACAGGCTTTCTTTCTGCGATGACCGGAAACGATCTCGTATCTACCGTTATCCTTTTCTCTCAGCGTGATCGGCGTGATGATTCCATTGGTGCGAATACTTTCTACAAGCTGATCCATATCCTCGTCCAACCTTACTTGGAAGGGGTGGTCGGGAAAATCGTCAATTAGTTCAAGGGGAATATCGTGGATCCTGGGCAAGCGGCTCTCCTGTCTTCCTTCCTCTGTCATAAACAGCTCATCTAACGCTGTCAGACCTAAGTCGATAGGTTTCTTTGCCAAGTTGATCCACCTCCTTTGTCAACATTTCGTAAGCCTGTGCAACCTTTCCGTTCTTGTCATAGGCAAAAATGCTTTTTCCTGCTTCGCCGGCTTCTGCGGCTCTTACAGATCTGGGAATCTCAGTTCGGAATACTCGGATGTTGTTTCCTACAGCTTCACGCATAGAGGAAATAACAGATTGAGCATTATTGGTACGGTTGTCTACCATAGTGAATAAGATTCCATCAATGTTGAGTTTGGGGTTGATCTGTTTCTTTACTCGGCTAACAGATTTTAAGAGCAGATTCAAACCCTTGACAGACAAGTAGTTCGGCTGTGTGGGGATAATTACGGAATCTGCGGCAGATAGAGCGTTGATCGTCATAAGTCCCAAAGAGGGCATACAATCAATCAAGATGTGATCGTAATAGGGGCGCAAACGATTCAAGACCGTCCGAAGAATGGTTTCTCTACTCATAGCATTGAACAAACTCAGTTCTACACCGGACAATTCAATGTTCGCAGGTAGCAAGTCAACGCCTTCCCCATGATGAATGATTCCGTGATCTATAGGAAGTTCCGTATCTTCCATTTCTGCACTCATAGCTGTTGCAAGGGTATCTATCAGTGCATCTTGGTCACGAAATCCAAGGCTCACGCTCAAACTACCTTGGGGATCTGCATCCACGAGTAATACTCGCTTTCCTTGCTTGGCAAGGCCGATTCCCAAATTCGCCGTAGTTGTTGTTTTTCCAACACCTCCTTTCTGATTTGTAATTGCAGTGATTTTGCATAGGCTCAAATAAAGTTCCTCCTTTCTGAGCAAAATAAAAAGCCGCAGTCTCTCGACTACGGCTATGTATCCTCTGCTCAGAAGTGAGCTCTCCCACATTGGCACGCTTGCAATGTGGGAGACAATTTATTATACTTACGCTGCTACCTCCTTCCTGTATGCGGTCGCAGAAAACCGCCGTCGCCAGCCTGATTTACAAAGTTCCGTGAATCGGTGAAAATCAGCGAAACCCCTGTATTTTCAATGCTTTTCGACCTTGGAGATATTATAACACACTCCTCAATTCTGCGAACAATGCCGGTTGCTTTCATATATCCATTTCTCCTTATTTTACAAATTGTGTTGTTATTATCTGTATTATGAGGAGATTTATACTGTATGAATTTACTTTTAAAATGAAATACGATACTGTCTGTTGAGATCGAGGAGGAGATCTACCCGGAGTTTGCCTATTGGAGGCTCGCATAAGAGTTAAACGCCCTGGAACTATACGAGGATGTACTATATCGTCCCTATTGCACACTGTCAAAGGGAGAACAGACGGAGCTGCTCCCGGCAGTTCTGTTTCTGAAGGAGAATAACTTCTTGCTCATCGACGAGCCTACCAACCATCCGGACATCAAAGGACGGCAGTTGGTCAGCCGCTATCTCAGGGGCAAAAAAGGGCTTTATTTTGGTATCCCACGACCGCAGCTTTTTAGATGGCTGTGTGGACCATATTCTGTCCATTAGCAAAAGCAATATAGAAGTACAGCGTGGAGATTTCTCTACCCGGTATGAAAACAAGCAACGCCGCGATGCCTTCGAAATCGCAGAAAACGCCAAACTCAAGAAAGAAATCCACCGTTTATACTAGGGAAACTCTGAATAAATAGCCATCGGCACTCAGCGAATCTTTTGTCCCAACTTTTCGGCTTGAAAAACTTGAAATACACAAAGTATTCCTGCGTTTTCCAAACCTCAATTTGGAACAAAATCTCTCGCCGAT
>JAZRGR010000309.1:0-3962 GCA_045644345.1 Faecousia sp. | reverse complement strand
CCGGGCGACCACAGGTCGCCCCTACGGTGTTATACGATAAACAGCTCCATAAATCGGAATTTGCGTCTGTGGGGTGTTGCGCAAATGGTGGGATCAATCGGCTCCTGTGATGTAGGGAACCAGGGCAGATGGCACCACCCGAGAGGCAGGGCCTGCATGGGTGTATTGATCATCGAAGAAAATATGTGCGCCGAAGGCGGAGAGGACATCCTTCTTGGTGACACCGCCTAAGAAGAAGGCTTCGTCTACCCGGATCCCCCACTGCCGCAGGGTCTTAATGGCACGCTCATGGGCAGGTGCACCCCGGGCAGTGACCAGGGCGGTACGGATCGGTGCGGTGTCCTTGTCCGGGAACTTCTCTTGGATGTGGGCAAGGGTCCGCAGGAAGTTGGCAAAGGGCCCTTCCTCCATGGGGATATCCGCCTTCTGCTTCTCATGGGCAGCGAATGCCTCCAGCCCCTCCTTCTGGTAGATCCCCTCGGACTCGGCACTGAAGAGGACAGCATCCCCGTCGAAGGCAATGCGGATCTGATCCACGGGCTGTCCCCCGGGGGTGTGGGGGCCATCGGTCAGGATCACACCTGCGGCAAAGCCGGAGTCAATGGCCTGCTGTACATCCGGGCGGAAGGCAGACAGGAACAGATCCGTACGGAAGGCGTGGAGATAGGGAGCAATGGGAGCCCCACCTGTCAGGGCGGCACGGGAAATATCCAAGCCGTAATGGTCGATGGAGTGGAAGATCCGCAGACTGGTATTGGGACTGTTACGGCTCATGACGATGACCTCTACCAATCGACCGTTCTCCTGCAGGCGGTTGAGCCTCAGAAATGCCTCCACAAGGGGGAAGGCAGAGCCCTTGCCTAAGATCCGATCCTCGTGGGCTACTTGGTATGCTTCGTATGCGGGGACTCCCTGCTCCTCGAAGATCCTGTTCTCTGCTTCCAGATCGAACAGGGCTCTGGAGCTGATGCCGATCACAAGGGGCTCGGTTAAATCATATGCCATGGTGCATCCCTCTCTTTTCCTGTGATACTTCCATTATACCACACCCCCTGCAGATCTGCAATACGCTCCTGTGCAAAAGACCACTGTAAGGTTCTACGCCTTACAGTGGTCTTGGATATTTATGCCTGAGCCCTGCGTCTCCTCAGCAGGAGCAGAAGGGCGGAAGCGCATAGGAGGGCAGAGCCCAGATACAGGTAGAGCTCTGTGCCCATACCGCCGGTGCCGGGGAGGATGGCTCCCTGGATGTTCTCTACGTGGATGAGCTTGTTGGGGCTGTGGCTGTCACCGTCCACGGTGAACTCGATGGCCTCTCCGGGGAGGTTGTAGCCCGAGGGAGCCTTGGTCTCTACCAGGTAATAGGTCCCGTAGGCGAGACCGTATACGAGGGCGGAGCCCTGCCCATCTGTGGTCACGGAGGTGACCTTGTCCCCGGTCAGATCCCTGTTGCTGAAGAAGGAGACCTTGACCATAGGTGCGGGGTACCCGGGGATGTAGCTGAGATCCTCCCCTGCGGCAACCTCCTGCTCTGTGGCATTGCGGTAGATCTCAAAGACAGCCCCCTCCAGAGCCATGTTGGTGTCCAGAGCATCCTCCTTGCGGAGCTCAATGCCGCCGGTGTAGACAACGGGCTTGTCCGACTTGGCGGAGAAGTCAAAGTTCACGGAATTGGTGTAGTCTAAGTATGCCTCGTTGGGGATGGCCTCCCCCATCTGTGCATTGGCATTGATACGGGCATCGAAGTATACCCGAATCATACAGTCATCAAAGCTGTGGTCCCCGACACTGCCGGCTACGGCAGTCATGCCCTCCCTTGTGAGCGTTATGGAGAAGGCATCGGAAGGAGTCCCGTTGGCAAGGGAGTCTGCATCCGTAACCTCGAGGGTATAATCCTCCCCCTCCTCCAGCAGGAGTAGGACGGTCTGCCCGTCTGCAGTCTCTACCTGTACCCTTACATTCCCCACATAATCCAGACGGGGGTCAAGGGTATCGGAGAGATGGAAGAGCTTGCCCCCTGCAATATCCTCGGGGACATTGGTGCCGATGATCCAGGTGTGGTCTGTATAGGCATCTACGGAAGCACTGTCGTTGCCTATGGAGATCACGTCCTTCTCGATCTTGACGATGCCCTTAAGGTCGTTCTTGGGCTGGACAGTGACCTCGTAATCGTAGCCGGTACCCTGGGAATTGGTGGTGGGCATGATGACGTAGAAGGGATCTACGGGAGCCTTAATCGCAGGATGGGCTCTCTCTACTACCAGGTACACGCCGTCGGGCATGCCCTTACGGGTAAAGTTAATAGAGGCTCTGCCGTCGGCACCTGTGACCAGGGTGAAGTCTGCAGTGGCGGGATATTCGTAGTCCACGGCATCCGGTAGCTTGACTCTGCCTGCCAGATAGTCTCCCAGCTCCGCAACATAGAAGATATCGAATGTGATGCCCTCTAAGGGATGGCGGTCATAGGTGTCTGTGCCGTTGGGGATCAAGGTGGTCTTGTAGAAATTCAGGATCCGATCCGTATTTGCCTCGGAGATGGAAGCGGCGATCTCTGCATACACAGGCAGTCGCCCGTCGAACATACCTACCATAGACTGGGAGGACTCTCGGTCTCCGATAGCGTCGAAGAGGTACACATCGTCACCGGACTGCTGACCGGATATGGACAGGATGACCTTGTCATCCTTGAGGGAGTTGGGAACATTCTGGATACGGAGGGTTACAGTTTGGTATCCGTTTGCCAACACTGCAGATGCCTTATAGTTCTCCCCGGCAGTAGCGGTCAGAACCAGGAAATCACCCTCCTCGACACGTACGTTGACAGATACGTTGACCTCCAGATCGAAGGTGCCGTCGCCATTGTCCGATGCATAGGGACCCTCGATTCTGCGGAAGTCACCGGTAGATACGATGCTGGCATTGGGGGGCAGGGGATCCAGGGACATGAGGTAGGTATAGACGGATTGGATCCGCTTGCCGCCCCAGCGGTCACTGGCGGTGGTCAGACGGGCATTCTCGTTCTGGATGCCGTTGAAATCGTGGTGACCGTTGATCCGCTCCTCGTTGCAGATATCGTAGTATCTGACCTGGTCGGAAACATCGGACATATACATGGAGTTGAGGAAATCCGTATAGGAAAGACCGGAGCCGTGGGCTGCCTGCCAGATGGCTGCCTGGGTGCCGGTGATGGCCTCGCCGATGGTCAGATCCTCTACACCTGCCAGCTCTCCCAGACGGGCAAGCTCCTGTTCGACCCGTAGGTTGTGGGCCTCGTCGGATTCACCATCAATGGGGACGATGTAGAAGCCGTTCTGCACAATGGCGCGGATCAGTCCTGCGGCACTTGCGGCAAAGGTCGAGTCCTCTAAGTTGATCCGACGGTAGGCATAATTGGAATTGGCGAGAACCGTAATGTCGGAGCAGTAAGCGGGGATGACCTGATCATTGGTGGTGTTGTACAGGGAGAAGAGGCAGTTCTTCATAGTGATCCGCTCCCTGTTCAGGGTGCAGGCAAGGCGGTAGGGGCTGAAGTACTGCAGAGCCGGACCGTTGTAGTTGTCACCGTCGACCTGATGGTTAAGGACATAGGTGGCTTGCTCCCCGGCAGGGATCTCTGCGCCCAGAGCATTGACGAACAGAGCAAAAAGTAAGGGGATACACAGAAAAAATGCCAGAAACCGTTTGTTTTTGTCCATAAAAAGCTCCACCTTTCGTTTTTAATTCCATTTTACTCGTTATATAACCATATGTCAATAGTTGTTCAGTGATTTTTCTCATAAAAGCGAAAAAGAATTGGGATTTTACCCCCCTACCGTCCATTTTCGCCCCCATGCCCATGTAAATTCCGATTTGTCGAGCTGTTCGATTTCCGAATTTGTTCGTAGGGGCGACCTGTGGTCGCCCGCAAAATGTTTCGATTTTGTCGGAAATCTCGTGATAATCCCGTAATTTCGTCATTGTCG
>JAZRGR010000308.1:0-8678 GCA_045644345.1 Faecousia sp. | reverse complement strand
GTCGCCCGCAAAATGTTTCGATTTTGTCGGAAAACTCGTGATAATCCCGTAATTTCGTCATTGTCGTTTAACGACAATGACCGGGCGACCACAGGTCGCCCCTACGGTGTTATACGATAAACAGCTCCATAAATCGGAATTAGATGCGTCGTGTGAAAGACAAAAAAACTCCTCATTCCGGGGAATGAGGAGGAGAATATCACGAAATCCTGTTATCAGAGAGCCAAAGGAGGAAGCTTTTTGCCAATGCCAGTTCCTTGGGTCCTAAGCCGCGGAGAAGCTCTGCTACATCCTGCCAGGGAGCTTGGCCCAATCGGGAGCTACCCAAGAGAAGATCGTTGGGCGTGGTGTCTAAGGCTCGGGCGATCCGCATAAGAACCTCTAACGAGGGAATGGAGGTTGCCCGTTCAATACAGGACAGATATTTCTCGCTGATTTCTGCCTTGTCGCAGACCTCGTGCTGTTTTAATCCAAGTTGCTTTCTTCGTTGTGCGATCCGTCTGCCGATCTCAGAATAATCTAACTCCATTTGAGCACCTCCCCTTTTTCATATCATACTCAATTTACGATGATTTAAAAACATTTCAAAAGCGGAATAATCCGCTTGACATATGAATACCTGAATTTTATAATGGAATAATCAACTTATACATTGAAAGGGGATCAAATGGTGTTAGAGTGCTATCAGAAAATGTATGCCATCCTTTGCTTTGCAGCATCGGAAGCAATTGATGTGTTGCAGGAAGGGAAGGACAATTCTCTTGCGGCAAGGATATTGCAAAATGCCTTGTGGGAGGCGGAAGAGTTATATATCTCTGAGAGAAATGATGGAGAAGCATAATCAAGAGAGCGACCCACTTGCAGGGCCGCTCTCTTGATTATGTCTTCCAAAAACGGGGCTGTCCGTAGACAGCCCCGGCAGGGATATGTATTGGAGAAAGGGATTAGAAGATGCCCTGTGCCATCATGGCCTCAGCAACCTTCTTGAAGCCGGCGATGTTGGCACCTGCTACCAGGTTGTAGCCCAGGCCGTACTCCTCGGCAGCCTCTGCGGAGACCTTGTGGATGTTGATCATCATGCGATGGAGCTGCTCGACAACCTCTTCTGCAGACCATACCAGACGCTCGGAGTTCTGTGCCATTTCCAGAGCGGAAACGCCGACGCCGCCTGCGTTAACAGCCTTGGAGGGAGCGACGATCATGCCTTCCTGAGCCATCAGGTAAGCCAGTGCGTCGTTGGTGGTGGGCATGTTAGCAACTTCGATGTAGTACTTGATGCCGTTGGCAACGATCTTCTCAGCGGAGTCCATACGGACGTCGTTCTGCATAGCAGAGGGCATGATAACGTCAGCCTTGACACCCCAGGGCTTCTCACCGGGGAAGAAGGGAACGCCGAACTTGTCAGCGTAGTCCTGTACACGGTTGCGGCCGGAGTTACGCATCTCAAGGAGGTACTCAACCTTCTCTTCACAGGAGGAGACACCCTCTTCGTCATAGATGTAGCCGTCGGGACCGGACAGGGTAACGACCTTGGCACCCAGGTGCATAGCCTTCTTGCAGATGCCCCATGCAACATTGCCGAAGCCGGAGATAGCAATGGTCTTGCCCTCAATGGTCTCGCCCTCGTGCTTGAGGACTTCCTGCAGGTAGTACATTGCACCATAGCCGGTAGCCTCGGGACGGGTCAGGGAGCCGCCGTAGCTGAAGCCCTTGCCGGTGAGAACGCCGTTCTCCCATACGCCCTTGAGGCGGCGGTACTGGCCGAACAGATAGCCGATCTCACGGCCACCTACGCCCATGTCGCCTGCAGGAACGTCGATGTCGGGTCCGATGTAACGATACAGAGCGCTCATGTAGCTCTGGCAGAAACGCATGATCTCGGCCTCAGACTTGCCTGCGGGGTCGAAGTCGGAGCCGCCCTTGCCGCCACCGATGGGCAGACCGGTCAGGGAGTTCTTGAAGGTCTGCTCGAAGCCCAGGAACTTGATAATGCCTTCGTAGACATTGGGCTGGAAGCGCAGGCCGCCCTTGTAGGGGCCGATAGCACCGTTGAACTGGCAGCGGTAGCCGGTGTTGGTGTGGGTCTGACCGTTGTCGTCTACCCAGCAAACACGGAAGGTGAACATACGCTCGGGCTCTACCATACGGCCCAGGAGGTCGACCTTCTCATACTCGGGGTGCTTGTCGATAACGGGGGACAGGGAGGACAGGACCTCCTCGACAGTCTGAACGAATTCAGGCTGGTTGGCATACTTCTTTCTGACATCCTCGATGGTGCGCTGTACATATGCGTTCATAGTTTCGCTCTCCTTTATGTATTGTATATAATATCAGAAATTCTCAATGATGGAAACGATCTCGGAACCGATGCGCTTCTGTGCTTCCTGGGTAGCTGCGCCGATATGGGGGGTGCAGGCAACCATAGGATGGCTGTACAGAGCGTGGTTGGTAGCAGGCTCCTCTGCAAATACGTCCAGACCTGCGCCACGGACCTTGCCGCTCTCCAGAGCAGCCAGGAGGGCATCCTCGTCTACGTTGGTGCCACGGGAGGTATTGACGATCACAACGCCGTCCTTCATCTTGGCAATGTTCTCAGCAGAGATCAGCTTGCCGCCGTCAACAGCGGGAGCATGGACGCTGATAAAGTCGGACTTGGCCAGCAGCTCTTCCATCTCTACATAGGGGATACCCATCTGCTCCTCGATGCCGGGGATGTGGAAGATGTCGAATGCTACAACATCCATGCCGATAGCCTTTGCCATCTTGCCCAGAGCCTGACCGATACGGCCAAAGCCTACGATACCCAGAGTCTTGCCGCAGAGCTCGATGCCCTTGCCATATGCCTTCTTCTCCCACTTATCCTCACGCATGGTATGACCTGCGATGGAGATATAACGGGAGCAAGCAAACATCAGACCCATAGCCAGCTCAGCAACGGACTGAGAGGAAGCACGGGGGGTGTTCATGACCTTGATGCCGTTTTCTTCGGCATACTTAACGTCGATGTTGTCAACACCGACACCGCCACGGATGATCAGCTTGAGGTTGCTGCCCTTAGCCTCATCAATGTGGTTGGCACGGACCTTGGTCTTGGAACGGACAATAACTACGTCGAAATCGCGCAGAGCCGCACCCAGCTCCTCGGGAGCGTAGAACTGCTCAACGACCTCGTGACCCTGAGCCTGCAGGGCGGCGATGGCGGACTTATCCATTCCGTCGGTAACAAGAATACGCATTTGTAAATCTCCTTTATTTTAGTTTGGGCACTTCTAAAAATCGCTATCGGTTGAGTGCCGACTCTTTTGCCTCATCTTTTGCTTATGAAAGCCTTGAAATACACAAAGTATTCCTGCGACTTTCATCGCAAAATCTGAGGCAAAATACCTCGGCATCCACTCGATATCCATTTTAATCGTCGCCCATTTGGGAATAAGTTATGATATTGTAATGAATTACTTATTTTCTTCCTCGAACTTCTTGAGGCACTCTACCAGAGCCTCTACGCCTTCCTTGGGCATTGCATTGTAGGTGGAAGCACGCAGACCGCCAACAGACTTGTGACCCTTGAGGTTCTCGAAGCCGGCAGCCTTGGTGTAAGCGATGACCTTGGCATCCAGCTCTGCATCACCGGTGACGAAGGGGATGTTCATGAGGGAACGGGATTCCTTCTCAACAGTGCCCTTGAACATAGCGGACTGATCCAGGAAGTCGTACATGACCTTGGCCTTGTCCTCGTTGATCTTGTTCATAGCCTCCAGGCCACCCAGGTTCTTCAGATACTTGAAGACCTTGCCACAGCAGTAGATAGCCCAGCAGTTGGGGGTGTTGTACATGGAGCCTGCATCGTCATGGGTCTTGTAGGACAGGTAGACGGGAGTCTTGGGATCCAGGTCCTCACGGATCAGGTCCTCACGGATGATGACCACGACCATACCTGCGGGGCCGACGTTCTTCTGTACGCCTGCGTAGATCAGACCGTAATCAGCTACATTGCAGGGCTTGGACAGGAACATGGAGGACTGGTCGGAAACCAGGATCTTGCCCTTGGTGTTGGGCAGCTTGCTCCAGGTGGTGCCGTGGATGGTCTCGTTCTCGCAGATGTAGACATAGTCTGCATCCTCGGGGATGTCCAGATCGGAGCAATCGGGAACATAGGAGTAGTTCTTGTCCTTGGAGGAAGCGGCAACGATAACCTCGCCGTACTTCTTAGCCTCGGAAATAGCCTTCTTGGACCATGCGCCGGTCTCGATGTAGACGGCCTTGCCGTTCTTCATCAGGTACATGGGGATCATAGCGAACTGGAGCGTTGCGCCACCCTGGATGAAGAGGACGCGGTAGTTCTCGGGAATGCCCATGAGATCGCGGAGATCCTGCTCGGCCTCGTCAATGATCTGCTGGTAAACCTTGGAGCGGTGGGACATCTCCATAACGCCCATACCGGCGCCACGGTAGTTAAGGAGCTCGTCACGGATCTCTTCCAGAACGGGGACGGGCATGGTAGCGGGACCTGCGGAGAAATTGTAAGTACGATTGTACATGGAATGCACCTCCAATAGTATTGTGGGTAATGTTATTACCCATGCACTATCAGTATACGACATGTTAGGCAAATAATCAAGACCCAATGCTAATTTTGTCATAAATATTATAAAAATCCCCTTTGTCTTTGTTCATTTGTTCCTATACTTATTCTTCGTAGCAAGGCCCCCCCGTATATGTCGCTCCGCTTTGTTGACCTCCAGGATCACCTTGACCTGTTCATACAGGCTATGATTGATATGGTACAGACGCTCTGCGATATCCTTATGTACCGTCGACTTGCTGATGCCGAATTCCCCGGCTGCAGATCGTACAGTTCCTCGATTCTCAATAATGTACACAGCCAGATCGCATGCTCTCTGCTCCATTGCCTCATTCATAAATACCCCTCCCTAAGCTGTGTGTTTGAAACAGCATATGCAGGGGAACCGTAAGATATGCGGTTGACTGTCGCAAAAAAGACAGGGCATGATACCCTGTCTTTTCGTCATATAGCGTATTGGCTGGTATAGATCTTGTGGTAGAAGCCCTTCTTGGCAAGGAGCTCCTTATGGGTCCCCTGCTCCACGATCCTGCCGTGATCCAGAACCAGGATCAGATCCGAATCCACAATGGTAGACAGACGGTGGGCAATGACGAAGCAGGTCCGATCCTTCATCAGATTATCCATAGCCTTCTGCAGCAGGATCTCTGTACGAGTGTCTACATTGGATGTAGCCTCATCCAGGATCAGGAGCCGACGGTCTGCCAACATCGCACGGGCAATGGTAAGGAGCTGCTTCTGTCCCCCGGACAGATTGCTCATGTCATCCCCGATCAGGGTATCATAGCCCTCCGGCAGAGTGCGGATAAAGTGATCGCAATAGGCTCGGTCACAGGCAGCCACGATCTCTTCGCGGGTAGCGTCCGGCTTACCATATGCCACATTTTCTGCAATGGTCCCACGGAACAGCCAGGTATCCTGTAAGACCATGGCAAACTGGTTCCGCATTTCCTCTCTGGACAGGGTCGCACAATCCACACCGTCGATGAATATCCGCCCCTTTTGGATATCATAGAATCGCATGAGCAGATTGACGATGGTGGTCTTGCCCGCACCGGTAGGTCCTACGATGGCTACATTCTGCCCCTTCTTCACATCGATGTTCAGCCCCTCGATAAGCGGACTGTCCGGGTCATAGGAAAAGTCTACATTCTCGAAGCGGATATAGCCCTCTGCCTCTCCGGGCAGCTTGCCGCAGGCATTGGGCTCCTCTTCTCTGTCCAGGAGCTTGAACACCCGTCTTGCCGCCGCCTTGGTATGCTGGAGCTCACCCAAACCGTTGGCGATCTGCTCCAGAGGGGAGGCAAACTGCTTGGCATAGAGCAGAATGGTAACAATGACACCTACAGAGCTGACCCGACCCGAGATCAACAGCCAGCCACCAATGAGGCAGATGGCAATATATGCCACTGCATTGGAAAATGTGATAATGGGACGTACAATGGAACGGGTAAAATTGGCATTTGCCTCCGCGGTGATCCGCCGCCGATTGATGGTCTCATGCTGTTTCTCCGTGTAAGCCTCCAAATTGTATGCCTTGGTAGTAGCAAAATTGGTAAAGGCTTCCTCCACATGGGCATTGAGGTTGCCACCCTCTGTAAACATGGCGTGGAAATGATGCTCACTCTTGGAAGAAATGTAGGTAGACAGCCATATGGAAAGAGGGGTCAAGCCAATGACCAAGATCGCAAGTCTCCAGTCCTCCATAAGCATCATCACACAGATAGCAAGGATATTCAAAAATCCCGTCATAAGAATATCCACAATTTGGTGGATATAGTTGCCAATGGTGGACACATCATCCGTCATACGAGACAGGATGTCTCCCACAGGGGTCTGATCCACATAGGCTACGGGCAATCTCTTGATCTTGTCGGAAATGCGGATCCGCAGGGAGCAGGTAAAGTGTCGGCTGACCACCTTGTTAAGGAGCAGCATTTTCAGATAGCTAAAGAGGCTGTAGCCCAGGTACAGCAGCAGGAGCCACAGAAGAGACGGTGCAATTGCCCGCCCTACATCCCCCTGCAGGGTGCCGTCCCAATAGTCATAGAGGGTATCTATAATGGCACCCAGAAGCTTAGGCGATGCTACCGAGCAGGCAATTAAGAGCCCACAGAGCACACAGGCGAGGAGGAGCCATTTGCGGATAGACTTTGCCTCCCGTAAGAGACGCAGGATCATCTGATCCTTCTTCTTATTCTCCCTCATGCCTTGCCACCTCCTGTCTGGGAAGCATAGATCTCCCCGTAGATCCTGCACCGCTCCAGGAGCTCCTCGTGAGTGCCTTGATCCACTAAAATGCCCCTGTCCATAACAAAGATCCGATCTGCACTCATAGCAGAGGTGATCCGCTGGGTCACCACGATCTGGGTCTTGCCACAGATCTTGCGGTTCAGTGCAGTCCGCAGATTCTTCTCTGTGAGGAAATCCAGTGCAGAGAAGCTGTCATCGAAGATATAAATGGGTGCCTCCTTTACAATGGCACGCGCAATGGACAATCTCTGTTTCTGTCCTCCGGATAGATTCTTGCCTGCCTGGGTAATGGGATAATCCATGCCTCCGCACTCCTCTACGAAGGCTGCAAGCTGGGCGATCTCTGCCGCTTCCGTAAGCTCCTGATCAGTGGCATCCTCCTTGCCCATACGGATATTCTCCCCAATGGTGCCGGTATATATGGCAGAGCCCTGGAGCACAGAGCTGATATCCCGACGGAGTGACGCCTTGCTGATCTCCCCGGCAGGGATGCCGTCGAAGAGCAGTTCCCCCTTGCAGGGCTTGCGGAAGCCCAGGAGCAGGGATATCAAGGTAGATTTGCCACTGCCGGTACCGCCGATGATGGCAACCTTCTGCCCCTTGGATATCTCCAGAGTAATATTCTTAACTGCATCCTCGCAGCCGCCGTAAGAGAAGCTGACATCTCGGAATCGAATATTTCCCTCCAGCTTATGGTCTATGCCGACAGTATTATTCCCCATTCCACGGGCATCAAAGACCTCTCCGATCCGATCTGCCGCCACCTTGGCATGGGGATACATGACCATGGCAAAGGAGCCCATCATAATACCGCCCATGACCATGGTAACATACTGTACCACCGCAAAGATATCCCCTGCGCTAAGGCTGCCCTTACCCATGCGGAAAGCGCCGAAGTACACGATCAGCACCGTTGCCACATTGAACAGGAGCAGACTGACGGGGGTGAGAATTCCCATGGAGGTGTTGCCCTTGATGATATTCTCCGCCATGACCTCGGTTGCCTCTGCAATACGCTCATGCTCCCGATCCTCAGAGCGGAAAGCGCGGATCACACGGATGCCACGGAGCCGTTCTCGCATAATGGCGTTCTGTCGGTCTATGTACAGGTCAGACCGTTTCCATAAAGGCAGGACCTTGCGCCCAATTGCAAGGACAATAACCAGTATTACAGGCACAAATACCAGCAAAATCAGTGACAGGATCACATCCTTGCGCATCGCCAGGATCACCCCACCCAGGAACAGCATGGGGATCGTAGCCACAGTGCCACAGAGCATGGAGGCTACCCAGCTTACGGTCATTACATCATGGGTGGCTCGCGTCACCAGAGCAGCGGTGCCCCAATGCCCGAATTCTTCAAAGGATAAGGTGTTGACCTTGCGAAAAATATCACTGCGGAGATCTCCGCAGAAGCCCGCCACTACCTTAGACGAGACCTTGCTCCCCCACAGGATACAGCCCAAGCTCACCCCTGCAGTCAGGAGCATCTGCACACAGCAGCCTATGATATACCCCAGATCCTTCTCTCGGATGCCGTGATTCAGGATATTACTCATGAGTGTAGGCAGCAGCAAATCACAGAAGGACGACAGTGAGATCAGTCCCATAGACAGGAACAGCAAACCTGTATAGGGCTTTAGGTATTTTAAAATTCGTCGCATAAAAACCTCCTTGAAATTGTAGTAGAAAAGCATCAAATTTCCGATTTATGGAGCTGTTTATCGTATAACACCGTAGGGGCGACCTGTGGTCGCCCGGTCATTGTCGTTAAACGACAATGACGAAATTACGGGATTATCACGAGTTTTCCGACAAAATCGAAACATTTTGCGGGCGACCA
>JAZRGR010000307.1:0-7195 GCA_045644345.1 Faecousia sp. | reverse complement strand
TTTTATAGCACCGTAGGTGCGTCAAGAACTGCATGAGACGGGATTTTGCAATTTTCTATATCAAAAATTGCAAAATCGCAACGCGTTAGCGGTGCTCTTTCTGATAGAAATCAAACATTTCTATCAGAAAGTAGTATTAATGTTCGGAGACGAATGGAGGCTCTGTGTGGGAAACCACACAGAGCCTCGGTCTTATGAGGGTTACGGTGCAAAGTAAGCCTTTGCGGAATCAGAGTAGGCAAAGAGTGCCTTGCACAGATCTAAGAGGGTGCCGGTCTTGCCGTTACCGTAGGTATCGGGGCTGTATTGCAGGGTGGCAGATACGGGGGTGTTCCCTGCATAGATCTGCACGGAGACCACTGCTCTCAGCTCAGCGGCAAGGAGGCTGTCTACAGTGAATACGTAGTAGCCTAACTGTGGGTTATACAGGACAGGATCGGCTACGGTGGCTGTTTTGGCATTCCCATATGCATCCGTGTAGGAGATCCGCAGCGTCAGTGCGGCAATCTCTCCTGTATAAGCTGCCGGATTGAATGCGAACTTGAGGGCGACCTTAGACTCTAAGTTCAGGGACTTGCCTGCCCAAGTCATGGGGGCATTGGGAAGATCGTTCAGAACCCGATTGGTATTGCCGAAGGTCACAGTGTCGATGTTAGACAGGTAGGCTCTGTGGCTATCTGTCATGGCACGGTCTGCAAGGTTGTCCAAACGGTAGGACTTGAAGATCTGTGCCGCACTGCCGTAGCGGAGCAGGTCTGCGCAGAGGATCTTGAGACTCTCGGCACGATCCGGGTTGTTCATCTGGGAGTAGGCATAGCTTGCAATGCTGTACTCGTCAACAGGGGAACGGTAGGTCTGCCCGTTCTTGGTGCCGTAGAGGACAGAGGAGATCTCGTCATTCATCTGAATAGCTGTGAGGCCGTCCAGGGTGAAGTAGTAGTAATAGCCGTTATCCAGAGGACGAAGCTGCAGAGTGGTGGCACCCTCGGGGGTTTCCACAGTGCTCTCTACATAGACCGTGCTCATGTCGAAGCCCTCTAAGAGGGGCTTGAATACCAGCAGGTTGACGGAAATATCACTGGCAAGATTCAAGCTGTGGTTTAGCTTAAGCGTGGGATCCTCTATAGGCTCCTTGTTCTCCGATTTGCCGCAGATGCAAATACCGACCGTAAAGCTGTGTGCCTCGGTGCTGCTCTTATTGCATCGGCTGCAGTGAACAAGGTGCTCACTGCCCATGTCGGTGTAGGTCATGCTATGACCCAAACGGGGGAGGATCTCCTGTTCCCTAAGAACCAGACCGCAGCGGCGGCAACGGGAACCGTCAGACAGACCGGAGGTCAGACAGCCGGCAGGATAGCCGGGGATGACCTCTCCGCTGTGACCGAGGGCAGGGATCTGAGCAGGTGCCTTGATCACGGCATTGCAGACCGTGCAGTAGGAACCCTCGCTCATGCCCGATGCGGTACAGGTGGGGGGGACGGCTGCAATGGAGCCGGGAGTATGACCTGTGGGGGAGACAGCCTCCCTATAGCTATGGCCACAGGCACAGGTCAGGGACTTGACACCCTGGGATACACAGCTGGGAGGAGCAAGGAGTTTCTCTGTGTAGCTGTGGTTCTCCGGGGTGAAGTAGGGATAGAGGGTCAAGCTGTCGGTGATATTGCTGAGGTCGGGATGGGAGCCGTCCTTGGCTGCCCAGCCTGCAAAGCGGTAGTGGCTATGGCTGTCATATGCCTTGGTGGGAAGGGTGCCGGTATAGGTCACGGTGGCACCTGTAGCTACCTTGTGCTCCTCCAGAACAGTGCCGTCCTCAGCACAGAAGGTGACGGTGTGGGCATTGGGGCTCTTGCCCTCCGGTCCTATGTAAATGTAGTCAATGAGGAATTCCGCAGTTTTGCCGGAGGCATTGGTCACATTCTGGAACATGGGATGGATCAGGTTGATCCACTCGGATTGCAGGTATTCCCAATTGGTAATGGGGGTCTGCAGAACGAACCAGTCACCGTTTACGACATCTGCCAGACGGAAGGGGAGGTAGACCCGTGTCCAGGTGCGGGAGGTGCCGTCAGAGAGGGTCAGGGAGTTGTTGCGGTCAAAGTTTATGCAGAAGTTTACCATGCCGTCCTCTGTTGTGGCAGCGGCATTGCGGATGCGCAGACGTACCTGTACCACGTCCTTCTGACCGGGGACAAAGTGAAGAACCTTGGAGAAGCCGGGATAACCCCGCACGCTGTGGCTCGTGTCGGTGTTGCCTACGGGAACGGCTACGTGGAGAGCACCGTCACGGATCGTGGACATGGGGGAGCCGTTGTAGGTGATCCAGGAGGAGGCACGGTCAAAGTTGGCATGGCCGTAGGTGAAGCTGTCATAGCGCAGGCGGTCAGCCTCGGTGTCGGTGAAGTCGAAGAACAGGTGATCCTCCTGCTTGGGCAGGGTCTCTTGGGGCCCTACGTAGATATAGTCGATGGTAAAGACGGCGGTGGCACCGCTTGCGGACTTGAGCCCGACGAACTGGGGATGGACCAGTGCCAAGAAGTCGAAGTTCAGATAGTCTGCCTTGTTGAGAGGCAGGGTAAGGGTGACATAGCCCTTGCCTACTACGTCAGAAGCCTTGAAGCTCTGCTCGTAACGGGTATAGCTCCGGGTGACATCGGCAGAGGGATCCAAGTCGTTGAGGCAATCCAGATCCAGTCGGAGCTTGGCTGTGCCGTCTGCGGCAGTGGCAACGGCATTGTCGATCTTGAAACGGATCTGGAAGAAGTCTGCCGCCTTGGTGAAATAGTGCAGGGGCTTGAAGGACCACTGCCCCTTGACGGCGGTCCCTATGGGACGGCTCAAAACACCTACGGTGCTAACGGTGCTGTCAACAGGGGAGAAGCTGAGACTGCCCTGGGAAACGGTGGTAGCAGTGGTATTGGTATCATGATCCCAGTTAGACTTGTGGTCGAAATTGATGCCGCCATACACAAAGCTATGATAGCGGTCCAGAGAAATGGGGTCGCCTACAAAGTCGAACATGAGATAGGGATCAGATTCTGTGAGAGCATTGGGGGCGGTAAGATTGGGGGTAGTAGAGGTCTTAAGCAGCTTCTTGGCGGCAGAGACACTCTCTACCTTAATGTTCTTGGCGCCCAGAGTTACGAAGGAGCCGCTGTACTTGTAGTCTGCGTGGTCAACGTCGCAGGAAACCATTGTGGTAAAGGTGGGCTTGGTCACATTACCGCTTGCGTTGGGGGCGTAGAGAGCGTGGCTGTAGCTGTGACCGGAGATCAGGAGGGTGATGCCCATCTGATTGAGAAGCTCCGTCCACCGGGCGAATTCTGCATTGACCCCCTCGGCATTGTTCCGGGTAAAGGGCATATGGCAGAAGGCAATACGGGTGGGATAATCCTTCCACTTGCCCTCGGCCAGCACTTGGCTCAGCCACCGGGTCTGCTCCTTGCGGAAGGTCTCGTAGTCAATGGTGCCACCGTAGGCGGAATGGCTGTCCACCTTGTCCTCACCGGAGTCCAGAACAATGGCGAAGAAATCAGCCTGCTCTACGGTATAGTAGCTCCTGCCTGTACTGCTTGTAGGTGCCATCTGCTCCAGCAGATGGGCGTAATTTCCGCGGATCTCACGATTGCCTCTGGTGAAGAACACCGGCTTGGTACCGGAGGTCAGGGCGCTTGCAGTATCTAAGAGGATCTTGACATTTGCCTCGGTATTGCCGTGGTAGGCATAGTCACCGCCTACAAAGAGAGCATCGAAGGTCTTGTAGCCTGCCACTGCCTTGGCCTCTGTGGCAAGACCGCGGAAGTCGGACAGGCACAGGATCACGGGCTCCTTCTTGTCTGCCATGGGGGTAAAGGGATAGGTGCGGCTGACGGTGCTGCCGTGGGTGGGATAGTATGCTTCACGGCTGACCATGGACTGGTAGCAGACCTTGTAGCTCCGTGCGGTATCTAAGGCGACTCGGGGCACACGGACGGAGTGATACTTGCTGGTGTAGCGCATATTGCCTGTGTTCAGGTCATAGTACTTAGTACCGCCTACTTCTACCCATGCCATACCTGTGGTATCGGTGGGGAAGATGATCTGATATCCGTCCTCTACGGCAAAGACCGTAGGATGGAGGGTATAGGGAGCGGAGATCGCGGGAACAGAAGCCTTAGTTGCAGAGGCGATCACAGATGCACCGCTCTCCGGGGCGGAAGTGTTCCCGAGAGCTTTTGCCTCCGGGTTGACATAGGCATTGTTAAAGAGGTTAAAGGTGGCAGTTGCTCTGACGGCAAGGGTGTCGGTAATCGTCTCGGACTTGTATGCGGTGGGTCCGACTGTAACAAAGGAGGCACTATAGGTGATTGCGTCCCCCTCGTTCTCACGGTCACTCATAAGAAGGGTGCTGAAATTGGGGTCGGATTTATACTTGCTGCTATTGGGACCGTAAGCACCGTAATAATGCTTGTGGCCGGAGATCAGCAGGCTGATACCCATCCGGTCCAGGAGCTCCGTCCATTCTTTATAAGGACCTTCAAAGATGTCCTGGGCATTAAAGCCGATGGGTACATGGGCAAAGACCATTCGCACAGGATATTTCTCCCATACACGGGAGTTGAGGACCTCACGGAGCCACCGGGTCTGTGCGTCACGGTAGGGCTGGAACTGGGTGGTACCGCCGTATGCCTCGTGGTTGTCTGCCTTATCCTCGCCGCTATCTAAGACAATGCCGAAGATGCCGGGCATTTCCACGGTGTAATAGGCTCCGGTTTTCTCACTGAAGGCGGCGATGTTGGCAAGCTCCTCACATTTAGAGCCACGGATCTCGTGATTGCCACGGGCGTAGATGGTGGGCTTGCGACCTTGGGTCACAGAGCCGGTCATATCCAGCAGGAGCTTTAAGCTGGATTCTTCTACCAGGGTGCTGACATAGTCGCCACCGAAGTAGTAAACATCAAAAGCCTTGTACTTAGAGATCTTGAGAGCGTTGGTGTTGTCGCCGTGCTGATCGGAGGCGCAGTAGAATACAGGGGATCTGTCTTGAGGGATGGGATCGAAGGGATAGGTGCGGCTGACCGCATTCCCCGGTGCGGGATCGTAGGAGGGACGGTCTGTTAAGGAGCGGAAGCCGATGGTGTATGTCTTGGCAGCATCCAGTGCAGACTGGGGGACGGTGATCTTGTGATACTTGCTCTTCCAGCGGAGCAAGCCGTTAAGGGAGTCGTAGTACTTGACACCTGCGATCTCGACCCATGCCAAGCCGGTGGTGTTGGTCGCAAAGGCGATCTGGTACGTGTCCTCAACGATAAATACGGTGGGATGAGTGGTATAGGGTGCGGAGATGGAGGGGACGGAAACTGCGGCGGTTCCGATTGTGGGGAGCTGAGTCTCAGCCCCGAATACGGTGCCTGCAGGCAGGAGTGACAGCAGCAATCCCACAAGCAGGAGCCATGTGATCCATTTCTGATATCGTTGCATAAATAGAGCCTCCTACGGAATAAATGATAGATACATATTACCACATTTACCCATTTAATACAATGATCCTTTTCCTATTTTTTGGGGAAAGCCACAAATTTTGTCGCTAATACCTTGACAATAGTAGATAAAACGGCTATAATCAATTTAAACCACAAAAGAAATTGTGGGAAATAAAAGGAGGATAATCTATGAGTTCTATCAAGAAGTACATTGCGGAATTTATCGGTACCTTCGTACTGGTTCTTTTCGCTTGCGGCACCGCAGTGGCTGTGGGCTGCAATGCAGAGGCCGGCAGCGGCTACCTGCTCACTGCCCTTGCCTTCGGTCTGGTGATCGTGGCTATGGCATACTCTATCGGCAATATCTCCGGCTGTCACATTAACCCCGCAGTTTCTATCGCTATGCTGGTCAGCGGCAAGCTGAGCTTCAAGGATTTCATCGGTTATATCATTGCACAGGTTGCAGGCGCTATTGCAGGTGCTGCCCTGCTGCTGCCCATCTTCGGCGCAGATTGCGGCTTCGGCGCCAATGCTCTCTTTGAGGGCAATGTAGGTCTGTCCATCCTTATCGAGGTCATCCTGACCTTCGTATTCGTCATTGCGATCCTGGGTGTCACCTCCAAGACCGAGAACGGCGCTGTTGCCGGTCTGGTTATTGGCTTGACGCTGACCCTGGTACATATTCTGGGTATTGCCCTTACCGGCACCTCTGTCAACCCTGCCCGTAGCATCGGTTCCGCAGTTTTCGCCGGCGGCGAGGCTCTTAAGAACGTATGGGTATTCATCGTAGCCCCCCTGGCAGGCGGTGTCCTGGCAGCCATCACCTACAAGTTCCTGTCTAAGGAAGACAAGTAATTCATCGTACATATGTTAGCCCCCAAGGGAAGATTCCCCTGGGGGCTTCCTCTGAAAATAAAATAATAAAAATTCTTATTTTTATTATTGACAAATCCAAAAAGATGTGCTATCATATGGATGTAAATAAGAATGATTCTTAAATTCAAACAAACCAATCACAAAATCAATTTTAAAATATGGAGGATAAAATTATGAAGAAGTATGTATGCCCCGTTTGCGGTTATGTTCACGAAGGCGAGATGCCCGAAGGCTTCAAGTGCCCCCTGTGCAAGGTTCCCGGTGAGAAGTTCAAGCTGGTTGAGGGTCAGATGGCTCTGGCAGCCGAGCACGTATTCGGCGTAGGCACCCTGCTCGACGGTGTTCCCGAAGAAGATAAGAAGTTCATCTTAGACCAGCTCAAGGCCAACTTTGACGGCGAGTGCGCTGAGGTCGGCATGTACCTGTGCATGGCTCGTATCGCTCACCGCGAGGGCTATCCCGAGATCGGCCTGTACTGGGAGAAGGCAGCTTACGAAGAGGCTGAGCACGCATCCAAGTTCGCAGAGCTCCTGGGCAGCTACTTAGAGCCCAACATGAAGAACGATACCAAGCACAACCTGGCATGGCGTGTTGACTGCGGGTACGGTGCAACCTCCGGCAAGTTCGAGCTGGCCAAGGTCGCTAAGAAGCACAACCTGGATGCCATCCACGACACCGTCCACGAGATGGCACGTGACGAGGCTCGTCACGGCAGAGCTCTGGAAGGCCTGCTGAAGCGTTACTTTAAGTAATGCAGTTTCAATGCTGCTTCTGCGGACAGGAGATTGAAAAATCTCCTGTCTACAGTCTGATAATTCAGAAACTGCAGCAGGATAACAGCAGCGAAGCCCCCTCTCAGG
>JAZRGR010000306.1:0-10594 GCA_045644345.1 Faecousia sp. | reverse complement strand
CAGGTCGCCCCTACGGTGTTATACGATAAACAGCTCGCTAAATCGAAGTTTAAACAAATGATGCCCCCTACAAGACACAAGGGAACGACGAGGGCGTAGCCTTGCCGGGAGGGGACCCGGGGAGGACGGTTCTGATCCGGGCAACAGGGTCACGAAACTGCCAAGGTCGGGAAAGGATCATGTTCAGTGCCTCCCCGGTTCGTTTCTTTGGTTCCTTTCTTGTCGACACAAGAAAGGAACGCCCCCCGCAGGGAAGCAGATTTCCGTCCTGCACAGCACGGTACATGAAGAGAAAAAGCCCGATTACGAACAGCAAATATACAGCTCCATAAATCAGCAGATTCCCGTCCTGCACAGCACGGTATACGAAGAAGCAAAGCCCCATTACGAACAGCAAATATACAGCTCCATAAATCGGAACTTGAACAAATGAGGAACCCTGCAAAGCAAAAGGTAACGACGAGGGCGGAGCCATGCCGGGAGGGGACCCGGGGAGGACGGTTCTGATCCGGGAAACAGGGTCACGAAACTGCCGAGGTTGCGAAAGGATCATGTTCAGTGCCTCCCCGGGTCGCTTCTTTGGTTCCTTTCTTGTCGACACAAGAAAGGAACGCCCCCGCAGGGAAGCAGATTCCCGTCCTGCACAGCACGGTACATGAAGAGGAAAAGCCCGATTACGAACAGCAAATATACAGCTCCATAAATCGGGAATTTGAACAAATGAGGATCCCTACAAAGCAAAAGGTAACGGCAAGGGCGGAGCCATGCCGGGAGGGGACCCGAGGAAGCAGATTTCCGTCCTGCACAGCACGGTACATGAAGAGAAAAAGCCCGATTACGAACAGCAAATATACAGCTCCATAAATCGGACTGCACCGTCTTTTACGGTAGGCTTGGGTGATAACAGAAAACGGGCCACACTGCTGTTGCAGTGTGGCCCTTGGTTATGGAGTCAATATCGCTATGTGGCTACGATTAGCGCTGTACGTAACGAGCCAGGATGGTGGCGATCTGTGCACGGGTTGCACCGGTCTTGGGGCTGAGGGTGACAGTGTCGCCGCTCTTAACGCCGTTGATCAGGCCGTTTGCGATTGCCCATGCCATTGCTTCCTTAGCATACTCGCTGATAGCGTCTGCATCGGGATATGCGGTCAGATCAGCCTCAACAGCCTCTTCACCGGAGAAGCGGAACAGCAGAGCTGCGAGCTGCTCACGGGTGATGTTGGCGTTGGGAGTGAAGGTGGTGTCGGAGGTGCCCTTGATGACCTTGTTGTTGAAGCCCCAAACAACTGCGTTGTAGAACCAGTCGTTCTCGGTTACGTCCTCGAAGGGATTCTCCATGCCCTCTACGGAGGGGCTGCCTGCCATGCGGTACAGGACGGTAGCGACCTGTGCACGGGTAGTGCCGCTCTGGGGAGCGAAGACAGTGGTCTTAACACCGTTCATGATGTCTGCATAGTAGGTGTATGCAACTGCGTCATAGAACCAGTCGTTCTCTGCTACATCCTCGTAGGGCAGGCCGTACTTGGTCAGGTCGTTGTAGATGTTGAATGCACGGCTCTCGTTGGTGATGTAGATTCTGGCAATGGCAACGGGAGACTTGAGATCAGCGGGAGCGCCGGTGAAGGTCAGCTTGAGGGTGCCTTCGCCCAGGGTGGGCAGTACGAAGTCCTCGCCGTCGGAAGAGTAACCGAACTTGACATAGGAGCCGTCCTCTGCGATCTCGATGGGAGCCTCTGCGTCGAAGCCTTCGCCGTACTCTGCACCGGTGAATCTTACGCCCTTAGCTGCATCGATCTGTACCCACTTGTAGCCTGCGGAGGCGTAGGTATTGATGATGTCAACGGTCATGTTGTTCTCGGTGTAGGAGTAGTTGAACTTAGCGTAGCTGAACTGGGTGTGGCGGAAGTGAATGATACCCAGGATATTCTCGTTGGGCAGGAGCTGACGAACAGCTTCAACTTCCATGGTCAGGTTGGTGGACATTGCGGGATAGTATGCCTGAGTACCCATGACAACCTTGTTGCCCTTTTCGACTGCAACCTTAGCAATGTCTGCGAACCACTCGGGAGAGCCGTCTGCATAGCTGCCGGTGTAAGCCATGGGGCATACATAGTCGTACAGCTCAGCGGCATCTTCGTAGTTCTGGCCGTAGTGGATATCAGCGAAAGCGATATCGTCATTGCCCTTGGTAACAGCGCCTTCGGGCATGAGAGCTGCGGACATGATCAGGTCGGGGTTGACAGCCTTGGCAGCGTCAATGATGACCTTAGCCAGCTCTACAACATTCTGGCGACGGTACTTAGCGATCAGGAGAGCATCGGGATCGCCGTTGCGGTATGCTTCGAAAATGGTGGTATTGTCAGCAGCTGCACCATCAACACCGTAGAAGGTCTTCTCGATCAGAGCCTTAACATTGTCGATGTTAGCGCCCATAGCTTCCAGGTTAGCGAAGTCCTGCTCGGACCAGCCGTTGCAAGCATGGTTGTAACGGATGTAGTCCAGATGGATGCCGTCTACCTCGTAGCCGGTAGCGATCTCGGTTGCGATGTTGGCCATGTAGGTCTGATAGCCTTCATCATAGGGGTTGATGCGGTCGTTGTCCTGTGCACGGACATAGTGCCAGATACCTGCTTCGGGATGCTCTGCCTTGTAAGCGGAGTCCTCAACGGTAACCAGCCATGCATGGACACGGATGCCTACGGAATGACCCATGGTGATCATTTCCTGGAGAACATCGCGCTCACGGGTGATCACATCGGTGTACTGGGTCTTGTTGTAGCCCAGGGTACCGCCGGTGCCCTTGACCAGGAGGTAGATGTCGGTGATGCCGTTCTTTGCGCAACGCTCTACGATAGTGTCAGCGCCCAGAGCAGCAACATCGGAGCCGTGGATCCATTCGCCCACGATCTCGAACTCACCATACTGCTCCATGGGAGCGATCTCTCTGTAGGTAGCGGTAACGGTCATATCCTCGGTAACTGCGGATACATCTGCATCCCAGCCCATGAAGCGGTAGCCTGCACGGAGAGGATTGTCGATAACAGCCTCGGTGCCGTCGATAACCTCGATGGTGTCAATGACAGTGCCGTCGAAGTCCTTGAAGGTAACCATGTGGGTTACGGGAGTAATGTCGTTGTAGACATTGTATGCACGGCTCTCGTTGGTGATGTAGATTCTTGCAATCGCAATGGGAGCCTTGGGATCGGTGGGCTTGCCCTCGAAGGTCAGCATCAGCTTGCCTTCGCTGAGAGCGCCGATGATGAAGTCCTCGGCGTCGTCGGCATAACCGAACTTGACATAGGAGCCATCCTCTGCAACCTCGATGGGAGCCTCAGCTACGAAGCCCTCGCCGTAAGCAGCACCGGTGAGCTTGACGCCTTCTGCTGCGTCAACCTGTACCCACTTGTAGCCGGCGGATGCATAGGTGTTGATGATGTCCAGATCCATGGTGCCATGGAAGTAGGAGTAGGTGAACTTAGCATAGCTGAACAGGGAGTGACGGAAGTGGCAGATACCCAGAACATTCTCGTTGGGGAGCAGACCACGGATAGCCTCGATGTCCTCGCTGAGGTCAACAGAGGTCATGGGGTAGCCGGACTGCAGGCCCATAACGACCTTGCCGCCTACTGCAACAACGTTCTTAGCGATCTGAGCCATATCCTCGGGGGTATAGCCGTAAGTATCGGAGTATGCCATGGGGATGATGTAGTCGTACAGAGCAGCGCCGTCGGTGTAGTTCTGGCCGTAGTGCAGATCTGCAAATGCTACATCCTCGGTGCCCTCGGTCATTGCGCCTTCGGGCATGAATGCTGCAGACATGATGAGGTCGGGGTTCACAGCCTTGGCTGCGTCCAGGACGGTCTTAGCCAGGTTGGTAACGTTCTGGCGGCGGTACTGAGCAATCAGAGTTGCATCGGGATCACCGTTTCTCAGTGCGTTGAAGATGTACTGACCGTCGATATCCTCACCCTCGACACCGTAGAAGGTCTTCTCGATGAGGTATCTGACGTTCTCGATGTTGGCGCCCATAGCCTCCAGGTTAGCGAAGTCCTGCTCGGACCAGCCGTTGCACAGGTGGTTGTAACGGATGTAGTCCAGATGGATGCCGTCGATTTCGTAGTTGGTTGCGATCTCCGTTGCGATGGCTGCCATGTATGCATTGTAGCCCTCGTCATAGGGAGTGATGTTCTCGTTGTCACGAGCACGCTTGTAGTGCCACATACCGGCATCGGGATTGTTAGCCTTGTAGGTCTCGTCCTGGTCGGTAACCAGCCAAGCATGGATACGGATGCCTACAGCATGACCTGCGTCGATCATTTCCTGCAGAACGTCCTGATCCTCTCTGGAGCAGTTCTCGGGGAATGCAGTCTTGTTGTAGCCCAGGGTACCGCCTACGCCCTTGACCAGGAGGTAGATATCGGTAACACCGTTCTTTGCGCTACGCTCGATAATGGTGTCAGCACCCAGAGTTGCAACGTCGGAGCCCCATACCCAGTCGCCAACGACTTCGAAGTCGCCGTACTTCTGCATGGGCTCAATCTCTCTGTAGGTAGCAGTCATGGTAGCATTGCCATCCTCGTCCTCAGTTGCGGTCCAGCCCTCGAATACGAAGCCGGGACGGACGGGGTTCTTGGGGAGCTCGGGCTGTGCGCCGGGCTCCAGGATCTGCTCACTGACAACAGTGCCGTCGTGATCAACGAAGGTAGCAACGGTACGCAGACCCTTAACATAGTTGTTGTAGCAACGGCTCTCGTTGGAGGAGATCCAGATTCTTGCATAAGCAATACGAGCAGCAGGATCAACGGGAGCGCCCTCGAACTCGATGGTCAGAGTGCCCTTTGCCAGTGCGGGCAGGACTTCCTCAACAGCGTCATCTGCATAGCCGATCTTGACGGAGCGGCCGTCCTCAGCGATCTCCACGGGAGCATCGGCAACGAAGCCCTCGCCCATGGTAACGCCGGTGATCTTAACGCCCTCGGCAGCCTCGACGGTGACCCATCTCCAGCCGGCGGTAGCGTAGGTGTTGATAGCATCCAGGTCCATCTTGCCCTTTTCTACATCATAGTAGAACTTGGCATAGCTGAACTGGCTGTGACGGAAGTGGCAGATACCCATAACGCCCTCGTTGGGGAGAAGCGCACGGATAGCCTCGATGTCAGCCTGCAGCTTGGCAGACTTGGTGGGATAGTAGGACTGGAAGCCCATAACGACCTTGTTGCCCTTTGCGATAGCCTGCTCGACCATCTCAGCCATCTTAGCGGAGGAGTAGCCGTAGGTATCAGCATAAGCCATGGGAACTACATAGTCATACAGCTTAGCACAATCCTCGTAGTTCTGACCGTAGTGGATGTCAGAGAAAGCCTCGTCATAGATGCCTTCGGGCATGATAGCACCGGAGATGACGATCTCGGGGTTGATAGTCTTGGCAGTTTCACGGATCATCATGCCGAAATCCAGAACATTGTTGCGGCGGTACTGAGCGATGAGACGAGCATCGGTGTCGCCGGCTCTGTGCTGGGCGAAGATGTAGTCAGCATCAACAGTATCATCAGCATCAAGCTGGTTCTGATAGAAGGTCTTGCGGATCAAGTACTTGACATTCTCCACATTGGCGCCCATAGCCTCCAGATTTGCGAAGTCTTCTTCGCTCCAGCCGTTGCAAGCATGGTTGTAACGGATGTAGTCCAGATGGATGCCGTCGATATCGTAGTTGGAAACGATCTCGGTGGTGATGTTCTTCATGTACTCACGGTAGCCTGCGTTGTAAGCAGCCAAGAATGCATTGTCACGCTCACGGACAAAGTGCCAGTTGCCTGCTTCGGGGTTCTTAGCCTTGTAGTCCTCGTCATTCAGAGCGACCAGCCATGCATGAACACGGATGTCCTCTGCGTGTGCGGCATCGATGGTCTCCTGGAGAACATCCCGGTCCTCACGGGTGACGTTCTCGGTGTACTGGGTCTTGTTGTAGCCCAGCTTGCCGCCGGTGCCCTTGACAAGCAGATAGATGTCGGTGATGCCGTTGGCGGCGCAACGGGCAACGACCTCGTCTGCACCCAGCTCTGCCACAGTCTCGCCCCAGATCCATTCACCGACAATACCGAATTCCTCGGAGGTGGGGACCACGGGGGTCTCTTCCTCGGTAGCGGAAACGGTCATGGCGAACATGGACAGCAGCAGAGACAGGCACATGATCAGGGATAATACTCTTTTGGTCATAGCGAATTCTCCTTTACTTTTCCAATTTTTATTATATCCATCCCATCCCGGAGGATAGGAAAGATACCGCGATCAGGCTGCATAAGGGTGCAGCATCCCTTTTTCCATTTTGTATCGTATTTGTAGTATATAACAAAAGGATATGTTTGTCAAACCATTTTTTTGCAATTAGTATACAAAATCCCGAAAAGAAAATAGGAAGCGTTTTCATTTTTTCAGATTCTTTCAGTTTTGCCGACTTTTCACTGTAATTCCATATTTTTTCGCAATTTTTACAAAAAATTACTTGCTATTTTCCTCCAATATGGTATATTGGATATAGCTCTCAAATACTTCCATTTTTCACAAGGAGGAACTTTTATGAAACGCATACTCTCTATCCTATGTATCCTTTCCCTGCTCCTGAGCCTATTTGCGGGCATGGCTTTTGCCGCTCCTCCTAACCGTCCCGGTGACGACGATGACGACGGCGGCAACAACACCGGTGACTCCAACGGCGTATTGGAGATCCGCGTCCCCAGTGGCGTGTCCATCACCCTTAAGACCGGCTGGGCAGGTACCGGCAGCTCCGTATCTTCCAGCTCTACCTCTACTTCGGGCGGCTACAAGAGCTATATCTACAGAGGTCTTGCCACCGGCTCCTATAGCTTTGTCACCTCCGGCTCCGGCTACAACACCCTGACCAAGGACGTATACTTTGAGTCCGGCACCACCCAGACCATTACCAAGGATCCGGGCAAGAGACAGGACAACGGTTGGGAACAGGGATCCGGCATCGAGCGTACAGAGCAACTCATCTCTGACGGCGGTCTCTTTGCCTCCACCACCACCTCCTTCCCCGGCTACGAATATGTCTTTAATACCCCCGTCTTTACAGACGATTCCATTGGTAAGCAGCAGTTCACCCCCCACAGCACCATGCTCAACTACGTCCATGCACTGGTAGATGACTGCCCCAATGCTTACTATTATAATGTGGGCTCCTCTCCCACCTACGACTTTGAGTTCCCCCTGGTGGTATTCACCAAGACAGACCTTACAGGTAAGACCATGGAAGAAGCAGGTGCCCTGGTCCAGGCCAACGGCAAGCCCACAGTCTTCCACCAGGCACAGGTCCACGGCAACGAGCCCGCCGCCGGCGAGGGCTCCCTGGCTGTGATCTACGCTGCCGCAACCGGCAAGCTGACGGATTACAACGGCGGTGATATCTTAGACAGTGTCAACATCATGGTATACCCCCGTATCAATGCAGACGGCTCCTACAAATTCCAGCGCAACAACACCTACGCCAATCTGAACATGAACCGTGGCTACCTCCACATGCGCAGCACCGAGATCCAGGATCTGGTCAGTGTCTACAATGCCTTCCGCCCCCACATCTGCATGGATGCCCACGAATGGTCTCCCGATAACACAGGTGAGAAGGACAGCTTCTTTGACGATCTATGGCTGTTCTGCAACGGTAGCACCAACAACTCCAAGACCATGCTCAATGACAGCATCGGCATCATGGAGAATGTCTTTGCCGATGCAGGCAAGATCGGCATCCGTCCCTTCTTCTACGTAGGCAACATGAACTACGATGCAACCGAGGGCACCGCCAACTCCTTAGCTCCCTATTACTACGGTCTGCGCGGCTCCTACGCCTTCTGCGTAGAGACCCGTGGTATCGGCATCGGCAGAGGCTGCTTCGAGCGCAGAGTGGTTTCCCACTATCTCACTGCCGAGTCCATGATCCGCTATGCTGCCGCCAATGCCGCCGATGTCATGGCAAAGGTTGCCGCCGAGCGTTCCCGCATTGCCCAAGAGGGCACTGTCTACAGCAGCTCCAATACCATCACCCTCCGGCATGCGGCTTCCACCCACAGCAAGGCATATCCCAGACCCACCCTCAACCTACTGACCAATACCATCACCAACCCCAGCGCTTCCCAGAGACCCGAGACAGCCTACACCGCCGACAGGACCCGTACCCGTCCCACCGCCTACCTCCTCAAGGCAGGCACCGGCGGACTGTCCACCATCCTGCGGACCTTAGACTATCACGGCCTTCCTTATATTCAGCTCACCGAGTCCATGACCGTAACGGTCAAGTCCTACACCGGCACCACCAAGACTGCCAACCTATCCTCTGACAAGTCCGTGGTCTTTGAGGCAGGGTCCTACATCCTGCCCATGAACCACGGGGACGGCAACATCCTTGCCATGATCATGGAACCGGACGTATTCGATTCCTCCGCCTCTGAGTCCTATTCCACCTTTGTCCAGCGTGGTATCACCTCTATGAGCTCCATCTACCGCTACGAGGGGGATGTTGCAGATCTGCTCAAGGAGCCTGTTCCCAAGTTCACCGTCAGCTTCCGCAGTGACAGCGGTGCTACCCTGCAGACTCTGACAGTTCCCCAGGGCGAGGATGCCGTTTATACAGGTCCCACCCCCACCAAGGCATATACCGACGATGTCCACTATACCTTCAGCGGTTGGGTAGATGACAAGGGCGAGACCGCTGTCCTCACCAATATCGGTGCAGACTGCACCTTCTACCCCGCTTTTGCCTCCGAGGAGCACAGCTACACCTCCACTACTGCCACCTATCCCACCTGTACTGCCAACGGCACCACCCTCTACACCTGCACTGCCTGCGGCAGGAGCTATGAAGAGGCGATCCCCTCCGTGGGACATGCCACCGAGCTCCGGGGAGCCGTCACCCCCACCTGTTCTTCTACGGGCTACACCGGTGACCTGATCTGCACCGTCTGTGACACCGTACTGGAGAAGGGCTCCGCCCTGCCTATGGCAGAGCATACCGAGGAGCTTCTTCCCGGCAAGGAGCCTACCTGCTTGGGCTCCGGTCTGACCGAGGGCAAGCGTTGCAGTGTCTGTGGCATGACCCTGATCCAGCAGACTGTTCTCCCCCGTCTGGGTCACGACTATGCCTACGCAGATAACGGTGACGGCACCCATACCGGCACCTGTAACCGCTGCAGCAAGACCCTGTCCCCTGCCACCCATACTCTTGAAGATGGTGCTTGCACCCTGTGCGACTACACCGAGACTGTCGAGCCTACCGTAGATCCTGCCATCGAGCTGAAGCACTCCCTCAACCTCGCCAGCGACATTTCCATTAACTATGCCGTTGCCGTACCTCAGTTAGAGGGCTATACCGACTACTATCTGGAATGCGTCCTGCCCACCTATGAGGGCAACGAGGCAGTAGGCACACGGACCATCCGTGTAGAGCCGGAGCTTAAGGGCTATTACTGCTACTTCACCCTTACAGGTGTCAATGCTGTCCAGATGGGCGATGTCATTACTGCCACCCTGTATATGACCAAGGACGGTGCCGCCTATTGCTCCGGTGCCGACACCTACAGCGTAGCTGCCTATGCTTACAGCCAGCTTGCCAAGGCAGACGGAGCCCCTGCTCTCAAGACCCTCTGCGCAGACCTGCTGAACTATGGCACCGCCGCCCAGACCTTCAAGGGCTACCGCACCGATGCTCCCGTAAATGCCGCCATGACCGATGCAGACAGAGCCTATTGCAGTGATGCAGAGGCTGTGACCTTCGGCAGCAACAATACCGTCCTGGAGGATCTGGAGCTTCCCTCCGTCACATGGGTAGGCAAGTCCTTGAATTTGGAATCCAAGGTCATCCTCAAGTTCGTCATCGATGCCTCCGCCTACAGTGGCAAGGTTGAGGATCTGACCCTGCGCATTACCTACAAGGATCATGCAGGTCAGGACCGTGAGATCTACCTGACCGATCCCACCGTCTACGACACCGCCGGCCGTTATGCCTTTGACTTTGACGGTCTGCTGGCTGCCGAGCTCCGCACCGTAGTGGATGCAGCAGTCTTTGCAGGAGATACGCAGGTCTCCCCCACCCTCCGTTACAGTGCCGACACCTACGGCAATAACAAGACCGGAGACCTCCTCGCCCTGTGCAAGGCACTCTTTGCCTACTCCGACGCCGCCAAGGCCTACTTTGCACCCTAATTCCCTGTAACCCCAAGGCTCTGTGTGACATCCGTCACACAGAGCCTTGCTCCATCAAATTCCGATTTATGGAGCTGTTTATCGTATAACACCGTAGGGGCGACCTGTGGTCGCCCGGTCATTGTCGTTAAACGACAATGACAAAATTCCGGGATTATCACGAGATTTCCGACAAAATCGAAACATTTTGCGGGCGACCACAGGTCGCCCCTACGAACAAATTCGGAAATCGAACAGCTCGATAAATCGGAATTTAGGCTATCACTTTTAGTAAGCATAGCCCAAGATATAGCATTACCAACAAAAAATATCTGCGCCCACTGTAGGGGCGAAGCCATGTCTTCGCCCGGTCAAGACAGGAACTGTCATGACATAAAAG
>JAZRGR010000305.1:0-1873 GCA_045644345.1 Faecousia sp. | reverse complement strand
AACATCCTTTCCGGTCAGATCAAGAATAATGTGAATTGCCGGATCTGCGGTCGTGCGGATAGCATCCTGTCACAGATTATCCTGGATAGCACCGCCGCAGCGGATCAAATCCCTAAGGATGCCCGTGGCCGTTTCCTGCTCCACGATGGCACCCTTTTCCAAGCTTATTGGTTCGATGACAGAGGAGGTTGATACTATGACATCATCTAACCTGCAAAATAAATATCCACCTGTCCTCTGTGTGAGGCAGGTGGCTGAGATATTGGTGGTCAGTCATAACACCGCGTATGCGTTGGTCCGTTCCGGAACAATTCACAGTGTCCGTGTGGGACGCAACTATCGCATCCCCCTGGAAGCGGTGATTGACTACCTGAGTAAGCACTAATCTCGTTGCGGATAGACCGCATTTATGGTATAATATAGGTGTACCTGCTATGCGGCAACGAAAGGAGTAATATTTATGCCGCAAAGCAAAAAAGCATCTTCCGGTATGGGGTCGATCCGCAAGATCACAAGAGAAGTCAACGGAAAGACCTATACTTATTACGAGGCGCGTTATACGGCTGGTTTTGATCCTGGAACAGGTAAGCAGATTCAGCGCAGTATATCTGGCAAGACCCAAAAGGAAGTTGCGCAAAAATTGAAAGCTGCCTTGGCAGCCCTTGATTCCGGAACCTATATTGCACCCTGTAAGATGACGGTTGCCGAATGGTTGGATGTATGGGCAGATCAGTATTTAGGAGGCGTTAAGGAATCTACCGTTGCCGCCTACAATGCTACCATCCGTACCCACATCAAACCCGGTCTGGGAGCAATCCGAATGGATGCACTGGATACCCATTTAGTCCAAAGCTTTTACAATGGCCTGAGAGAGCCTACGAAGGATCGTGCAGCAGTTTCACCCAAGACAGTGAAAAATGTCCACGGCATCCTCCACAAAGCCTTACAGCAGGCAGTAGCTAATGGTTACATCCGGTTCAATCCCACAAACTCCTGCATCCTGCCACGCATTGAGAAGAAGGAACTGCAACCGCTGGACGAAGCTGAAACCAAGTTGTTTTTGGATGCGGTCAAAGGACATCCGCTTGAGCTTCTGTACACAATCACACTGTTTACAGGTCTGCGGGAAGGAGAAGCTCTCGGTCTAACTTGGGATCGCGTGGATTTTATACGAGGCACCATACTGATCAGCAAGCAGCTGCAAAAGGAAAAGAAAGCGGGTGGACAATTCCGTTTGGTTTCTCTGAAAAACGATAAACCGCGTCGAATCCAGCCAGCCCCTTGGGTTATGCAGTTACTACGAGACCGAAAGCTACAGCAGTATGAGCATAAGGAGAAAGCGGGTGCAGCCTGGTCCAATCCTTTGAATTTGGTTTTTACAAATGAGTTGGGCGGAAATCTGATTCCGCAGACCGTGGTGAGGCATTTCAAAGAAATTGTCACAGCCATTGGCAGACCGGATGCAAGATTTCATGATCTCCGGCACAGTTATGCGGTTGCTTCTCTGCGTTCCGGAGATGACATTAAGACCGTTCAAGGTAACCTTGGCCATGCCACCGCAGCCTTTACTTTGGATGTTTACGGCCACGTGACGAACCAAATGCAGGAGGCCAGCGCAGTCCGAATGGAGGCCTATATCAAGGGTATTTTGGAGCTATAAGGGAAAATGTAAGGGAAAAAGAAAAACCACCTCAAGGTATTCCTAACTTTTAACCCACAAAAGTGCTGAAAATAAAGAAGAAATCCGGTCAGGATGAATTTCCTAACCGGATTTCGTTGGCGGAGTGAGAGGGATTTGAACCCTCGCGCGCTTTTTAGACGCCTACTCCCTTAGCAGGGGAGCCCCTTCGGCCTCTTGGGTATCACTCCGAAT
>JAZRGR010000304.1:0-8523 GCA_045644345.1 Faecousia sp. | reverse complement strand
GGTGTCAAGGAAAAGCTCACATCCCGCAAAGCATGAACCTTTCCGTAGTGCTTGTCCAAATGAGAAAATTGCAGTTCCATAATTCCTCCTTGCTGTCTCTGTCCTCCGTTGCAAATTCCAGTTTATCGAGCTGTTTGAAATTCGCACACGCCCCTTGCCTCTCCCCTTGGGAGAGGTGTCGCGAGGCGACGGAGAGGGTAAATTGCACCATCGTCACCCGTACAAATTTCGTTACAACGAATGCAACGCCAAGCGTGTTCGTAGGGAACGACCCTGTGTCGTTCCGTGGCAGTATCGTATCCCGTACATATTAGTTATGTTAGAAAAAGCCGGGTAATAGTCGATAACATAGGAAATTTGCAGGATATTTCTTTTGAAATTTATACCATCGTATATTGTGACCCTCGCGGAACGACACAGGGTCGTTCCCTACGAACAAATTTGATTGTTTGTACGGTTCACGCAAAATGCCTACGGGTGACGATCATGCCGTTTCCCCTCTCAGTCCCTCTGGGACAGCTCTCCCAGAGGGAGAGCCAAGAGCCCGGTGGAGCATCGGAAACAGCTCGCTAAATCGGAAGTTGGCTGAATATTGGGTCAAAATGCGGCGTCGTAGTTTTCATTATAAAAATCCTGTTTGGAGATGAAGCAGTTGCTTCTACCGTTGTAGTTGCCGTGGAAGTAGTCTGCGGTTTCTTCGTGGACGGAGAAGACCATCCCTTTGACTCCTTTCTGGAATTGGTGGGTTTCTCCCGTGGTCAGATCGTACCAGAAGAAATCCCATACCTCGGTTCCACTGCCTTCCTCGGGGTAAACATTGTATATGATCCGTCCGTCCATGAGGGTCATAAACCCAATTCGATCCTGTTCAAAGTAAGGCGTGACCTGCCCCGTATAGCCGTCGTAGACACATACGGTGGTCCCGTCTACAAGAGCCATTTTCTTATCCCGATAGGGGCAATGCTCCAAGCTTGCCTCTCTGATACCGCCGCAGATCCGTTTCCGTTCCCCGGTTCTTCGATCTACCGCATAGTAGGTATCTGTTGAAAAATCATGGAATACCTCCTTCGTATATGCAAGATAATCCCCATTGGGATTCTGTTTATAATATTCCTCCTCGGACAGAGGTAGTACATCCTTAAATTCTACTTCGTGGATCAAGAGATAGTCCCGGGTACACATCTGGGGAACAATGGCAGAGCCCAGGAAGCTATATCCCTGCACCGCGGGGATCTGTGCCTCCAAAAGGAGCTCCTGCTCTCCCGTGAGCAAGTCAATGGCATAGGAGTGCTGTACACTGTCGTTTTCATGATAGATGCAATAGTTTCCCTCAAAGGTATAAGTCATCCTGCACTGTCGGTAGGTCAAAAACAGCTCCTCACCGCAGAGGGAGAAATCCAAGTTTTGGCGCAACATATCCTCCTCGGGAGTCAGATCCATGAGTGTACGGGTATTGCCCGTAACCAGGTTCCGCTCGATCAGTCGGATCGTCCCATCCTCATCGAAGTTATCTACGAGAGCATATGCCATGTCCCCGGATACAGTGTAAGTAGAGCCCATACGACCACCTAAGTAGGCATAGCATTTTTCATCGGAGTGTGCACAGTTGGGCTGACTGCACATGTATACCGTCCGACGGAGCTCCGTATCATAGTAGCTCACTGCACGGGCATTTGTATAATACAGCTTGTTCCCCATCGCCTTGTCCGTAGGCCGCTCCACGGGGTATGTAGGATATTGGCGGTATTCCTTGGGTTGGGTCGCGGCGGTTGTGGGAGCCTCTGTGGTGGGCTCCGTAGTGGGAACCTCCAAGGTGTAGTCGGGAAGCTGTTCCGTACAGCCCATGAGAAGCAGTAAAGAAAGCAAAAGAATCGCGCATAAATATTTTTTCATAGTCTTTCCTCCAAGTTCAGTTATGCCGTTGCAGTCGTTCAAATTCCGATTTGTCGAGCTGTTTATCGTATAACACCGTAGGGGCGACCTGTGGTCGCCCGGTCATTGTCGTTAAACGACAATGACGAAATTACAGGATTATCACGAGAATTCCGACAAAATCGAAACATTTTGCGGGCGACCACAGGTCGCCCCTACGAACAAATTCGGAAATTGAACTGCTCCATAAATCGGAATTTGGTTTACGAAAGAATTAGAAAATTATTATTGACAAGTGTAGAAACCTGTGTTATAACTGTATTAAGACAAGTAATACAGTTAGTCGTAAGGAAGGTGAATGTATTATGATTTCCTTAAACTACAGGGCATTGGGGCCTATTTATGAGCAAATTAAAACCCAATTACGCAAACTCATTTTGTCGGGAGCCATTGCCGAGGGGGAGAAGCTGCCCTCCGTCCGTGAGCTGGCGGCAGAGCTGATGATCAACCCCAATACCATTATGCGAGCCTACCGCGAGTTGGAAGCGGAGGGCTATGTGTACACCATACAGGGCAAGGGTTGCTTTGCGGAGAAGCTGAGTCGGGTAGACACGGGACGGAGAGATCAACTATTGGAGACCTTCCGCAGTGTTTCCGCAGAGCTGCTGACTCTGGGCTCTACCCCGGAGGAATTGCAAGCCATTATTATGACCGAAACAGAAAGCAGGAGGAATGACCTATGATCTGTATAAAAGAACTGACCAAGACCTTTGATACCTTCAAGGCTTTAGATCACTGCGAGCTCCATGTTCCCAAGGGCTCGGTCTACGGCTTGGTAGGCCCCAACGGAGCAGGCAAGAGCACCCTGATCCGCCATCTCACCGGCATCTACCGTGCAGACAGTGGCGAGATCCTCATAGACGGGGAGCCTGTCTACGACAACCCCTGTGTCAAGGGGAAGTTCGCCTATATCCCCGACGATGTTTTCTACTTCCACAGTGCCAATCTCAAGGAAATGATGAAGTACTACAAAAGCATCTATCCCACCTTCGATGTAGAGCTGTATCACAAGCTGGTAGTAGCCTTCAACTTAGATCCCAAGAAGACCCTCCGCAGCTTCTCTAAGGGCATGGTAAAGCAAGCCGCCTTCATCCTTGCCCTGTCTGTCCGTCCGGAGCTGCTGATCTTAGACGAGCCAGTGGACGGTCTGGATCCCGTCATGCGGCGGCAGGTGTGGAGCATTATGCTCCAGGAGGTAGCACAGCGGCAGATGACCGTCCTGGTGTCCTCCCACAACCTCCGTGAATTAGAGGATGTGTGCGACCACGTAGGCATTATGCATCAAGGGAAAATGCTCTTGGAGCAGAGCCTGTCTCAGATGCAGGAGAACCTGTTAAAGGTCCAGGTGGTCTTCGGTGACACAAGACCCGAAAATCTCCCTGTAGTCCACAGCAGTCAAAACGGCCGTATCGAGACTCTGATCCTCCGCGGCTCCCCAGAAGAACTGAAAGCACAGTTGGAATCCTACGACCCCATTCTCCTGGAGCTCATGCCCCTGAGTCTGGAGGAGATCTTTATCTATGAATTGGGAGGTGTGAGCTATGACATCAAGAGCATTCTCCTGTAACAAAAGCCTGATCCGTAAAAATCTGAGCCGTTTTTGGCTCCTGTCTGTGTGGATCGGTGCTGTGTTGCTGAGCAGAACCACGGGGATTCTCCCCCTTCCTTCTTCGGGGACAGGGCTGACCCACGGGGAACTTTATAATAGTTGGACCAACCTCATGGTTTCCTTTGCACAAGGTTTCTGGGAATTCCTAATGTCGATTATCATTGCTGCCTGCGTATTTTCCTATCTCCATAAGAAACGGACCAACTGTTTCTTCCACAGTCTGCCCATGAGTCGAGATGGGCTGTTCCTGGGCAGCTTCCTGAGCGGTCTTACGATCTACGCTCTACCCATGCTCCTGCATATGGTAATCACCCTGCCTCAGATCCTGATCTACCACAGTCACTGCACTCTCTTCTTGACTGCCTATCTCCAGGCTATGGCATTCCGTATGCTCCAGTTTTTCCTGTGCTACAGCATGGCTACTTTTGCTATGGTCCTCAGTGGCAGAGTCTTCTTCGGTGTGGCAACAGCTCTGCTCCTTCATTTTGTATTTCCTGCAACAGAGTCCCTGTTGCGGAGCATACTGAAACCCTGGCTCTTCGGTTTCAACTTCTCTGTTGCCGCAGATCCCATTACTGTTTTCCTGGCACCCTTTTTCTATCTGCTCAATGATATTCTCTATTCTTCCTTTGATCTTCCCTGGACAGCAATGGGGATCTATACCGCAGTGGCTCTCCTACTAAGCGGTCTGACTCTATTACTCCACCGCAAGAGACAGGAAGAAAATGTGGGACAGAGCTATGTTTTCCCCGGGGTATTGTCCCTACTGCAATATTTGCTGACCCTGCTGTTGGGGTATGTCCTTTGGCTCTTCTTCCTCCTGATGATAGGCGGAGACCCGGAGAGCTCCAATGTGTATCCCTTCCTACTTTGGATCATTCCCGCCTTTTTCCTCATCCGGATGATGCTCCGCCGAACCCGTAAGGTGTTTCAGAAAAAGGCTCTCCTTGCCTGCGGCATCTATGTTCTCGCCTTTGCAGCCTTCCTGCTGTCCTTCCGGGTGGATCTCTTAGGCATCGTCCGGAAGGTGCCTAAGGCAGAGCAAGTAGAGAAAATCTGTGTTTCCATAGAGGATATGGACTATGTTTCCACAGATCCTCAAACCATAGAGGAGATCATCGCCCTCCATAGGGAGATCATTGAGAAAAAGGAACCCCTTTGGGAGGAAACAGGTCACGGTTCCTACTCCAACTACAAGCTGGAATTGACCTATACCATGGAGGGAGGACGGACTCTGCACCGTTCTTATCCCATTTATCCCCTCGATAGCAAGCCGGCAAGTATGGCTGTTCGTGACAGCATACACCTGTTCTTCCGTGATCGGGCTGTGGAACAGCTCCGACAGCTTGCCGAGAACACAGAAACTGCAGAATTCCGGATCGGTAAGAACGAATGGTTTACCCTCTCTACCCACCAGAAGCAACTGCTCTTTAACGCTCTGGAGCAGGATATTAAGAACGGCATGGACCCAATGATCATCCTGAACTCCCGTACAAACTCCACAACCTATCGTCTGAGGCTTGAACAGAAGAATGTCTATCATTCCTTCTATCTCCCCATTAACGCCACCGCCACCCGTGCCTTCCTGGACGAGATCGTGAAGTAAATTCCTTCCCCGTATACAAATTTCCAATTTATCAAGGAGTGATAGTGTGAAAAAGAGTATAACATTCGTTTTGGTATTGGTTTGTGTAATGAGTTTAGTAGGCTGTGGTGGAAATGTAGGAAATGTTAAGATTAAAGAATTCACCTCAGAAATATACTCTGATGCTGAAATAAGTAATGCCATTGATGTCGCAATTGATTATTTCAAGATAAATTTTGGCGGTTGCACGCTTACTGAAATAACTTACATAGGTGATGATGAGAATGACGATTGGCAAGAGCTTGCAGATAGAAATAATGCAACTGATGTAATTGTGCTTGTATCATCCTTTGATGTAGATGCATCGGGCGGTAATGGCTCACTAAATCCGAATAGCACTTATACCAATTGGAAATGGTTTTTAGTTAGAACTAACAGTGGAAAATGGAGACACGTTGACCACGGATATTAAACCGTACTTTTACACTATCTCATGGGAGGTGAGCATTATGAAACGTATAAAATTATATCTGATCCCTCTTTTGCTATGTCTCCTTGTAACATTAACCGCTTGCGGCATGACAAAAGTAGATGAAAATGCTGATGTCACTTTAACCTTTATCTCTTATGACAAGAACATCTCTGCAGTTCTTTCCCCTGAAGAAAGTGCAAAAGTGGCAGAGATTCTGAGCGGAAACCGATACAGACCTCTCCTTGAGGGGGCTGTCTCCTGTGGCTTTGACAGGAACATTTCCCTCAAGGTGGGAAACCGCACCTATGCCATTGCCTGTGATACCTGCAATTATGTACAGGATCTGAGAAATCTCCGCTTTTTCTCCATTCCCGAGCAGGATATGGAATATATCCATGAACTGTTCGAGTCCAAGGGCGGCTATTTCCCCTGCATTTGAGCGAATTTCGATTTCTCCGACACGATCAAATTCCAATTTATCGAGCAGACCGAAGGTATGGTAGGGGCCAAGGCTTCTCCTTGAGGAGAAGCTGTCGGGCGGAGCGAGACTGATGAGGTGTGCGGTAAAATGTTACGTATTTATAGAAATCTACGGCGAATTCGAAACATTTTCCACCTCATCCGCCCCTTCGGGGCACCTTCTCCTCAAGGAGAAGGCTTTGGTCTGTGCAAATTTCAAACAGACCGACAAATCGGAATTTGATGCAATATGAAAGATCTCCTCTGCCCTTTTTGGCAGAGGAGATTTTGTTCTATGTATGGAGTGTTTTTACAAGGGTGGATGATTCACAGCTACCACAGCCGTCTACGCTCCGGGGTGTGGTTGTACTTTTTGAAGCGGTATTCGTAACGTGTGGGCCGCCAGGAAATACGGCGATCCAGCAGTGATTCCAGGATGATAACGGGAATGTCTATCATTACGAAGGAAATGAGGCACAGAATGCGGCTTGCGGTCTGTAAGTTCTCCATACCGAGTCCTAAGAGGCAGAGGAGTAGGCTGATCAGCAGGAGACACAGGCGAATATGATGGATACAGATCAGAACCTTACAGAACTGAGGCGCATGCTCACTGTGCTTCCAGGGAGGGAGCATGAGGAACCGATCCCAAAAGGAGTATTCCTTCCGCAGTTTGCGTAAGGCAGTCTTGCTTCGATGCATTTCTAACAGACTGTTTGCTATAAGCCGCAGGAAGAACAGCGCGACTATCCCTGTGATGAAGCTGATAAATAAGGCTGCCCAAGGATCTGCTAATCCGGGGAAAAAAGATGCCGGAAATTCTTCTATTTTCATGGATGCCTCCCTTTGTATCTGTCAATAACCGATAGCGACGCCAAACAGAAGGATACCCATGGTCAGCAGGAACACGAAGAGCTGGAGCTTCCAGGTCCACTTGACCCACTTGCCATAGGAAATATTCGCCATGGACAGGCCGATGAGAAGGACGGGATTGGTGGGGATAATGGCATCGGAGAAGCCGTCTGCCATGCAGTAGGTCAGTATGACTAAAGAGGGGGAGATCCCCAATGCCATGGCAATGGGCATGACGATAGGCATGACCAGGACGATCTTGGCAGAAGCAGAGCCAATGAAGATCTGCAGGAACAGGATCAGCACATAGATCAGCAGGATCACCAGGAACTTGCTCTTCCCCTCCAAGAGGGTCAAGGCGAAGTGCATTACCGTATCCAGGATCCCACTTTCAACCATAACCAGCTTAACGGAAGAGGCCAGGGCGATCATGACCACAGCGGGGAGCATAGCCACGGCGCCCTGTAAGATGGGACGGAACACGTCCCCCGGCTTCTTACATACCAGCAGACCTGCAATCACGCCGGAGATCAAGAAGCTGGCGGCTAAGATGGGGATCGCGAGACCGGAAATGGCACGGATGGAGGCGATGGCGAGGAGAACACAGATCTGAACGGCAAAGAAGCCACTGTAGATCCGGAAGCTCCGTGCTTCCTCGGGGCTCAATTCCTCATTCTGGACTTGGACAAAGACACGCTTCTGCATATCTACATCGTAGCTCAGAGAGGCGGTGGGAGTCTTGTCCAGCTTCCGCTTATAGCCGGTGAGGAAGATACACACTGTCCCAAAGACCAGGACGAAGAACACCAACCGCAGCCACACACCATCGGAGGGGCTGACGCCCATATACTGAGAGGCAAGACCTACGGAGAAGGGATTGGTAATGGCGGCAGAGAAGCCAAAGCAGGCCGCAAGTAAGCAGGTGCCCAGACCCATCATGGTATCCATGCCCATGGACAGCATAAAAAGGATCATAATAGGCAGAAGTGTGACCAGTTCCTCGAACATACCGAAGAAGCTACCGAAGAGCATGAAGATCAGCACAGTAATGCAGATCACAGGCTCCTTGCGCCCTTTGAGACGGCGGATGATCTGTGAGATGAAGATCCGCACACCACCTGTCTTTTCCAGCAGATTGAAGATGCCGCTCATGATCAGCAGGAACAGGCTGATCATGATAATGGTGAGGCCGTCCTCGGAGGCAAAAACGCGGATGGGAGCGGTGAGGACGCGCCACAGGGAGATCCCCTCTATGGTTCCCTGTTCATAGGTGCCTGTTAGGATCACACCCTCGGTGTCGCGGCTGAAATGTCCCTGTGGGATCACATAGGACAGACCTGCGGAAACAGCCAATATGACCGTTAAGACCAATACTACTGTCACAAAGGAGCGTAGGCTGATGTTGGAAAAGGCTTGTTCCTTAGGGGCTTTTTTCGGAGATTTCTCCATAGGGATCTTCCTTTCTCTTTCTGAAAATATTAGGGAAACTCTGAATAAATAGCCGTCGGCACTCAGCGAATCTTTTGTCCCAACTTTTCGGTTTGAAAAACTTGAAATACACAAAGTATTCCTGCGTTTTCCAAACCTCAATTTGGAACAAAATCTCTCGCCGATTGC
>JAZRGR010000303.1:0-5990 GCA_045644345.1 Faecousia sp. | reverse complement strand
AAATACAAAATTTTACGTTATTTGGGATATTTGTGCCAACTTTCGGTGCTATTCTCTCTCCCTCCGCCCCTTCGGGGCACCTCCCTCGTCAGAGGGAGGTGGGTCTGTGCGGACTTGTAACACAGCGATAAATCGGAATTTGGCGGTTTACAGGCACTCGTTGCGGATTGCTTCGATAGGGTTATCCCTGCGCAGCTTGGAGGCGGCATAGAACATGGTGGGGAAAACCACCAGGAACACGCAGACCGTGGCAGACAGAACTGCCTCATAGGGGAAACGATAGGCAATGGTTGCACTGTCGGCGGCAATTTTCTGGATCCATCCGTTCAGGAGGAGCCCTATGGGCAGACCCCACAGCAGTGCCTTGGTTCCGTAAGTCAGACATTCGTAGCTGAGCATCCGATTCAGATCCCTGCCTCGGAAGCCCATACTGCGTAGCATTCCAAAGTCCCGTCTGCGAAGAGCCACATTGGTGGACAGGGTATTAAAGATATTGGCAATACAGATCAGACAGATCAGCACGATAAATCCGTAGGAGAAGATATCGATCACCAGCACCATGGCTCTGGCACTTTCCTCCTCAAGGCGATAGTCTGTAAAATCCGCCTCGTAATGTGCTTGCATCCATGCCCGTGCACCGTCATAATCTGCGGCATTGAAGCACAATAGACCGGTTTCCCGCTCCTCCGGGGAGGCGGCAGACAGGGGCAGGATCAGTGCGGTGTAATAGGGGCTTTCCTTGGCACTTTGGGTAATGCCGAAGGGGAGCTCCTCTATTGTTTCCCCTAATTGGACTTGACGCAGCTCCGCGGGGGTCACGAGGGCAGGCTGTCCATCGGTCATTCCCGTGGCTTTATCTATGAGATGGTAAGCGGCATTGCCCCTCTGCTCATCCCATCGGATCTCGTAGGATATGGCATTCTCAGGGGCTTCCTCAATATAGCCGTAGCCGTTCTGTATTAGGGGGATCACATCTAAGAGCAGGCGGCCTGCTTCATCTGCACCATAGCCGTAGGACCATTGCTCCACCTCGTGGGAGGGGATGAGCTCTTGGGGACACCCATCGGGGAACAGCACAAGCTCTCCTGCATCCGGGGCGAAGGGGGGATATCGGTAGGTATATCGGTTGTAGATCCCGTTCTCGTCTGCCGTGTAATAGGTGGTGACCTCCTTATGGCAGACCAGTGCCTTGGGTGCGGTGGGATCCAAATACGCCTCCGGGTCGAAGCCGTGAGACAGGAGATACTCCCTTAGAACCTCATCCTCCAAATAGTAGACCTGTATATCCCCTACGGGATCTGTGGCTTGGGGATAGAATCTTGTCAGATCCTCCTTGTATTCCAGGAATTGGGCAGACCGTTGCTCCTCTGTGATATGGGACAGGTAGTAACCATGGGTCGTGTATGCGGCTCGGGCTACAAAGTCCTGTGCTCTCAGCTCTTGAGCCTCCTCATAGGTGCCGTAATGATCGAAGTCGAAGCTTTCGAGATTGATGGCAGAATCTGCCGTGGCTTTCAGCCCTGCGGTAAAGCCTGCCGCAGCCAGGAACAGCACCAGACTGATGATCAGGGAGATCAGGGTAGCCCGATACTTTCCCTTACTGATGCGGTAATAGCTCTTTGCCAAGGTGCCGGGCAGACCGAAGAGGGAGGGACGGAGCTTCCTACTTCTCTTGGGGACCTTGTAATCCCGATTCTGCCGAATAGCTTCCAGGGGACTAATGGCTGTCGCTCTCTTGGCAGGCAGTGTGGCAGACAGGAACAGGGTAGCAAAGGCCAATACTGCACCTAAGGCAAGGGCTATGGGAGAGAAAACCCCGTGGAGGGTAGCGTGTTGCGTGCTTTCTCCCAGGATCAGTGCCAGCCGATCCCGTAACAGCCATAGGGTAAGGGAAATGCCACCGTAGCCGCAGAGCACACCCATGGGGATCCCGGGTAGACCTAAGAACAGGGCTTCGGCATAGACTGCCCTGCGGAGCTGCCTCTTGGTAGCACCGATACAGGACAGCAGACCGAATTGCTTGGTACGCTCACTGAGGGAGATGGAGAAGCTGTTGTAGATCAGACTGACAGAGCCTACTACGATAATACAGCACAGCACCACAGTCAGCCACAGGATGATGGAAGTAAAGTTCTCGTATTTGGACTGACCGTAGAGGGCTAAGAGACCTTCGTTGACCTCAATATCGTGGAATTCCCTTCCTTGGATCAGCTTCCATACATGCTTGGGTGCGGTCTTTACATAGGCACGGGTCCACAGGGTCAGACCCTCTTCACCGTCTGCCAGAGTCAGCATGGGATAGGTGTCCATGGTGTGGTTCAGCATCACGTCCATGTGGATATGACCTACAATGGTATACTCTCCTTGGAAGGATAACTCTGCCCCATCCAAGCTTTGCACTTGGGAAAAGGAAGGGGTCTGCCGCAGAAGCTCCATGGAAACAGTCTCTCCCACGTCCGTGGCATAGCCGTAATAAGCCAGCTCCGGCAGGATCGCCTCGTGGAGCAGGAGCTCCCTGCTGTTTTGGGGTAGACGGCCCCGGGACAATCGTATCGGCATAGTCTTGTAATACGACTCATCACCTGCCGCCAGGACGAAGGTGGACAGGGGGCCGTCACTGCCTGCCTGGGTCTTGAGATAGCCCAGGGCTCTGTACTCCGCTATATGGCTGATGTCCTCGTTGCCACGGAGGGAGGCAACCTCTTCATCCCGTAGCCAATGGCACTGTACATGGTAATCCCCGTTCCGTGCGATCTCATTTTCCACCAAGAAGGACCAAAAGCTGAAGGTCAGTGTAGTCACTGCCGCAAACATTGCCGCTGACAGAATGACACCCAACAGGGTAACGAGGGTGCGGCTGGGATTCTGCTTCATGGCTTTGGCGGTGAATTTGCTGAGGATGTTCATCGGATCACCTGATCCTTCCCGATCCTGCCGTCTTCAATGGTGAGGATCCGATCTGCCTGCAGAGCAATGGACTCGTCGTGGGTGATGACGATAAGGGTCTGCCCGTAGCGGCGATTGCTCAGCTTCAGTAGCTCCAGGATCTCCTGAGAGTTGCGAGAATCCAAATTTCCCGTAGGCTCATCTGCCAACACCACAGCAGGGGAGTTCATGAGCGCACGACCGATAGATACCCGTTGTTGCTGTCCGCCGGAGAGCTGATTGGGCAGATGGTGTTCCCGTCCTGTTAATCCCAAGGTAGCTATCAGCTCCTGCAAGTGTGCCTCGTTGACCTTTCTTCCGTCCATAAGGACCGGCAGACACAGATTCTCCCGTATATTCAGAACGGGGATCAGATTGTAGAATTGGTAGATGAGACCCACCTGACGGCGGCGGAAAATGGCAAGCCGATCCTCCTTCTGGGCGAAGACATCCTGTCCGTTTAAATAGACCTTTCCTGCAGTGGGACGGTCCACCCCACCCAGAATATGTAGGAGTGTGGACTTGCCCGACCCGGAGGGGCCGACGATGGCAAGGAATTGCCCCTTCTCCACCGAGAAGGACACGTCGTCCAATGCCCGAACCTCGTTATTCCCTTCCCCATAAATCTTGCTCAAATGCTCAACCCGTAATAGTTCCATAAGACCACCTCTTAAACAATTTTACATCAAATTCCAATTTGTCGGTCTGTTATGCTTTCGCAAATGGAAAATTGAAAATGGAAAATGGAAAATGATTCTAACTGGAAATTCTAATCATAAAATATTTTCATTTTCGCAGAAAATTTTGGAAATACCAGAGATTGTATCGACAATATGTTGCCCTATTTTAAATCCATCCCGAAGGGATACCGACATTTTACATTATACATTTTCCATTTTCCATTATTCCGATTTACGCGACCGAAGGGAGCGATAAATCGGAATTTGACGCTATCAGTATACCTTGCCTATGTGACGTTGCGGTGAAGGGTAGGTGAGAGAACTGTCACAGAAGCTGTTTATAAAATTTGACGATAAATCGTGCACCTTTGCCGTGGTTCTCTGCCCGGATGGTTGCGTCCTGGGCACTGAGGATGCTACGGGCAAGGGACAGACCGATGCCGCAGTTCTTGGGATCCTGCTTTTTCCCACGGTAAAAACGGTCAAAGATCCGAGGAAGCTCCTCCGGGGAAAAACCGCCCCCTTCGTCCTCTATGGTGATCTCCGTAAATATGGGGGTGTCCCTCCCTGTAATAATAATAGCTCCACCGGGAGGGTTATGCTCTATAGCATTCTTGATCACATTCCCGATGGCCTCGGCTGTCCATACAGGATCGCAGTGCAGGATACAATCCCGGCAGGAGACATGCAAATCTTGTTCCTGTAAGTCCATCGCAATGGCAAAGGGCTCTGTAGCTTGTTTCAGCAGTGCTTTTAGAGAGACTTCCTCCATACGGAGCTCCACAGTACTTGCGTCCAGCTTAGACAGCTTCAGCAGTGCCTCTACCAGCCACTGCATCCGTTGCAGGAGAGACCGCAGATCCCTGATCCGTTCCCGATATTCCCCGTAATCCGGCCCTTGGAGAAGAGACAGATGCAGCCCCATGGCGGTCATAGGGGTCCGAAGCTGGTGAGAAATATCTGCCAAGGAATCTGCCAGGAAGGTCTTATCCTTCTGCATAGCATCTCTTGCCTCTGTGAGCTTTTGGGTCAACTTCTGTACTTGATCTGCCAGGAGGGACAGTTCGCCCTCTTCATATTTCCCGATAGACAGCGGGGTTCCGTGGAGCAGGAGCTCATCCAGATCCCGACTGAGCTGTCTGAGCGTGTTGTATCGACTCCATTCTATGAACCACAACAGAAGTCCGCACAGACTCCAACACAGAAGGACGAACACTCCCGTGATCCAATTTATGAGGAAGGCTGTGGGGATCAGCAGGGCTCCCACCGCCGAGTAGAGGGAAAAGGCTTGCTTTAGCTCCTTGTTGCGTAAGATCATTGCCCATCCTCCAATCGGTAGCCCAAACCCCGTACGGTTTTGAGATAACGGGGGCTTTTGGGGTCTTCCTCTAATTTCTCCCGTAGCCGCTTCATGTACACGGTTAGGGTGTTGTCGTTGACAAAGTCTCCGCCACTGTCCCAGATTTCCTCTAACAGCCGATCCCGTGTCAGGAGCCGTCCCTTATTCTGCAGCAACAGGAGGAACAGCTTGTACTCCAGCGCTGATAGGAAGATGGATTCACCTCTTCGGGTGACTGTGCCCTTTTGGGGATCGACTTGTATATCCCCCAGAGCCAGGATCCCGTTGCTCCCACCGTTGCGGCGGAGGACATTGCGGATCCGGGAGACTAATTCACGGGGACGGAAGGGCTTGGAGATGTAGTCATCTGCTCCCATATCCAGACCTGCTACCACGGAGAATTCATCTGCCGAGGCAGTTAGGAAGATCACGGGGATCCCCAGATCCCGTGCCTGCCTGCAGACACCGAAACCGTTGCCCTCCTGCAGGGAAATATCCACCAGAGCAAGCCGGGGCTTTTGGGTCTGCATAATTGCCCCTGCCTCCTGCTGACCTGCTGCAGACAGGACAGCAAAGCCCTCCAACTGCAGGAAAGCCTGCAGTGTCTTGATCAGATCGGGATCGTCCTCTACCAATAACAGTTTGTCCATATATGTACACCTCCACACATATCATACCACACATGACAGCCCTTTGCCATGACAGAATGGTCACATTTAAAAATCAAATTCTAATTTGTCGGTCTGTTATGCTTTCGCAAATGGAAAATTGAAAATTGAAAATGGAAAATGATCCTAACTGGAAATTCTAATCATAAAATATTTTCATTTTCGCAGAAAATTTTGGAAATACCACAGATTGTATCGACAATATGTTGCCCTATTTTAAATCCATCCCGAAGGGATACTGCGGTGTACCCAATGTCAAGGACAATTTTTAAAAGTGAAAAGTTTTTTGCGAAAAAGTGTGGTATAATAGAAATGCTTTACCATCCCGGAGGATAGTGCAACGCTGGGGAGCGACATGAGCGCCGAGGTGGGTTTGCA
>JAZRGR010000302.1:0-6848 GCA_045644345.1 Faecousia sp. | reverse complement strand
AAATACAAAATTTTACGTTATTTGGGATATTTGTGCCAACTTTCGGTGCTATTCTCTCTCCCTCCGCCCCTTCGGGGCACCTCCCTCGTCAGAGGGAGGTGGGTCTGTGCGGACTTGTAACACAGCGATAAATCGGAATTTACACTGTTAGGAAGAAATACTCTGCGATCTGCTCCGGGGTTTCTCTCATACCTTGGTCCACCCACCATTTTATGGTTTCCACAAAGGTTGCGGTAATATGATTGATCCAAAAATCCTCCGGCAGAATACCGTTATCTCTACGGGAAAACAGAAAAAGCTGGCTTGCAACAAGCTCCCGGAGATTGTGCTTAAAATATTGTATAAACAACCCATCATTCCGCCCGGACAGCAACTCCAGGATCTGATTGTCGTTCTGCTGTAAGTGTTTGATCAGATGGAGGAACACAGATTCCGGTGCATCACAGGTAAATATGTGCCTGTGTACCTCCTCGCCCTCCATAGCATCAAAAATATGACAGAACAGTTCTCTGCACAGTTCCTTCAACAGGAAATCCTTGGTCTCAAAGTGGGCATAGAAGGTCGCCCGTCCCACATCCGCTCTGTCGATGATCTCTCCCACCGTAATTTGGGAAAAGTCCCTTTTCCCCAACAAGTCTGTGAAGGCCCTGAAAATGGCCTCTCTGGTCTTTCTTTGCCGTCTGTCCATAGATTTCCTCCGTACATTTTCACGATTTTGTTCCATAAGGAATAGGATAGCCATATCATATGTTGCTTCTCTATCCACGATCTGTTATGATGTAACTGAACAAATCGTTCATTAACAGATCCATTGTATCACAGAATAACCATTTCTGCAACAGGAGGTCCCTATGAAATCTGACAAGAATATCCTCATAGCATTTTTATTGAATTTAGCCTTTTCCGTCTTCGAGTTTTTCGGCGGCATTTATACGGGGAGCGTAGCCATTCTCTCCGATGCCATCCACGATTTGGGGGATGCGGCAGGCATCGGTCTGTCCTACTTCCTGGAACGGAAGAGCAAGAAAGCCCCGGACCAAGCCCATTCCTACGGCTACGGACGGTACTCTGCTCTGGGAGGAGCCATTACATCCCTGATCCTCCTGTCCGGCTCCCTCATGGTTATGTACAATGCTGTCCTCCGTATTCTCAATCCCACGGAGATCCGCTACAACGGCATGATCCTCTTTGCCGTCATCGGCGTAGCTGTGAACCTCAGTGCCGCCTTTTTCACCAGTGGCGGTCATTCCTTGAATCAGAAGGCGGTGAACCTCCATATGCTGGAGGATGTACTGGGCTGGATCGTGGTTCTTGTAGGTGCCTTGGTCATGAAGTTTACGGATTTTGTCCTCATTGATCCCATTCTGTCCATTGGTGTTGCCCTGTTCATCCTCTTCCATGCCGCCGGGACTTTGAAAGAAGTCATAGACCTCTTCCTGGAGAAAACACCCCACAACATTGATCCGGAAGAAATCAGAGAGCACCTGTCTCACATAGAGGGCATTCTGGATGTCCACCACCTCCATATTTGGAGTCTGGACGGTCACACCCATTGCGCCACCGTCCATATCGTAACAGACGGAGATCCCCATAGCATCAAGGATCTTGTTCGCCACAAGCTCCTGGAACAGGGCATCTCCCATGTGACCTTGGAGTTGGAGACCTCCACAGACCACTGCCACCACAAGCATTGTCGCATTGACTCCCATGCCCCCACCTGCCACCACCATCACCATCACCATTAACCCACCATTTCCGATTTATCGAGCAGTTACCGATTATGATTTGTAGGGGCAGACGACTCTGTTCGCCCTCGTCACCCGTAGGCATTTTGCGTGAAACGTACAAACAATCAAATTTGTTCGTAGGGAACGACCCTGTGTCGTTCCGCTAAGGTAACTATATACGTTGGCATAAATTCAAAACGGAAAAGCCAACAAATTTCCTACATTATCTGCTATTATCGGACTTTTCCTAGCATAATTGATGCATACGGATAACGAGGGTGTGGCGGAACGACACAGGGTCGTTCCCTACGAACATGCTTGGCGATGCATTCGTTGTAACGAAATTTATACGGGTGACGATGGTGCAATTTACCCTCTCCGTCGCTTCGCGACACCTCTCCCAAGGGGAGAGGCAAGGGGCGTGTGCGAATCTTAAACAGCTCGACAAATCGGAATATCACAATTTGAGGCTCTGTGTGAAGAGATCACACAGAGCCTCAAGGGTTTAGATTTTACGGTGCAAAGTAAGCCTTTGCAGAATCAGAGTAGGCAAACAGTGCCTTGCACAGTTCTAAGAGGGCACCGCTCTTACCGTTGCCATAGGTATCGGGGCTGTATTGCAGGGTGGCAGATACAGGAGTGTTCCCTGCATAGATCTGCGCAGAGACCACGGCTCGCAGCTCTGCGGCAAGGAGGCTGTCTACAGTGAATACGTAGTAGCCTAACTGGGCATTGTACAGTGTGGGATGGGCTGCGGTGGCTGTCTTGGTATTCCCGTATGCATCTGTGTAGGAGATCCGCAGGGTCAGCGCAGACAGGTCTCCCGTATAATTGGCAGGGTGAAAGACGAACTTCAGAGCTACCTTGGACTCCAGGTTCAAGGACTTGCCTGCCCAGGTAATGGGGGCATTAGGAAGATCGTTCAGAACCCCATTGGTATTGCCGAAGGTCACAGTATCCATGTCTGACAGATATGCCTTGTGTTCCTCAGTCATAGCACTGTCTGCCAAGGCATCTAAGCGGTAGGACTTAAAGATCTGTGCCTTGGTACCGTAGCGGAGCAGGTCTGCACACAGGATTTTGAGACTCTCTGCACGATCCGGGTTGTTCATCTGGGAGTAGGCATAGGTTGCAATGCTGTAGGTATCTAAAGGCGAGATGTATACCTGCCCGTCCTTGGTGCCGTAGAGAGTGGTAGCAATAGAGTCATTCATCTGAATGGCTGTAAGACCTGTGAGAGTGAAGTAATAGTGGATCCCCTTGTCCACAGTCTCCAGTCTTACGGTCTTGGTGCCTGTCTTGACGTTTCCTTCATAGGTATCCATCACGCACTCTACATAGATGGAACCGGGATCGAATCCTTCCAAATTCTGCTTAAGGATCACAAAGTTCACGGAGATATCACTTGCCAAATTCAGCGTATGCCCTAACTTAAGAGTGGGTAGCTCTACAGGATCCTTGATTCCCTTCTCTCCGCAGATGCACAATCCCTCTGCATAGCTGTGGGGAGCTTGTTCTGCCAGGTCGCAATTTTCACAGCCTACCGTGTGGAGCATGGCATCTACAGGGGCATAGGTATAGCTGTGTCCCGTAGCGTTGGTGGTTGCAGTAAAGGTAAAGGTGCCATAGGTAGTTGTGTTCCACTTGTAGCTGTCCGTACCCTTTTCTGTACAGGTAGGAGCCTTGACGGTGGACTTGGTATAGTCTGCGGTATTGAGCTTAGGCAGGGTGACGGTAGCAGTTGCACTACAACGAGAACAAGTACCTGTCAGCACACCCGTTGCTGAGGGGGTAGGGTTGTCGGTTGCCTTATATGCGTAGTTGTGGGACTCTGTCCTGCTATAGCCACAGGTGCAGGTGGCTTTGTGCTCGGAGGTATCCACCTTGGAGTAGGTCAGGCCATGGGCAGCCTCTGTAAATTGTGCCCTAACCGTGGTATTTTCCTGTATATTTGCCAAGGACTGATCCCAACCCTTAAAGGTATAGTGATGGGTAGCACTTGCCCCTTTGGTAGGGGTTGGACCTGTATAAGTTGCACTGTTGCCGTTCTGCACAAGCTGGGTCTGCAGAGTCTTTCCGTTTCCGTCAACAAAGGTGACTGTGTGGAGGGCAGTGGGCAGGTTTGCTCTTGGTCCCATATAAATGTAATCAATACTGACACTGCCCCCTGTTGAAGTGAGATTGCGGAATCTTACCGCAAAGTCTCGAATCACATCCACATTACGGAAGGTGTCGGACAGTGGGAGAGTAAAGGTTTGATAGGTGCCGTTTTTGATGCTAAAGTCCACTGCCGCCTCGACTTTTCCGCCGTAGACATCATCCTTTTGGTAATAATAATGCAAATCAACTCTGGGCGTTGCACCTTCTACCGGGCTACAGCCATTGGTTTTAAAACGGATTTGGAAATATTCTCCATTTTTAGGGATAAAATTCAACGGGAAATACCCGTAGAAATTCTCCAAAAACCATGGGAACACACCGTAGGTATTGGTAGGTGCGATCAAGGGACCGTTACCGCTATCCGTAACATCGGCAATGAGCAGTCCTGCGTCATTGTCTATACGGTAATGATTGCGCTTTTCACCGTTATTGGCAGTAGACCAGTTACTGTTGCTCCACGGGTTGCCGGAAGGAATGTCAAAGTTCCAATAGCCATAAGCAGCATTTAGGTAGCGTTCCCGATCTTCCTCCTTGTTCCCAAAATCAAAGTATAGATATGCCGGTTGCTCTTCTATGTCTCCGCAAAGACAGCGGTGATTCGTATACAGATGTCCGGACGTGATCTCATGGTCGCATTTGCTACAGGAAACCCTATGCGTCCCGTCAGAGTTCATGACATAGTTCTTGCTATAGTTATGATCACATTCCCCCTCCGTGGAGATCATCAGCAACGCATTGGAAATGGCTCGTTCCTTGCCGTCCGAAGGAGAATTCCGCAATCGTAAGGTCTGTTTGCCTTGGTGGACACTGGCATAAGTAGCAGAGCCTCCACCATCTAAGTTTATGGCATTGACACAGCCAAGGGATACGAAGAAGTTGGATAAGTCGTTAACATCCATCCCCATGGAATAGGTTTCCTGTCTGCCGTCAATGACAAAAATATGAACCTTTCCGTCCTCGGTTAGACCAATAGCATTCATAGGCTGATTTGACTTGTAGCCGTTAGAATGATAATAGGTATCTGTCACATTCTTTCCATCCTTCACAAGCCAGACGCCGGAAACAGCTTCTGCCACATCCCCTGTGGGAGCACCGAAATCACGGATCACAAAGCTTCCGTCCTTCAGTACAGCGAAGAAGGGTTGCTGTCGGGACCCATAGCTTTGAAGTACATTCCCTTCCATGATCATATAGCCGAGGGGCTGATAGGTATTCACATTATAAAAGTCTGCATTTGTAGCAAGGAGTACCTTTCCCCCCGTTGCTGTTTCGTAGGCTGCCGCTTGAGAGGTCGTGGTTTCTAACTTCCACGGCAGATTGGGGGCAAGAGATTTACGGCTTTCCGCCGTACTTCCTTCTGTGTAGTATCCGCTGTAGGATGCCTTGAAGCTCACCTTTGCGGACTGTTCAATGGTCGTTAGGAAGCCCACTGCCGGATTATTGCGGGCTTCGTTGTTGAACTTTAAGGTGGATTCTGTCACGCCCGAAGTAACCGGGCAGTTCTGCTGTGCTACGATTCCCTGCCCCTCCGAGCTAACATAGCCAAAACGGAAATAGTCCTTAGAAGGCAAGCCTTCCTTAGAACCAATATAGACATAATCAAACTCCACTGTTCCTGTCCCTTCCAAATTCCAGAAGTTCAGCTTAATCTGGCTAATGACCTCTCTTTGGCTAAAATCCCGGGCAATCGGAAGGGTAATCGTCAGGTATTCCCCTTCAAAAATGAAGCCTTTTTCAAATTTGTAGGTAGCTGCATCTGTATATTGGATATCTGCTCCATTGGTATAATAGTTCAGGCTGAAGGAACTTTTGCTTCCGGCGGCTTTGAAGCCCCATAGCCTTACCCTCATTTGCAGGAATTCTGCCTGCTCCGGTCGGTATTTCAAAGGGGTTCCGTTCATGGCATAAAAATAGACATTGTTATTGGATGCGGTTTTGTTTACCGTCAGAGTTCCCTGTGTGTTGTTGACGGAAACGGTATCTCTTGCCCCACCTGCCAGATAGGTTCCAAGCCACGAAGATGCAGTATCAAAATTACAGTTGCTGTAGGTATCGGTATTGTATCTGCTTTGATCCTGGGTCGTGTTTTTAAAATCGAAATAAAGGGAGGCTTCTCCCGGAAGCTCTGCCTCCGGACCGATGTACACATAGTCGAATACCACAGAACCGGTTCCCTTCAGATCCCAGAAATTCAGCTTAATACCGTTGATAACGGTGGCATTTCGGAAAGCGTTATTCAGCTTCATACGGATTGTGATATACTCACCGTCGAAGGCATATCCCTCTCCGAAGCTGTGGCTTGCTCCGTCTACCTGCTGGGTAGTAGAACCGTTTATGTAATAATTCAAGCAGAATCGAGTGGTCTTCACAGCAGGATCAAAGCCGCTGATCTTCATTCGGACTTGGAGATACTCTCCGTTCTTAGGAAGATAAGACAGAGGATATCGGGTAGTGCTATCTGCATTCCATGTCTGGGCGTAGAAGTATGTATAGGCTTTGGGATCTGTTCTGTAAATGGTCAAAGTATTGGAATCGGTATTGATTTCCAAGGTATCCGTTGTGCCTCCTGTGGTTCCCCACCGTTTGGGGGAACAGAAGTCCCATTGCCCATACTGACTACCGCTGTAATCATCCAAATGGGAAAAATCGAAAAACAGGATGTCACTTTTGTTTACAGACGCTTCAACCTGCAGTGGCATGGTCGGCATTAGAGAGAATAATAGCAGGCACAGAAGAAGCAAGGAGAAATATTTCATATTCATAGACAAAATCCTTTCTTATGTAATACCTGCTGAGCAAGTCGCTATTGCAACCTGTCCCTTTTGCAATTTTCTATATCAAAAATTGCAAAATCGCAACGCGTTATACTGAGTTCCTTTAAAAAGTAGACATTTATAATGGCTACTTTTTATAGCCCACAAGGGCGTAGGAACTCGTACAAGACGACTTATGTGCCCTACA
>JAZRGR010000301.1:0-10322 GCA_045644345.1 Faecousia sp. | reverse complement strand
ATACTTGTTCTCGTTGCTCTCACACCTACAAGGATAACTATGTTACGGCAAAGGGACATACCGAAGTGATCGATAAGGCAGTTGCCGCAACCTGCACCGCCTCCGGTAAGACCGAAGGAAAGCACTGTTCAGTCTGTAATGCTGTTCTCGTTAAGCAGGAAACCGTTGCAGCTCTGGGGCACAGCTATACCAACAAGGTAACTGCTCCCACTTGTACTGCACAGGGCTACACTACCTATACTTGTTCTCGTTGCTCTCATACCTACAAGGATAACTATGTTGTGGCAAAGGGACATACAGAAGTGATTGACAAGGCAGTTGCCGCAACCTGCACTACTTCCGGTAAGACCGAAGGCAAGCATTGTTCTGTATGTAATGCTGTCCTCGTAGCACAGCAGACCGTTCCTGCTAAGGGACATACAGAGGCCATTGACAAAGCCGTTGCCTCTACTTGTACTGCAACCGGACTCACAGAAGGTAAGCACTGCTCTGTATGTAATGAAGTTCTCACCGCACAGGAAGTTGTTCCTGCAACCGGACATACTGAGGTTATCGACAAGGCAGTAGCTCCCACCTGCACCGCTACCGGCCTGACAGAAGGTAAGCACTGCTCTGTATGTAATGAAGTTCTGACCGCTCAGGAAACCATTCCTGCCAAGGGTCATACAGAGGTTATTGACAAAGCCGTTGCCGCTACTTGTACCGAAACCGGCTTGACAGAGGGAAAGCATTGCTCTGTATGTAATGCTGTCCTCGTAGTACAGCAGACCATTCCTGCAACCGGTCATACTGAGATCATCGACAAGGCAGTAGCTCCCACCTGTACTGCAACCGGCCTCACAGAAGGCAAGCACTGCGATGTCTGTAAGAAAATCCTCACTGCACAGGAAGTTGTTCCTGCAACCGGTCACACCGAGGTGATTGACAAGGCAGTAGCTCCTACCTGCACCGCAACCGGTCTCACAGAAGGTAAGCGCTGCGATGTTTGTGGCGAAATTCTCACTGCACAGGAAACCGTTCCTGCTACCGGCCATGCTGAAATTATCGACAAAGCCATTGCTCCCACCTGTACTGCCACCGGCCTGACGGAAGGCAAGCATTGCGATGTTTGTGGCGAAGTTATCACCGCACAGGAAGTTGTTCCTGCTAACGGTCATACTGAGATCGTTGACAAGGCTGTTGCACCTACCTGTACCGCAACCGGTTTGACGGAAGGCAAGCACTGCTCTGTATGTGACCAAGTTCTCACCGCACAGGAAGTCGTTCCTGCAACCGGTCATGCACCTGTTTACACGATCAAGGATAAGACTTCCCACATCATCACCTGTGAAAACTGCGACTTTGCAGAAGAAGTACCTCACAGCTATGAAGACGGTACTTGCATCTGCGGTCGAGTAGAAGTGAAGGAGCCGGTTTTGGAAAGCACTTGGAAGTTGGGACACAGCCTGAATTTAGCAAGTGATATTTCCATCAACTACGCCATCGGAAAGACCACTCTGGCAGGCTACGACATGGATACGGTCTATATTTTGGCTGAGATCGACACCTACAAGGATAGCGAAATGACCGGCACCAAGGAAGTGAAGCTGCTTCCTGTGGTTCAGGGCAATTATTACTACTTCGTCTTAGAGGGTATGACCGCCGTCAATATGAATGACGAGATCCGTGCTGTCCTCTACGCCACCAAGGACGGAGAGGTACACTGCTCTCCTGTAGACACCTACAGTGTTGCAAGCTATGCCTACGGACAGCTTGGTAAGGTTACCACCGCTCAGAAGCTGAAGGCTCTCTGTGCAGAGCTGCTCCGCTACGGTGCCAAGGCTCAGATCTATAAGGGCTACCGTACAGATGCCCTTGTAGATGCCAGAATGACCGAGGAGCAGAAAGCCCTCCTCAGTGATTTGGGATCCGTGACCTTTGCCAACACCAACATCATCGGAACCGCTCCCAATACCAATGCTGTGCAGTGGCTGGGCAAGGCTCTGGACTTAGCTTCCAAGGTCAGTGTGAAGTTCATCTTCTCTCTGGGCTCTTATACAGGCTCCACAGAGGATCTGAGCATGAAGGTCACCTACAAGGACATCTACGGCAAGGACAAGGAGCTGATCCTTCCCCATATAGAGGTCTACAACGCAAGCCGTGGCTACTATGCCTTCACTCTGGATTCCATGCTGGCGGCTGAGCTTCGCTCCGAGCTGACAGTTCAGATCCTTTCCGGTGACACCGTAGTCTCCGGCACTGTCCTCTATACCGCCGACACCTACGGCAACGGCAAAACCGGCACCCTGGGAGATCTGTGCAAAGCCCTCTTTGCCTACTCCGATAGTGCAAAGGCTTACTTCGCAAACTAAAAGTACAACCCAAATTAGCATAACCTGAATCCAAAGGCTCTGTTGAGGATCTCAATTCCCCAACAGAGCCTTTTTCTACCAATTCGCCCTTCAAATTCCCGTTTGTCGAACTGTCCAAAGGTATGGTAGGGGCTTTCTTAAGGCTCCCTTGTGTAAAGGGTTAGCGAAGCGGTGTCGCGGGAGTGAATGACAGTTCGGTGGACTGTCAGAGCCGCGACCGGAATCGCCGCAGCGATTTGTCGCGAAGCGACTGAGGGATTGAAAAAATGCCGATTTTTGCACAAATTTTATTGAATTCGGAACATCTACAATCCCTCCGTCACGGCTACGCCGTGCCACCGCCCTTTACACAAAAGAGGCTTTAGTGCCTACCGTGTCGCTAAACAGTTCGATAAACTGTGATTTGCAGAACTTCGTTAGGGGAGTGTGGGCGGCTGTTTTATGGAGAAAGTGTTTGACACTAATGGGATTTCTTGGTATAATTATATTGATATTGTATACACTGGAGGAAATTATTATGTGGAAACGACTTCCTGTTTTGCTTCTTGCACTTTTCATTGTGCTGCAGATGATCCCTGCAGCAGCGGCATATCCTGCCCCTACTTACGGTGCCCAGGATGCCATTAGCAAGGTTGAACAGGATCTCCCGGTGTCCTTTACCCACCGCGGTGCTTGGAGAATGGCTCCGGAAAACTCTCTCCTTGCATTCTACCACTCCATTGCCATGGGTATTGACGGCGTTGAGATCGACGTTATGCTCAGTAAGGACGGTGTCCTGACTCTGTTCCATGACACCACCATTAACCGTACGGTAGTAGGCTCTACGGGCAATGTTGCAGACTACAACTGGTCTTCCTTGAAATCCATGGCACTGCGTGCAGAGCAGGGTGGCTCTTCTTTCACTACTGCCTACACCATGACTGCCGCACAAGCAAAGATCCTGAACTCTCTGCCTAATTACAAGACTCACTACGGTGCCGATGCGGCTTCAGGTGGCAAAGTATATCCTGCTCGTTTTGATGATCTGTTGGATCTGGTGCAGATGTATGGCCCCCATACCCTCATTACCATCGATAAGTGTACCTCCCAAGAAATCTTCTCCGCTTGTTATAAGCTTCTTCGCGAGAAGAATATGCTGAACAATGCATATTTTAAAATTTCCCAAAGTGCAAGTACCATTAACACATGGGCTACCGCTGCGGCAACGGCATGGAATACCGCCTATCCCAACGACACCATTACCCAGGCGGATGTTAAGAACACCATGATGCATATGCACGTTATGGGTAAGCCCAACGCATCTACCCTCCAGTCTCATTTGAACAATGGTACCTATTTAAAGGCTGTTGAGGTTACCTACGGTGCCGACAATGCTACCGCCTATGAGGAGATCATAACCTCCTCTTTTGATGCTTTTTGCGATGAAAACAACATTGCCCTTTACGGCTCCACTATTTCCACCGGTGGTTGGAGTGGTGGCAGACCTGATAGCGAAAAAACCTGGGCTTATATGCTGGATATCGGTTTCGATGGCATTATGACCGACCGCCCCAGTGAGCTCTCTGCCTACCTTTATGACTACAATCGTCAGCGTGCTTCTACCGAAACCATTCAGGCAGAGCATTTTCATAATATGAACTCTGTAAATGCTTATTTCTCCCTTGCTTTGGCAGCGAATTCCTCTATGAATAAGGTGGTCAACAACCTGCGCAACGGAGAGTGGATGGAATATCGCAACATATCCCTTACCGGCAAAGAAAACCAACTGAAGATCGGTGTCCGTGGTCTTCTCAAGGGTGCAAAGCTAAACTTCTACATTGACTCGATTTCCGCCAGCAACTTGATCGGCACTTATACTCTGGCAGCGGATTCTGGAGTAGGTGCAAAGACCATTAGCCTGAACAAGTTCGTTCCTGCCGGTGTGCACAAGATCTTCGTTCAAGCCTCCGGTACCGCAAGCACCAACCTTGCTAATTTAGACTATTTCACCTTTGTTTGCAACTCTGACTACACAGCATTTGTCCCGGCCTATTCCGGTGGTACCTCTTCCGGCTGGATGACCTATGATTGCGGTCAATATCTTGGATTGTCAAACACCGGCACGCAGTCTAAAATGCGGATCGTTACGGGTACCACTGCAAGCCAGTTCCTGACCTTTGGAACGACATTAAAGGAAAAGGGCTATACCGTCCTGTACGAAAAGAAGATCCCTGCACAGTCTGAATACAATCGTCATTACAAATTTTTAGCCCCCGATGGGAGTCATGTTGTCTACACCTACTTCGTAGATGCCTATAAAGAAACCCGCATCATTGTAGATACCAATAGGGATACTTTCCGCCGGATTTCCTACACCGGAAGTGGCAAAAATGTGGGGCGTACAGAGCTGTACATGGTTCCCTTCTCCGCAGCCCAGGACGGCTACGGCTACAACAGTGACTACGGCAGCCAAAACCGCAATAACGCAGGTTCTATGTTCGTTATCAAGTTTGCAGACAATAGTCTCTTTGTTATTGATGGCGGCAGTTATATGCAGATGAGCGACCGCGACTGTGAGCGTGTCTATGCTTTCCTGCGACGGATCACCGGTATTCCCGAAGGGCAGAAAATCACCATTAACACATGGTTTGTCACCCACTATCACGATGACCATGTTTCAGGTTTCCCCCGTTTCCTTTCTAAGTACTACACCCAGTTTGACTTACAGAATGTCATGTATAACTTTGATGTAGTAGGATCTTCCGATGATAATATGGAAATTATCGGCAAACTCTACCCCAATGCCAAGTACTACAAACAGCACACCGGTGAATATTTCACCATTTGTGACGTTCGTTTCGATGTTCTATATACCGTTGAAGATCTCTACACTCCCAACAGTAGCAATCAGCTCATTACTCGTGATGTAGGTTGTATGCGTAAGTCCGACGAGGAAAATAACTGTTCTTCCGTTCTCCGTGTGACCTTTGACGGAAAAACAGCTCTTCTTACCGGTGATATTTATGATGCAGATCGGATCTTGATCGATATGTATCCTCAAGCAGATCTCCAATCGGATATTCTCCAGATCCCTCATCATGCTTTTGACGGACATGTCACACTGGTTAAGACCATTGCCCCCTCTATCTCCTTCCTGAATCAGGTAGAGCAGGCCACCACAAACCGCAAGGACCTCTACACCAACAACCACAACTGGATGCCCTACGCCGGAACCATCTATTACGGCAACTCTAATCTGGTTGGCTATTGTGCAGAAGAAGGTATTTTCCTCCAAGAACCCTTTACCGAGGATGTAGACTGGCTGAGCTGGGGCAACCTTACCCGTGATATGGAGGAAGCCAACTATTACGAAAGCGGCCAGACCACTGCTTCCGAGCAGTATTACCGCTATGACCGTGTCACCACCGCCCCCACAAAGATCAGCGGTACCTTCATGCTGGTAGATAACAAGATGGGTTATCCCCTGTACTACAGCACCTCTGACGGTACCGTTAAAAACGGATCTACCGCATTCTATTCCAACGACAGATACTATATGGGTGCTTCTCAGCGCAGATATGTAAACTGGAACATTTCTACAGGCACTGCCGCCGATCTCTCCATTGCTCTGACCAGCGGCGGTAAGGGCTACTATGTCAGCGGTTCTGTTACCAAGGGCAGCGGTGACTATTGGGGAACTAACTCCAAGAACTACAACATGGCTCTGGGCAGAGGAGATACCTATACCGCCTCCGGCATGTTCAGTTCCTGGGCCTCCTTCACCAACCAGATGGAAAGCACCACCAATGCTATCCGCATGGATATGATGCAGGATAACACCTTCTTGGTCTATACCCGCTATGAACCCAGCAACCCAACCTACCACCCCCTGTACCGTGATGCATATATGGCAACCACCGATCAGGGCTGGGGAGTATCCAAGCTAACCAAAACCGCCGCTAACGAGAAGTTAGATTACCTCAAGCTCCGTATGTATTCCTATAGTGCTACTACAGATACCCTCCTTCTGTCCTGGACAGGTCATAAGGACTACTACGCAAATCCCGGCATCAGCAAGAGCCAGGCGCTGTCTCTCTTGACCGCCGATCTCCGTGTTAACTACAAATTCAAGAATTCCGGAGACAGCGGCGAGATTTTCTACGACGGCTGGCAGAAGAACGCTCCCGGCACCTATTGGTTAGAGTTCCCCTCTAATTTCAGCGGAAGCACTCCCGGTGACTACACCGTTACCATCAAATTTGCAAACCACAACGGTACCGCTCAGTCTCTGGGAACCTTTACCCTCCATATCCGCAACCGTAGCAACGACAATGCTACCAAGTCCCTGTTCTTTGATTTCAACGATGATACCGCCTCCAGAAAGAACTACGAGTTCGAGCCCCAGTACAATGGCACCAACTTCGATGCCACCTCCCGTTGGGAGTTCATCGAGTATAACGCTTCTACAAAGTCCAACGACATTACCTCCGGCTTTGTAGATACCTTATCCGGTACATTGAAACTCTATACCAAGGCCGCGGACACCAACCGAAAGAATTTATCTGTCCGTACCTATGCCGGCGGTCTCAATCCTCTGAGCTTTGCTCCCAAGAATGCCGAGATCGTCCAGATCCGGTTCAAGGCCGAAAATCTGAAGGCCGCTCCCGGCGAAACTGCCAACTTCCGTCTGTGCTACTTCAAGGACGGTGGCACCGAGCTCTTCTACGATACCAGTTACAGTCTTGGAGCAAATTATGTCGCTAACGGTAAATATGTAGTGATAACTGTGAATACAAGTTCCGATTTTCGCAATGCAAGCTCCATTACAGGGCTACGCCCTGCATTCTCCTATGTCATTCCCGCGGATACCTCCAAGCCCGGATCTGTTACTGTTGACTATCTGTACATCGGTCCTGCGTCCGGTGCCCCTGTACAGGAAGATCGGAATCTGTTTTTTGACTTTACCAACACAGAGGCAGATCGTCAGCGTTACACCGCAGAGGCCTATAATGATCTGAATTTTGATCGAGAAGAACAGCCTCATTGGGGAACCTCTGAGACTTCTACTACAGCCAAGATCTCTGATGATTGCTCCATTTCCAACGAGAAAGGTGTCCTCCGCGTAAATGTGGCAGAGGGTCTTGCTTATGGCACTACCAACAATTATTACGGGCCATGGATAGCGACATCTGCACCCGCAGGCTATTTTGTAGATCGGAACAATCGGGAATATCACGCCTTGGGGTATGAGCCTCAGACAGGAGACTGCATACAAATCCGCTTTAAGCTGGAAGGCTGTGTTTCTGCAACAGGCACCGATCCCCAAGTCGTTGTGGTCTACGATTATACAACCGATGGTGTTTCCAACCGTGGAAGCTACAATATGACAGCAAATTATACCCTGCAAAACGGGGTATACCAAACCATTAGCATTCCCGTAAGCTCGGAATTCGCCAATGCAGATGCAATCACCAATTTAGGGTTCCGCTTCTGGCACATTAAATCCCAAACCAAGGGTTCCGGCAAGGTGATTATCGACTATATTTATGTAGGATCTGTGGAAGATGTCCCTGTCGTTTCCTACACCGTAACCTTCACCCAAGCCGATGGCACTGTCCTATACCGTCAGGATGTGGTTGAGGGCGGTACTGCAACCTATGTAGGGGTAACCCCCACCAAGGCTTTTGATGAAAACAACCACTACACTTTCAAGGGATGGGATAAAGCTCTGACCAACATTACAGCAGATACCACCGTTACCGCAACCTATACCGCAACAGCCCACAGCTACACCTATGCCAAGGTAGATAATACCAATCATAAAGCTACCTGTTCCTGTGGTTACAGCAAGTCCGAATCTCATAGTTTCACTTACAAAGCAACTAAGAATCCCACCACTTCCGCAACGGGTACTCTGACGGGAACTTGCTCTAAGTGTTCACAAACCAATACGGTGACTCTTCCCAAACTGAACACTACGGACTACACCAAGACCGTAACAAAAGCACCCACCTGTACCGCAACGGGTACGGACAGCTATAAGTGGAAGACCACCACGTATGGAACCTTCACCTTTACCGCCTCCACTGCGGCTCTGGGACATACGGAAGTGACCGACAAGGCAGTTGCCGCAACCTGTACCGCAACCGGCAAGACCCAAGGAAAGCACTGCTCCGTCTGTAACGCTGTTCTTGTGAAGCAAGAGACCGTTGCCGCCTTGGGACACAGCTACACTGCCAAGGTAACGGCTCCCACCTGTACCGCACAGGGCTACACCACCCACACCTGCTCCCGTTGCTCCAACACCTACAAGGATACCTACGTAAATGCCAAGGGACATACGGAAGTGACCGACAAGGCAGTTGCCGCAACCTGTACCGCAACCGGCAAGACCCAAGGCAAGCACTGCTCTGTATGTAACGCTGTTCTTGTGAAGCAAGAAACCGTTGCAGCTCTGGGACATAGCTACACCGCCAAGGTAACGGCTCCCACCTGTACTGCACAGGGCTATACCACCCATACCTGTTCCCGTTGCTCTAACAGCTATGTGGATTCTAAGGTTTCCGCAACCGGTCACAACTACACCTACAAGGCAACCAAGAATCCCACCACTTCTGCAACAGGCACCTTGACAGGAACTTGCTCCAAGTGTAATGGTACTACCACCGTGACTCTGCCCAAGCTGACCACTACGGACTACACCAAGACTACCACCAAGGCTCCTACCTGTACCGCAACCGGTACCGATAAGTACACTTGGAAGACCACTACATACGGTAGCTTCTACTTCAACGTCACCACTGCCGCTAAGGGTCATACCTCTGTTGCAGATAAGGCTGTGGATCCTACCTGTACCGCAACCGGTCTCACCGCAGGAGCTCACTGCTCAGTCTGTAATGCAGTTTTGACCGCACAGGAAACCGTTCCCGCTCTGGGACATGATTACAAGAGCGTTGTAACCGCTCCCACCTGTACCGCAGAGGGCTATACCACCCATACCTGTTCCCGTTGCTCTAACAGCTATGTGGATTCTAAGGTTTCTGGAAGCGGACACAACTACACCTACAAAGCAACCAAGAACCCCACTGCTTCCGCAACCGGTACTCTCACAGGCACTTGCTCCAAGTGTAACGGAACTACCACCGTGACACTGCCCAAGCTGAATACCACGGACTACACCAAGACCACTACCAAGGCACCTACCTGTACCGCTACGGGTACGGATAAGTACACTTGGAAGACCACTACTTACGGTAGCTTCTACTTCAATGTCACCACTGCCGCTAAGGGTCATACCTCTGTTGCAGATAAGGCTGTGGATCCTACCTGTACCGCAACCGGTCTCACCGCAGGAGCTCACTGCTCAGTCTGTAATGCAGTTTTGACCGCACAGGAAACCGTTGCCGCTTTGGGACATAGCTACACCGTCAAGGTAACGGCTCCCACCTGTACTGCACAGGGCTACACCACCCATACTTGTTCCCGTTGCTCCCATGCCTACAAGGATACCTACGTAAATGCCAAGGGTCATACAGAAGTGACCGATAAGGCTGTTGCTGCAACCTGTACCGCAACCGGCAAGACCCAAGGAAAGCACTGCTCCGTCTGTAACGCTGTTCTTGTGAAGCAAGAGACCGTTGCCGCCTTGGGACACAGCTACACTGCCAAGGTAACGGCTCCCACCTGTACCGTGCAGGGCTACACCACCCATACTTGTTCCCGTTGCTCCCACACCTACAAGGATACCTACGTAAATGCCAAGGGTCATACGGAAGTGATCGACAAGGCAGTAGCAGCAACCTGTACCACTGCAGGTAAAACCGAGGGCAAGCATTGTTCTGTCTGTAACGGTGTTCTTGTGAAGCAAGAAACCGTTGCCGCTTTGGGACATAGCTACACCGCCAAGGTAACGGCTCCCACCTGTACTGCACAGGGCTACACCACCCATACTTGTTCCCGTTGCTCCCATGCCTACAAGGATACCTACGTAAA
>JAZRGR010000300.1:0-3351 GCA_045644345.1 Faecousia sp. | reverse complement strand
TCCGTCAAGGCAGTGGTTACGGAAATGATGAAGTACGGCAATGCCACCGAGGTATGGGTGGAGAGCGAGAATAATAACAACGAGAATCCTCCCGTAGTCGCTACCAACACCATCTTCGTATCCGCGGCTGCTGAAGCCGGTAAGGGCGACGGCACCGAGGCCAATCCTCTGGCCAGTATCCAGGAGGCACAGGCTTACATCCGTCAATTGAAGGCAAAGAATGAATACCCCGAAGGCGGTATCACTGTCTACCTCCGGGGCGGTGAGTATCTTGTTGATAAGACCATCGTCTTCGGAGAAGAAGACTCCGGCATCCAGGGCGCACCGGTTGTTTATAAGGCCTACAATGACGAGAAGGTCTCTTTTGTCGGCGGTGTTGACATCGATCTGTCCGACTTCTCTTTGGTGACGGATCCTTCTGTCAAATCCAGACTCGCAGAGGGCATGGACAGCAAGGTTATGCAGATCAACCTGAAGGACCTTGGAATCAACGACTACGGTGAAATGAATGTCTACGGTCATTCCCTGTACTATTTCACTTTTGCCGGTTATGATCTGCCCAGAGATGTCGCCCCTGAGCTGTTCTTTAACGGCAAGGCTATGACAATCTCCCGTTACCCCAACGGTGATGACCAGGTTATGGTTCGTTCCGTTGTGGATGAGGGCGATGCGGTCTTTAACTGGTATACCTCAGATACGCAATTCGACGAGTCCAAGCTGGTACCACAAGAGGACCTCAGAGGCGCAACATTTACTGTTGAAAAGGACGTTTGGTCTCGTATGGAAAGATGGTCTCAGGCAAAGGATATGTGGGTATACGGTTACTGGAAGGTAACCTGGTCCGATCAATCCATGCCTGTAGAATCCATTGATCCCGCAACAGGTACCGTCAAGACAAAGATTGCCAGTGCCTATGGCATCTATCCAGGCAAGACATTCCATTTCTATAATCTGTTGGAAGAGATAGACGTGCCCGGCGAATACTACATGGACCGCAGCACCGGTATCCTGTATTTCTATCCCCCGGCGCAGAGCGGTAATGTCACCATGAGCCTGCTGCTGGATACTATGGTCGAGATGGAAGAGGCACACGATATTGATCTGGTCGGCATTGAATTCAAGGCAGGCCGCGGCAAGGGCATGGAGATGAAATACAGCGAGCGGATCAATCTCGTTGATTGTGATGTCAATCTGTTTGCCGATTGCGGTATCTCCATGAATAGCTGCCTGGATACCAAGATCACCGGTTGCCATCTCCGTGATCTTGGTTGCGGTGGTATCAGTGTTAGCGTCGATATAAATAAAGAGCCCTACGCAACTATGTACAAGAACCTCCAGTCCATGGGCGTTGTGGTTGAAAACTGCGAGATCCACAATTTCTCCAGAATCAGACAGACGTATTCTCCTGCCGTACAGACTGGCGGCGTTGGCATGATCGTGCGCAACAATAAGATCTACGACAGTCCCCACATGGCCATCGGCGCGGCAGGCAATGATACCATCATCGAGAACAATGAGATCTTTGATGTTCTGCAGACTGCGTCTGACGGCGGTGTTATCTACAGCGGCTATGCCAAGCATGCTATGGGCATTGTGATCCGCAACAACTATATCCATGATGTTTACAGCTCTGTCCATGATGATATCATGGTCGTCTATAACGATGATACTAAGGACGGTGTTACCGTTGAGTCCAACCTGTTTGTTAACATTGGCGGCAGCGCTTTCATGATTAATGGCGGCTGGGATAACAACTTCCGCAACAATGTGTTGATCAACGTTAAGGGTGAGGGCTTCGTTGGCTGTATCGGCATGGACGGTCGGCCTAGGTATGATGTTGCTACTTCTGCTAACTACGATGAGTTGAAGAGAGTTTACGACTGGCCCGCATTCCAGAATTATCCTCACTGGGGCGAGAAGCTGGAAGCAATTCTGGAAAACAACGCGCCGAAGTATAACGAAGTCAAGGATAATATCCTGATCAACGTTGGAAAGGTCGCATACGCCAGCGAGCGTCCCCAGTGGTCGGAAGCAAATATCCTCCGCGATAACACGATCGAGCCAGGTATTGCCTACGATCTGGCCGAAGTAGGCTTTGCGAATATTGAAAACGGTGATTACGAGATCGTGGACGGTAAGGTTGTCGTTACAAATCCCGATTTCACACTGAGCAAGGATTCTGTTATCTATAGAGAACTTCCTAACTTCCAGGCATACGATTTCTCCAAGATCGGCCTGCCCGGCAGCCCTGTTGAGATCCCCGGTCCTCTGGGTGAGCCGTATAAAACTGTGAATGCAAATGAGCTGGTGGCAGACAAAGAACACTGGATTGCCTCTGATGGTGCAACGGTAGAGTTCAAGAACAATACTGTTGTCCTTTCCGGCACCGGCGATGCTGACGGAAACGCGGCTGCCAGCTACGGGGGCGAGACCTATCAGAACACCGTATTTACCTTCAACTACAAGCAGGAAACTACCGGCTCCAGCTACGGCGGCTTTGCGATCCAGTCTACTCCCAATGCATTGCCTTGGAAGACCGATAGTGTGCTGGTCTACCTGAAAGCAGATAAGGTTGAATTGCAGTACTGGGTCAATGGTTCCTGTCAAGCTACGTACGAAAAAACCGGTAACTACCTGAAGGAAGGCGAGGAGCAGGAGATCACCTTCGGCATGTACGATGTTAATGTAGCAGCTGGCAAGGTGCAGATCGTTCTGAGCATTGACGGCGTTGAGGTCCTCAACCAGGCTGAGACCAACGCAGCACTAAACGGTTTTGAGGGTTACTTCACCACCATCGGCGGTAAAGATTTGACCGTAACGCTGGGCAAGGAAATTGTAGAGCTCCCTGAGGATGTCCTGGTATCCGAGGACTTCGACGATCTGGAGAATTGGACCGTGCCTGATCCCGGTACCACGTACACTTGCGGTCTTAATGCTGACGAGCAGTTGGCAATTGCACTGAATGCAGGCTCAACCGGCGATGTCATCGCCAAGTATAAAAAAACCATCGACGGAACGAAGAAGCTTGCTATCGAGTTTGATATTACAGTCAGCGGAGCGGCAGGCTCCATCTTCCAGGCAGGTGTTGTGCTGCAGAATGGCTCTGCCTTTGCGGTCGAGGCCAGCGTAAAAGGCGACGGTTTCGTAACGCAGTGGGGCGATTCCCTTTGCACTGTCGCTGACGGAACCCATAGGATCAAGGTTATCACTGATCCGGAGACTAAAACTGTTGATGTATATCTGGACGGCAATCTCATTAAGCAGGGCGCTGCTTTCCTGCAGAATCAGACCAGCTGGAACACATTGTACCTCTTCGCAAAGGGTAATAACAGCGAAAAGACTCTGACGGCA
>JAZRGR010000299.1:0-55374 GCA_045644345.1 Faecousia sp. | reverse complement strand
GTGAAGTAATAGTGGATCCCCTTGTCTACAGGCTCCAGCCTTATGGTGTGGGTGCCTGTTTTTTCATTCCCCTCATAGGTATCCAACACGCACTCTACATAGATGGAACCGGGATTAAAGCCTTCCAAATTCTGCTTAAGGATCACGAAGTTTACAGAGATGTCACTTGCTAAATTCAGTGTATGCCCTAACTTAAGAGTGGGTAGCTCTACAGGCTCTTTGATCTCCTTCTCTCCGCAGATGCAGACTCCCTCTGCATAGCTGTGGGGAGCTTTTTCTGCCAGGTCGCAGTTTTCACAGCCCACCATGTGAGACATTGTGTCTATCTTAGTGTAGGTGTGGCTGTGTCCCAAAGCCGCAACGGTTTCCTGCTTCACAGTGACTGCATTACAGACAGTGCAGTGTTTTCCTTCTGTCTTGCCATCGGTAGTACAAGTAACCTCTACTGCCTCGTCCACAACCTCAGTATGCCCGAGTGCTTCCACCTCGTCAGATACATAGCTGTCACCACAGGCACAGATGTATGTGGTAAATCCCTTTGTCGTACACGTCGGTTCAGTGACGATGTGACGGCACAGATGTCCAAAGGAGGCAATGGGTAAATACCACTGGGGCAGGGGATATTCTCCCTCCTGATCCGCAGATATCTGTCCGCAGCCGGAGCACAGATAGTGTTCCTTTTGCCCATCTTCCGTACACGTAGGCGGAATCATGGGTACATATGTTGTATCGTGGGGCAGGATCGCAAGGGTCTCTGTGTAGCTGTCGCCACAGATGCAGGAGTAGACTGCAAGCCCTGATTCGGTGCAAGTAGCTTCCGTGATCGTCTGCGCCTCATAGCTGTGTCCCAATGCCGCAACGGTTTCTTGTTTTACAAGAATCTCGTTACAGACAGAGCAGTGCTTACCCTCGGTCTTGCCGGAGGCGGTACAGGTTGCGGCTACTGCCTTGTCGATCACCTCGACATGCCCCTTAGCGTTTACGTAGTTATCCTTGTAGCTATGAGTACAACGGGAGCAAGTATAGGTGGTATAGCCCTGTGCGGTACAGGTAGGAGCTGTGACCTTATTGGTGTAGCTATGACCTAAAGCTGCAACGGTCTCCTGCTTGACCAGAACGGTGTTACAGACAGAGCAATGCTTGCCCTCTGTCTTACCGGCAGAGGTGCAGGTTGCAGCTACAGCCTTGTCGATCACCTCGACATGACCCTTAGCGTTTACGTAGTTATCCTTGTAGCTATGAGAGCAACGGGAACAGGTATGGGGAGTATAGCCCTGTGCGGTGCAGGTGGGAGCCGTAACCTTATTGGTGTAGCTATGGCCTAAAGCTGCAACGATTTCCTGCTTAACCAGAACGGTGTTACAGACAGAGCAGTGCTTACCTTCTGTCTTACCGTCTGCGGTACAGGTTGCGGCAACTGCCTTGTCGATGACCTCGGTATGCCCCTTGGCGGCTACATAGCTATCTTTGTAGCTGTGGGAGCAACGGGAGCAAGTATAGGTGGTATAGCCCTGTGCAGTACAGGTGGGAGCCGTAACCTTGGATGTATACTTATGTGCGACGCTCGGGGCTGAACAGCCGGAACCTACATAGAGGTAATCAACAGCCACCTCGGAATTGAACAAGCCGCGAAGAGTGATCCGCAATCTGGTCAAATCATACTCCGTCCACCCTGCGGGAAGATTCCAGGTCCGGGTCACATAGGTGCCGATTTTGGCAGTATCTACCGCACTCCATGTCGTTCCCTGATAATTGGTCCCGCCTAAACCACTGTCCCAACCGTATATCGTAATGGTTGAGTCTTTCCCGGTGTTGGCAGCAGCATCATATTTCATGAGGCTATAGCGGATCTGCACCACATCTCCCGGCTCCGGTGTGAAGTGGAGGGGATCAGCGCTGCGGCTTGCCACCTTGGAGGTCTCTATATATTGGGTATGGTCATTCTTGGCTGTAGGGGCTATAGACATGGTCAGCTCCCCGCCATCAATGGTCGCCGCAGAAATATCACCCTCGTGGTACCAGTGTGTTAAGGAGTCAAAATTCAGATTCCCGTATGCTACGGTATCATAGCGTTGTGCTCCCGTACCATTAAAATCGAAGAGAAGATTGCTTTCCGCCTTGGGGCCGATATAGATATAGTCGATCTCCACTCGCCCCTCACGCATTCCCATGAAGTTCAGCATAATGCCCCGAATGCTTTCATAAGTGGTAAACTTTTTCCCTGTAAGAGGAAGCTCCACAGTAAAGAACCGGCCTTCGTCCATACCACCGTCTAAATATCGGTCTTCAATGGGGATCATAACGGATTCTGCCCAGTCGTTGGGCGCCGTTCCGCAGCTCCACTCCGTGGCACCCTCCGGCAGATAGAAGAGGCGCAGGTACCGTTTTGTGCTGTTGGGATAATAATGTTGTACGTCTGTCAATCGGAGGCGAATCTGTACTACCTCAGCATTAGAAGGGTCATAGTTTAGGTCGTTTGCATATTTATTGTCATTGCCCCAGGAGAAGGTCTTAACATCCCCCACAGGTTCAATGGCAGTAATATATACGGGCTCGTTGCTTGCATTATATCTCTGAGTCATATCAAAGCAGAGCTTCCCGTTCTCCACAGTCGGCTGAGCTCCTGTCTCTCCCTTACGCCAGCTATCCGCCGCATCATAGTTATAGCCCCTATAGGTTGTCGTTCCGTAACGACGAGCAGAGTCCTCATCATCGCTAAAATCGAAATACAAGGACGATCTCTCCTTAGAGGGGGTCAGCTCTCCGGGACCAACATAAATGTAATCTATGCTATATGTTCCGGCAAAGTCAGCAGAAGCATGCTGGAATAGATCCACGCGGAGAGCCCTTAAACTTTCGCCTATATAGGCATCCAGGGACCCCAGAGTTATGGTTTGATACTCGCCATTGAAGACTGCAGCATGTGTGAGCCGGTGGGTCTCGGAATACTTTTGTTGTTTGTCTGTCGTGAAGAAAACCGCTGTATAACTACAGGATCCTGCAGTCACAGTCCCCTTGATGCGGACCTCGATCACGTCTCCCTCACGGATCACATAGTTCTTCTCCAGAGCACTCGTCATAGATACATAGGCATCCCGATACTGTACAGATCCCTCCATCGTACCAATCCCGCCTTGATCCACAGAGATCGACGCCATACCCGTGTCTACTTGCGTAGGGATCCAATCCTCTGCCGTATTTTTCTCGCTTGTAGGCAGGAAATCCACCAGCAAATAAGGGCATTCCCTCTGTCCGCAGATGCATTTACCATTGGTGTAGGTGTGGGCATCGATCCCATGGACCGACTCACGGTCACAAGATATCAGATGAGTGCCGTTGCCCAAATTTACCGCAGGTTTCGCATTACCGCCGCATTCTTGGCAGATAAAAGAAGGAGCCGGGGTCACTGCCTTTCCGTTTATCAAATCGAGAGCCACGGTCGGCAAGATCTTCGGCACATTCTTGCCGGTGCCGTATGCCACAGTACCGCTTCCGTAGCTCCAACCTGACAGTGTCGGGCAGAGGGTCTTTAGGCTCGAGGTCGTCAGATTCACAGTGCTCCCTTTTGCCAAATAGCCAAAGTTCGCCTGTATTGCAGTCTGGTGAGTAGCAAGGAGATTGGTCGCGTTTGTATTGACAGTATAGGGGGTTTTCCCTGTATATTCCAGGGTGAAGTTCAAGCGGAAGGAACGAGCTGCCTGCGTGCCGATCGGTAACTGCGTATCCACTGCGGCATAGCAGTCCTTCATATGGACTGTCGTTATAGCTGTTTCAGACTGATTCTGATGGTCAATAAAGATCATACCGCCACTTTCAGCATTTGCACTCTGCTTGCCTAAGCTGACACACCGCTCCATGGTCACATTGCCGGCACATAAGCCCACAATGCCCCCGGACCATTTCCCTGCGCCGGACAGATCCCCGATAAAGGCACAATCCTTAAACACCGTGGAGTAGGTATTGTAGTTCACCTGCGCCACAAAGCCACCTCCGCGCATTCCGGAGATGGTACATTCGCTGACGCAATTTTCAAAGGTTAGGTTCGCTCTATCGGGGAAGGCGAGGAAGCCACCTGCCCGATAACAATCGCTGTCTACGCTGATTTTCATCTTACAGTATACATTTTGGAACAAGCAGGTGCCGTTGGCGCGGACAGCAATACCGGCAGCGGAGTGAGAATCTACCAGCTTTACCTCTCCATCTACCATACGGAGGTTCCGAATGGTAGCATCCTGCAGTTGGTCGAACATAGCAAGCGTGCCGCCGGTAGCATAGAGGTTCAGATTCTTAACTCCGTAACCGCAGCCGTCGAAGGTTCCGGAGAACCGAGGGATCATCTTCCACTCCACACCGGTCATATCTATATCCCGTACCAACTTCACGGTCTTCCCGGCAAAGTCATAGGTCTGACCCAAGGCAGAAAACGCCTCCATGTCCCCTACACTGCCGATATAGTAGATCCCATCGGAGGCAGACCCCCAATTAGCTGTCATTCCGGGCAGGGTATAGGTTGCCTTATACTTTAAAGTTCTGGGCAGATCTATCTTCCTGCCGTAGAAATAGGGCGCAGTATTCCCCGTGTCAACAGAAATATAATTGCTCTCTGCCGTATTCGGAGTGATCTTCAGCTCGCGGAAGCCCCAGAAATTCTCCAGTGTCAGATCCAAGCTTTCCTGCTGGGCAGCGGTCAGTGGCTTTTCCTCGTAACCAAATCTCTGAGGCTGTCCCCCGGAGTGCTCCGGGGTCACTGTACCGGACAAGGCGAAGGTGCCACACATGGAATATGGCTTTGTGCCCCATGTAGTGGTATCCTTCACATCCCCCATATGATCATGGCCGCCAAAGAGTCCCATGATCCGATCATTTTCCTGTACCATACGTTTGAAGGCTTCGCTTTCTGCCCTACCCTCGAAATAATGGGCAACAAGCCACACCTTGTCGTCGGGATGCTTTGCCATTTCAGATTGGATAAATTCCATATCCGAAGGAGTATAAACGGAGTTCTCCGTAGCATCGGGCTCCAAATGGCTGTTGAAATTGTCCAGCATAATAAAGAGGTTGCCCTCTACGCTATAGGAGCACTGTCTGCTGTTTCCTGTAAGAGACTTCCACTGGGCGTCACTGTACTGCTCGTGATTCCCCGGCAAAAAGAATCGGGGAACATCTGCAGGTAGCTTGGAAACATATTCCTTCACGAATTTCTCTGTATAGCTGACCTTGTTAGATCCCATATAACTACCGGCAATATTGCCGTTGCTGTAGAAATGATCCAGTGACATATCTCCCACAACAATGATCAGATCCAATGGTTCTCGTTCATGCTCTGCATTGACAGCGTCTACCCAGAGCTGCAAGCGGTCCTTGCCTGCTACACCGTAATAGGCAGAGGTACAATAATGAATGTCAGAGGTTAAGAGGACCCGCAGTTTCCCATCCCTCTCCGTATTAGGAGACAGTGCCGCCCCAAAGGACGGCACTGTAATTCCAAGGATAGGAAGAATCAGCAGGATCGCAAGACACAGGACCGCAATACGCTTTCTTCCCATAGCTACTATATTCTTCCTTTCTGTTATTCTACACAGACTATACCGTCTTGTTCAACCGTAATGGTCATGCCATCCTCCACATATCGCAAGAAGGCTTCGCCCAGGTTGTCAATGACGGGCATCTGTACATCATCCAGCCAGACAGAAGCGAGAATGGATCCCGCTGCCGCCAGGGAATCAATCGGTTGGCTGAAAAGCATACATGCCGGCTGACGCTTCATAGCACAGGCGCAATAGAGCACCAAGCCGCCGGTGGTGGAGCCGATCGTCTGAGGCAGACACAGGGCTTTCCCTGCCATGGGCTTACCGTATAGATCCGGATTGTTCTGATCGGAGCAGGTAGCTGCCTTATCCCCGAACTGCAATGCCTTCTGGAAGGATGCAAGGGTATTGACGCCTCCATTAGACACCAAGGCAGGTGCCGTTACTGTTCCCGGTGCAATCACTCTTCCCCGAAATCGTTTCATTCTGCTGTTCCTCCCTTCGTGATCTTCCGCAAAATCTCATCCTCAGTGTCATATCTTGCAGTCGTGTAGGTGCGGAGCTTGTTGGATGAGGTGATCACCCGCATGGATCCGCACAGAGGATTGTTCATATACATCAAGGGGCAGATATAGGACAGGATCACGCCTGTTTCCTTGAGCCGCTCGGCATATTCCGTCTCATGAAAGGCCCGGATCACATCCGGTGCCGCAGTAAAGACTGTAGGGATGCAGACTTTTTTACGACCTACAGTCTGGAGTGCTCTTTCGACCTTAAGGGTCCAGTTGATCAATTGCTGCATACTTAAATGTGGACAACCGATGAAGCACAGGTCAGGCTTGGCGTTCTTCCGCTTCCACATCACAGGATAGCTCGCCTTGACCCGCTCCAGCTCTGCATCATCAATAACATAAACCTTGCAATTTTCCTTGATCAGTGCAGCGCCCTGCTCCTTTGCCTCCGGGGTCAGCTCCTCTATATGATACAGTCCAACTGCACCGTTAGAGGCTGTTGCCGCACCGAAATCCTTGAGATAACCGCAGACAGCCTCTGTCAGCTCCGTTCCCAGCCACTTCTTCATACCCGTGATGTAGGGCACATCCTCCATGACCTTCATACCAATGGCAGAGCCTAAGAGCTGCGCATCCGGCTGTTTTGTGGTCTGTACTTTGACGATCCAGGTCGCCTTCCGCCCCTCATCGGTGAGGAGACCAAAGTGTGGAACATATCCTGCAATAGAGCCCATAAGGTCCATAATGCCGGAGTTCCGATTGCAACGAGCCCCCAGAACCGAGTTTGCATACACAACGGCAGAGGATTCTGCCCAACTAAGCACCTCTCCCTTGTTGGGCTTGTTGCCTACCTGGTCCAGGTAGCAGGCACAGGTGAAGGCAGAATTCTTCATCAGTCCCAGCTTCTGTAGCTGTTGCTCATATTCCTCCTGTTTGGAGTACATAAAATACTTAAAGATCAGCTTCTGCAACAAATTGGCAGGAACTGCCTTGTCCATAGGACGAGGATCCACGCTAAACTGCTGCTCGGACACTGCTCCGGCTTGGATCAGCTTGTCCATAAGTTCAAAAACGGGGGTCATCATTTTCAGACCGAAGGAAGTGACCAGGTGGTTATACCGTGAGGTAACGGGGACCAAACGATCTGCACCGAAGGTCTTGCCGTACATAACCAGGGTCTTCATGACCTTAGCCATAGTCTCTCCTTGGGATCCGTCTAATATCGCTTTCTGTTCCTTTGTCAGCTTCATTGTCACAGCTCCTTTTACAGCTTCATGCAGACATCCCACGCCTGCCAGATCACAGTACGCAGGTTGCCCACCCTGTCTGCATCACCGATCACGAATACATTCTTGCCCTTGGGTGCCAGGGGTGCAGGCTTATAGCCTACGGAGAGGATCACAGAATCCACAGCCAGCTCGGTCTGCGTGCCGTCTGCACCGACTACGGCAATGCTGTCTGTGCCGATTTGCTTCAGTCTCGTTTGCAGGTAGACAGGAACCTTGTTGGTTGTAAAGAAATCACGGAGGAAGCTGCTGTTGGCAAGGCATACGCCCTTGGCTGCAATGAGATCCTCCTGCATTTCTACGATTACAGGCTCCTTGCCCTGTAAATACAGCTCATAGGCGATCTCACAGCCGGTCAGTCCGCCGCCGATCACCGCGACCTTCTGTCCCACAGGCTTCTTCCCCAAGAGGAAGTCCACAGCCTCAACGCCCCGTTCCCATCCGGGAATGGGCAGCTTGTTCACACGGGAGCCGGTAGCGATGATGATCTTGTCCTCCTTAAGGCTGTGAATATCTTGAATCTCTGTATTGAGCTTGATCGTAATGGGATACTTCTGTAGCTCCCGACGATACCATGTGATCAGGTCACGGTCCTTTTCTTTAAAAGAGGGTGCGGCAGCGGCAATGAACACGCCGCCCAGCTCCCCGGACTTCTCGTACAGGGTCACGGTATGCCCCCGCTTGGCACAGACCAGTGCCGCCTCCATACCTCCGATGCCGCCGCCTACAATGGCTACGGTGCAGGGCTTCTTTGCCTTTTCGATCCGATATTTCTTAGACTGCATGGTCTCGGGATTTAGAGCACAACGGGCAAGCCCACGGGTGTCTCCCAGGTCCTGGTTGTTGGCATGACCCTTCCAGGAGGAGAAGTTAAAGCAGCCGGAGTGACAGCAGATACAGGGCTTAATGTCCTCGAGCCGTTCCTCGATGAGTTTGGTGATCCATTGGGGATCCGTCAGGAACTGGCGGGCAACGCCAATGGCATCGATCCGCCCCTGTGCGACAGCCTTGGCGCCCTCCTCGGGCTCCATACGCCCTGCACAGACTACAGGGATGGTTACAAACTTCTTGATGTGGGATACATCGTCTAAATTGCAGTTTTGGGGCATATACATGGGAGGATGAGCCCAATACCAGGAATCATAGGTGCCATTGTCTGCATTGAGCATATCATAGCCGGCATCCTGGAGGTACTTGGCAGCCTTCACAGACTCTGCCATATCTCTACCGATCTCGGTATATTTCTCTCCCGGCACTGCACCTACACGGAAGTCCTTTACCTTGGACTCCACAGAGTAGCGCAGAGACACGGGGAAATCCTTGCCGCAGGCAGCCTTGATCGCCTGCACGACCTCCACAGGGAAACGGTAGCGATTCTCAAAAGAGCCCCCGTAAGCATCTGTACGGTGGTTGGTATATTTCAGAGTAAACTGATCCAACAAGTAACCCTCATGGACAGCATGGACCTCTACACCGTCTACCCCTGCCTCCTTACACAGCTTTGCAGTCTTGGCAAAGGCATCAATGATCTCCTTGATCTGCTCTACGGTCATCTCAGGTGTGGTGATCTCCGGATCCCATCTTGCAGGCAGGGGACTGGGACTGGCAAGCTGATAGCTCGTATCCATAATGGGCTTCATGATCGTCCGCAGGAGTTTGTTCTTATGTAGGGGTGCAATGTGATCTGTGATCGCCCAGCTTCTGCCCATGCCGGCAGTCAGCTGAATAAAAAGCTTGGCTCCTGTCTTGTGGATCTCATCCATAAAGAGCTTCAGCTCCTTGAACATCTTCTCGTTCTTCCACAGCCACTTGCCCAAAATGGTGTCTCTGAGGGGCGCAATACCGGGAATGATCAGACCTACATTGTTCCTGGCTCGTTCCAGGAAAAACTTGGCGGCCTCCTGATCGAAAGCACAGCCGGTAAATTCCATCCAGCCGAAAAGGGAAGTCCCTCCCATAGGGCATAATACGATTCGGTTCTTGATCTCTACATTACCGATCTTCCAGGGTGTAAACAGGGCCTCATATTTCTGATCCATCGTCGCTTCATCCTTTCTGTTTTCATCCGGGGAGCAAATCCCGGCTATCGGATCTTTTCATCTATCATTATACTATCAATCGGGAAAAATAACAACAGCTTTTCTTTAAATTTCCCCAATAAATGGAGATTATTCCCAAAATCTGCCGTCCCCACACAGCAAAACCGAGAAAAACAGGGGAAATCCACTTTCTTCTCACAATTCCTATTTACTTTTTCCCTGTTTTGCAGTATAATAACTCTGAATATATAATGCGGTAGCTCTGTGTAGCTCCCCCTTTTCCAAGGAGGTCCGTCTATGTATCAAGGTTTTTTAAAGCGACTGTTAGACATCATTCTATCTTTTTTAGGGATCCTGCTTCTGTCCTGGCTGTTTCTGATCATTGTCATTGCCATGAAGTTAGACTCCCCCGGTCCCATTCTGTTTAAGCAGAAACGTGTAGGCAAGGGTAAGACCTATTTCCACATCCTTAAATTCCGCTCCATGCGGATCGACACTCCCAGAGACATGCCTACCCACATGCTCCAGAATCCGGAGCAGTACATCACCCGCGTGGGCAAGTTCCTGCGCAAGACCAGCTTAGATGAGCTTCCCCAGCTCTTTAACATTCTGGCAGGTCATATGTCCGTCGTCGGTCCCCGTCCTGCTCTGTGGAACCAGTATGACCTACTGGAGGAGCGGGATCGCTACGGTGCCAATGACATTCGCCCCGGTCTCACAGGCTGGGCACAGGTCAACGGACGCGACGAGCTGGAGATCTCTGTCAAGGCAAAGTTGGACGGAGAGTATGCCCAAAACCTGACCTTCGCTTTCGATTGCAGATGCTTCTTCGGCACCATTATTAAGGTCCTTCGTCACGAGGGCATCGTAGAGGGTGCAACCGATCATTCTCCCCGAGAGGAAGTACATAAGAAATGAAGATCCTTGTTTTATCCAGCTTTACCACCTCTCTCTTCTGGTTCCGCATCGACATGATGAAGACCTTCCTGTCCCAGGGTCACGAGGTTTTAGCCGTAGCAGAGGAACCCGAGGAGCTGTGGCGCGACAAATTCGCAGACTTAGGGATCCGTTACCGTAGCATCCCCGTAGAGCGTAACGGCATGAATCCCCTTAAGGACCTTAAGACCCTGCGGGCTATTAAGGCCCTGCTCAAAGAAGAACAGCCTCACAGGATCTTTGCCTACCAGGCCAAGACCGTGATCTACGGTGGCATTGCCGCTGCAAGCTGCGGCATCGATTTCTATCCCCTCATTGCCGGCTTGGGCTCCATTTTCCTCAGTGACGACCTTAAGACCCGACTGGTCCGCAAGATCTTAGTGGCTGAATACCGCTACGGTATGCGCAAGACGCCCCGAGCATTCTTCCAGAACGACGATGACCTCGGCGTATTCGTAAAGCACAAGATCCTCCCCCGAGACAGAGCCGTGATCCTAAATGGCTCCGGGGTAAATTTAGACCTGTTCCCTCCCGTTCCCCAGCCCAAAGAGCCTGCTTTCCTGTGCATTTCCAGACTGATCCGTGACAAGGGTGTTGTAGAATATTTAGACGCCTGTCGTGAGATCCGCAAGAGACATCCCCATGTCCGCTGTATGCTGGTAGGCCCCTTTGATACCAACCCCTCTGCCATTTCCGAGGCAGAGTTACAGGCCTATCTGGACGATGGCAGCGTAGAGTATTTCGGCGCACAGAAAAACGTACAGCCCTTCTTAGCGCAGTGCAGTGCCTATGTACTGCCCTCCTATCACGAGGGCACCCCCAAAACCGTTCTGGAGGCTATGGCTACAGGTCGTCCGATCTTGACCACAGATGCCCCCGGTTGCCGTCAGACCGTCCCCGAGGGCAAGAACGGGATCCTTATCCCCGTCAAGTCCGTCTCCTCATTGGTAGCCGCCATGGAGCAATTGATCTCTGACCCCGTGCTGTGTAGTGCAATGGGACAAGAGAGCCGCATTCTGGCAGAGAGCCGCTATGATGTACGGATCATTAACCGCAAGATTTCCGAGACCATGAGATTAATCCCTTAATTGGAGGTTTAAATATATGGAACTTTATCGCAACCTGATCGACCGCAAGGAGAAGCTTGCTCTGGTAGGCTTAGGCTATGTAGGCATGCCCATTGCCGTCGCCTTTTCCAAGAAGATAGACGTCATCGGCTTTGACCTAAATCAAGCCAAGATCGACCTGTACCGTCAAGGCATCGATCCTACCAAGGAGGTAGGTAACGAGGCCATTGCCACCTGTTCTGTAGACTTCACTGCTGACGAAACTCGCCTCCGTGAGGCCAAGTTCTTCATCGTGGCTGTTCCGACTCCCGTTAACGATGACCACACCCCCGACTTAACTCCCGTAGAGGGCGCCAGCCGTTTCGTAGGTCGTAATATGCCCAGGGGCAGTATCGTAGTTTTTGAATCCACCGTCTACCCCGGCGTTACAGAGGATGTCTGTGTGCCTATATTGGAGAAGGAATCCGGCATGAAATGCGGTATAGATTTTAAGGTCGGCTACTCCCCCGAGCGGATCAACCCCGGTGACAAGATCCACCGCCTGGAGACCATTACCAAGATCGTATCCGGCATGGATGCACAGACTTTGGACGAGGTTGCCAAGGTCTACGAGCTGGTTGTAGAAGCCGGTGTCCACCGTGCCGAGAGCATTAAGGTCGCTGAGGCCGCCAAGGTGATCGAGAACAGCCAACGAGACATTAACATTGCCTTTATGAACGAGCTGTCCATCATCTTCAACAAGATGGGCATTGACACCAAGGCTGTTTTGGAGGCCGCCGGCACCAAGTGGAATTTCCTGAAATTCCAACCCGGCTTGGTAGGCGGTCACTGCATCGGTGTAGACCCCTACTATCTGACCTACAAGGCAGAGCAGCTTGGCTACCATAGCCAGATCATTCTTGCCGGCCGTCGGATCAACGACGACATGGGCAAGTACTGCGCCGAGAACCTGGTCAAGAAGCTGATCCAGGCAGATGTTCCTGTGAAGAACGCACGGGTAGGCATCTTAGGCTTCACCTTCAAGGAGAACTGCCCCGACACCCGTAACACCAAGATCATTGATATTTACCGCGAGCTGCAGGAATACGGCATCACCGCCTTGATCGCAGATCCCGCTGCAGACGCCACCGAAGCCAAGCATCTGTACGGCATTGAGTTCGTGGATGCGGAGAGCTTCAAGGATATGGATGCCATTATCCTGGCTGTTGCCCATGACGCTTTCAAGACCTTGACTCCCGAGATCATCGGCAGCTACTACCGTCCCCACAGCACCAAGGTCCTGTTGGACCTTAAGGGCTTGCTGAACAAGTCTGACTATGTAGACGCAGGCTATCTCTACTGGAGGCTCTGATATGGGATACGCTCATCTTACTTTCCCCAAGGACACCCTGTTCCTTGTGACCGGCGGTGCCGGTTTCATCGGTTCCAATCTGTGTGAGGCAATCCTCAACATGGGTTGCCGAGTCCGCTGTCTGGACGATCTGTCTACCGGCAAGGAGTCCAATGTACAGCTCTTTGCCCACAACCCCAACTATACCTTTATTAGGGGCGACATCAAGGACCTTAACACCTGCATGGAAGCCTGCGAGGGCGTGGATTACGTTCTCCACCAAGCCGCCTGGGGCAGTGTCCCCCGTAGCATTGCCATGCCCCTGTTCTATGCACAGAACAACATGATCGGCACCATGAATATGCTGGAGGCTGCCCGTGAGAAGGGTGTCAAGCGGTTCGTTTATGCCTCCTCCAGCTCTGTCTACGGTGACGAGCCCAATCTCCCCAAATGGGAGGGGCGTGAGGGCAATCTTCTGTCCCCCTATGCGGTTTCCAAGCATGTCAACGAGGAATGTGCCAAGCAGTACACCCGTCATTACGGTTTGGAGACCATCGGTCTGCGGTACTTCAACGTATTCGGCAGACGGCAGGATCCCAACGGTGCCTACGCCGCCGTGATCCCCAAGTTTATTAAGCAGCTATTAGAGGGCGAGGTCCCCACCATTAACGGTGACGGCAGACAGAGCCGGGACTTTACCTATATCGAGAATGTCATTGAGGCCAATTTAAAGGCATGTCTTGCCCCCTCCGAGGCGGCGGGACAAGCCTATAACATTGCTTACGGTGGCAGAGAATATCTGCTGGACATCTATTACGGCTTAACAGAGGCACTGGGTCTCAATGTGGAGCCCAACTTCGGTCCCGACCGTGCCGGAGACATCAAGCATTCCAATGCAGATATTTCCAAGGCTCGTCGTCTCCTGGGCTACGATCCCGATTGGGATTTCCAACGGGGCATCCAAGCAGCCATTGCCTGGTATCGTGAGAATCTATAACTACTTTCTTGTACGGAGATCATTATGTCCTTAGATATTGCATTAAAATATTTACTTTGGGTGTGTGTCGGCGGACTCCTGGTTTCCAAGCTCTCCACCCGAAGGCACATCAAGGTTTTAGGTAACAAACGGGAGCGCTGGAGCATCCCCGCTGTTTTGATTCTAATCGGTCCCTTACTTTATTGGTGTTCCACCCGTAGCATCTACTTCGGTGACACCGGTGCATATTATGAGTATTTCGGGTACGCTCCTACGTCCTTGTCCGAGGTCGTTTCCTATGCACAGAGCCAACGAAAGGACCAATTTTTCTTTGGATTTACCGCCGTTGTCAAATGTCTGATCACTCATGATTATCGGGTTTATTTCGCCATTATGGCTGCCATACAGTTTCTATGCATAGGGCTGATCTACCGCAAGTATTCCCGGAGCTTCTGGATCAGCCTATTCCTGTTTGTAGTCTCTACGGACTATATCCAGTGGATGTTTAACGGAACCCGTCAGTTTTTAGCAGCCGCCATCACCTTTACCGCCTTACCCTTTATTGTTAAGAAGAAATACGTCCCTGCCATTGCGATCATCCTGTTGGGCTCCCTGATGCACCGGAGTGCCTTATTGCTGGTCCCCGTAGTCTTCATCGTACAGGGCAAGGCATGGAACAAGAAGTCCCTGCTAATCATACTGGGAACCATCCTGGTAGTCGTTTTTGTCAACGAATTCACCTCCTTCCTGGACAATGCATTGCAGGAGACCCAGTACGAAAATGTTGTTTCCGACTGGACAAGCGGCAATGACGACGGCACCAACACCCTTCGCGTATTGGTCTACTCCGTTCCCACTATCATATCTCTGCTCTACAAACGAGTTTTTGACGAAGCCGACAATCCGCTGATCAACATTTGCGTAAATATGTCCATTATCTCTACGGCTGTTTATATCGTATCCATGTTTACCAGCGGTATGTTCATTGGTCGTCTTCCCATTTATATGAGTCTGTATAACTACATTCTTCTCCCCTGGGAGCTCCGTCACTGCTTCCCAAAGAATTCCCGTCTGTTTATAACCATCGCCATGTGTATTGCCTACATCCTGTTCTATTGCTATTCCTATATGTAAACTCAGTATAAGGAGAATTTCTCATGTCCGGAACCCTTGTTCTCTCTCTGGATTTCGAGCTCTTATGGGGGTCACACGACCATTGCACCCCCGAGTCCTACGGCGACCACATTATAGGTGCCCGTTCTGCCATCCCCCGTATGCTAAAGCTGTTCCGGGATCATGGACTCCATGCTACTTGGGCAACTGTGGGTATGCTGTTTGCCAACTCCCCTGAGGAGCTGGTTCCCTACATTCCGGCACAGCTCCCCACCTACGAAAACGGGGTGCTTTCCCCTTACAGTTTTCTCCCCTCCCTCCGTGAGGGGGACCCCATGTTCTTTGCTCCGGAGCTCCCTGCCATGATCGCAGGCACTCCCGGGCAGGAGATCGCCAGTCATACCTTCTGCCATTTCTACTGTCGGGAGAGGGGGCAGACAACAGACCAATTCCGCGAGGACATGATTGCTTCCAAAGCCATTGCCGCAGACCGAGGCTATGATCTCAAGAGTGTGGTTCTGCCACGCAATCAGTCAGAGCCTGCCTATACACAGGTCCTTCGGGACTTAGGTTTCCGCTCTTATCGGGACGAAGAAAACGACTGGATCCATGAGCGGGTCAAATTCCGCCCCCTTATGCGAGCCCTGCGCCTGGCTGATGTGTACCTGCCCCTTACGGGCCACGGGTGCTTTACTCCTAAAAACGAGGACGGGATCATCAACATTGTAGGCTCCCGTATGTATAAGCCTCGCTTTGTAGGTTTCTTAGAACCTCTAAAAGTCAGACGGATCAAGAGATCCATGCTATACGCCGCTAAGCACGACCTGTGCTTCCACCTTTGGTGGCATCCCCATAATATAGGTGTCAATACAGAATACCATCTCCGACAATTAGAAGATATTTTCTCTTATTACGAAAAACTACGGGCACAATACGGCATGCGGAGCCTACACATGGGCGAGCTTGCCGAAGAAGTGCTCCATCCATGAGGAACCCATATGTATCAGTTTTATTATGCCGATCCCACGGGGCAGAAGCCTGTCCCGGAATTTCAACTGCATATCCGTGATCGGTTCTCCATTACCGCCGTCCGTCCCACTATGTGGGAGGAGCACTGTTTGGAATGTGCCGCCCCTGCTTGCTTTGGCAACTGTCTCCATTACGCAGAGCGCAGTGACGGACGGTGCAAGCGTTTTGAGAACGGTCTTTTGACCTTCCCTCACAAGAGGGCTTGCTGTGGTCAGGGCGTCCGTGTCAAGTTCCGCAAGTGGGGCAATATGATGACCCTCCTGTTCCCTGCTATGCTTACAGAGGCCGACTATGCCACACTCCATGTCAAGACCGAAAGGCAGGGCAAGCTACTCTATAAGCTCAATGGCAGCAAGCTCCCCCGTTCTCTCCGTTGGAACGGCATCCGGACTGTAGAATTTCTCCGCAGGCGTAAGCTTCGCAGCTTAGAAGGAGACAACAATCATGCAGATGCCTTCCTGTTCCACGGCTACAGCCATCATCCGGCTCCTTTCCGTCTGATCCTGGAGCTTTTCAATGACCATACTTCCGTCTTTAAGACCTCCATCCATATACAGCCGGGTGAAAATCTTCAAATCATCACTGCCCTCAGTGCCGAGTGTGACACCCCTAACCGCAGGATCAAGCTGTACCCGGAGAATGATCTGGATGCAGAGCTGGACATCCTGTGGTGCGACTTTGTGCAGGGCTCCCCTGTCGAAGCAGAAAAGCCTGCCCCCACTGTCAAATGCGTGGTTTGGGATCTGGACGGCACTCTCTGGGACGGCATCCTCATCGAGACCGACGATCCCAAGACTCTGCAGCTTAGACCCGGCATCTTAGATCTGATCAAAGCGCTGGACGCTCGAGGGATCATTCAATCCGTGGCAAGCAAGAACGACTATGACAATGCTTATCCCATTCTGGAACAATTGGGAGTGGCAGAGTATTTCCTCTATCCCCAGATCCACTGGAATGCCAAGAGCACTTCCATGAAGGACATTGCCAAGAGTCTGAACATCGGCATTGACAGCCTGGCTCTCATGGATGATTCTGTCTTTGAACGAGAGCAGGTTCGTTCTGCCCTGCCTCAGGTGCGGGTCTACGATTCCGCAAAACCGGACGGAATTCTGTCCTTGTCGGAATTCTCTGCTCCCGTTACGGAGGAAAGCAAAAACCGCCGTCAGATGTACCGTGCCGAGGAACAGCGAAATCTGCTCCGCAATTCCGATAACACAGACACGGTGGAATTCTTGAAGAAATGCCATCTGAAAGCCACTGTCTTTGTACCTAAAACCGATACCGAAAAGCTTCGTTGCTATGAATTGGTGGTTCGCACCAATCAGCTCAACATGTCCGGCAAGAAATACACCCCCGAGGAATTCGATTCCGTCCTTGGCCGCCCCGACCACAAGGTCTTTGCCCTGTCCTGCGGTGATGACTTCGGTGAATACGGCATCGTAGGCTTCGGTCAGTATAAGCTTGAGGGCAATGCTCTTGTTTTCACCGAATTTGCCATGTCCTGCCGTGTAGCAGGCAAGTTTGTCGAAAGTGCATTATTTTCCCACCTTCTTCTCCATGAGGGCTGCAATAAGGGAATCTTTTCCGTAATTAAGACTCCTAAAAACACTCTATTGCGCAATACTCTGTCGAGTATTGGTTTCCGGATTTCCCAGGAAAGTGCAAATCAGGTTTCGTTCACCTTTTCTGCGGACTTGGATCAAAGGGACATCGTAGGCATTACAGATACTCTCAGTTTGTAGAAGCGCATATCATTGATCATTTCATAATCTCATGATACCATATTCATTATTGGAGGAACTATATGAGTACATCTTCACCGGTTATTAGTGTCATTATGGGCATATATAATTGTGCCAAAACCGTACCGGAAGCCATTGATTCCATTCTGTCCCAAACCTATCAGGATTTCGAGCTGATATTGTGTGAAGACGGCTCTTCTGATGAGACATTGTCCGTAGCAAAGTCCTACCAAGCACGGTATCCCGACAAAATCGTGCTCCTTGTAAACGAAAAGAACATGGGTCTAAATTATACCCTCAACCGTTGTCTGTCTGTTGCAAGAGGTAAATACATTGCTCGTCAAGATGGTGATGACCGTTCTCTTCCCAATCGTTTCGAGACGGAACTTGAGTTCTTGGAACAGAACCCCCAATATGCATTAGTCAGTGCATTCCTTGAGGTCTATGACGACAATGGGATTTGGTCTCACATAATCAATTCCGAGGAGCCGGAGCCGAAGGACATCATCCGCGGTACCGCATTCAGCCACTCTGCAAGTCTGATTCGCAAGAGTGTCTTCGATAAGGTTGGAGGTTACTCTGAGGGCAAACGGCTTATGCGCGTAGAGGACAAGCATCTGTGGTATAAGATTTACGCGGCAGGCTATAAGGGGCGCAATATCCCACAGGTTTTATATTCCTATCGTGATGACAGAGATGGATACGCTAAGAGAAAATTTAAATACAGAATTAACGGTGCTTACGTGGGTTACCTCGTCGCAAAGCATTTCCGCATGTCCCCTAAATACTATCTCCTCGCCCTTAGACCGATCTTCGTCGGGTTACTTCCGTCATGTATTTATGTAAGGCTTCATAGACGAAAGCTGAAGAAAAATCGCGTTTGACTTTCCACAAAAGGAAGGAGCATACGGAATGAAGAGAATTTTGTTCGTCATTCATGATATGGAAGAAGGCGGCGCCCAAAGAGTCCTTTTAAATCTTGTCAACAACTTAGATCCAATTAAGTTTGACATTAGTGTTGTCGCATTGTTTGGTGGTGGGGTAAACGAGGGATCCTTCGCCCCCCACATTCATTACCGTGCGGTTTTTAGGAAACCGATCCGAGGGAATCGGATATTCTTCAAGCTATTCTCTCCCAAGAGTCTATACAGATATTGTGTACGGGAACAGTATGACATCGTCGTGTCTTATTTAGAAGGAATCTCTGCAAGGATCGTGAGCGGATGTAACAGTGCTAACACAAAACTCGTATCCTGGATCCACGGCGAGCAACACACTTATAAGAATTTAGCTGCTTCTTTCCGCAGCCGGAAGGAAGCCCACAGTTGTTATCACCGTTTTCACAAAACTGTAATGGTTGCCGACGGAGTTCAGAAGGATTTTTGCCGTATTTTAGGCTTCACTGCACCACACACCGTCCTATACAACACCATCGAGTCTGATAAGATTATAAAAAAGAGTTTTGAAACGTCGGATATCAATATGCATAAAGACGGTACAAACCTAATCGCTGTAGGTATGTTAAGACCGGTTAAGGGCTACGACCGGCTTTTACGAATCATAAACCGTTTGGTAAAAGAAGGGTATGCCGTTCATCTATATATTTTGGGAATCGGCCCCTTGGAAAAAGTGCTTAAAAATTACATTTCTGCTAACAATCTTGAAGAACATATTACTATGTTAGGCTATCAAGCAAATCCCTTTAAATATGTCAGAAATTCTGACCTGTTTGTTTGTGCCAGCCATGCCGAGGGCTTCTCCACCGCCGCAACAGAAGCACTGATCGTGGGCACTCCTGTCTGTACCGTAGAGGTCTCCGGCATGAAGGAGTTGCTGGGAGAACACAACGAATACGGTATCGTAACCGAAAACTCTGAGGATGCCCTATACGACGGCATCCGCACACTTCTGGACAATCCATCCCGGTTGCAATACTACGCTGAGCAGGCTTCCCTCCGGGGAAAACACTTCAGCACAGAGGAAACTGTCCAAGCTGTTGAATCTATGCTCCTTTCCTTATAATAAACAACCTACAGGAGGCACTATGTATCAATTTGAAAAAATCAAATTAGTCATATGGGATTTGGATGAAACTTTCTGGTCCGGCACCTTAACCGAAGGCGGTGCAAAGATCCCCCAATCCCATCGTGATCTCCTGTTGCAGCTCACGGATGCAGGAATTGTCAACTCCATATGCAGTAAGAACGACTGGGATCCTGTTCGAGTAGAATTGGACAAACAGGATCTGCTCAAGTATTTCGTGTTTCCTTCTGTCAATTGGGAAAGCAAGGGTCAACGAATAAAAGATTTGATTCAGGATATGCAACTCCGTTCTGCCAATGTTCTGTTTATAGATGATAACCCCTCCAATCGAGAGGAGGTTCGTTATTTCTGCCCGGAGATCATGGTAGCAGCCCCGGAGGAAATCCCCTCTCTCATAGCAGATGTTGCTAAAGCTCCCAAAAAAGATCGGGAGCATAAGCGGCTGAAGCAATATCGGGTTCTGGAAGAAAAGCGAATCAGTCGCAGCACCTATTCCTCTAACGAAGACTTCCTCATGGAGAGCAATATCCAACTTACCATAGGCAAGGACTGTACTTCTCAGCTTCCCCGCATCCACGATCTCCTTCTCCGTTCCAATCAGCTAAACTTTACCAAGGTGCGAAGTTCCCAAGAGGAATTGTCTGTGCTCCTTGAGGACTCCGCTGTAGAGGCAGCCTATGTTTCCGTTCAAGACAAGTTTGGAGATTACGGCATTGTAGGCTTCTACGCTGTAAAAGAAAACAAGCTCCTCCACTTCACCTTTTCCTGCCGCACCTTGGGCATGGGAATTGAACAGTATGTATACAATTTCCTTCATCGCCCTGACTTGGAGATTGTAGGAGAGGTAATCAGTGACCTGTCCTCCACGGAGCTTCCCAAATGGATCAACCAATCTGTCAGCTCCACCTCTGCTCAAAAGGCAGAAATCAAAGGTTTAACAGGAAAGCAGGTTTTAATCAAAGGACCCTGTGATCTGTTCCAAATCTTCCCCTATATTGCAAACCCCGAGCTTATTGAAGCAGACTTTACTCATACTGCCGAAAATGGTGTCCATGTAGAATCTACAGGTCATACCACCCACATTGTAGAATCTCTGCGGCTTAACCATGAGCAAAAAGATCGGGTGATCCGAGAGGTCCCCTTTACTGCCCCGGACATCTATAATCCCAATCTTTTCGAGGGTAATTACAAGGTTGCGGTTATCAGTATTCTTACCGACGCCAACTTAGGTGTCTACCGCAGAAAAACCACCGGGGAGCAATTCGCATTTTTGGAGTATCTGCACCCCATTACCGATCCTGCAAGCTGGGATGGACTGATTTCTAAAAAATATAGCGTCAACAATTTTGACTTTACAACCGAAATATTAGAGAAATTCGCAGAAAATTATGAATTTGTAGGACGAAACACCCCGGAACAGGTTGTAGAAAATCTCCGCTACATTCGCAAGCATCTTTCTAAAGACTGCACCCTTGTAATCATGTTAGGTGGCGAGCTTCACTACGAAAAGAACACTTTCCCTGCCTACGAGGATCGTTATTTGGTTCACAAAAAAATGAACACTTCCATCCGCAAGCTGTCCCAAGAGGTTGATGGGATTCGTCTGTTGGATGTAAACAAATATCTGGTAGACCAGAGCAGCTTCTACGACCACTACAACCACTATATTAAGCCTGTATATTATGCCTTGGCGAAAGACCTTATATCCATCATCAATGATTGTATCGGCAGTCAAATCAAAGAAACATCCCGCCTAAAAATGGTTAAAATTCGTATTAAAGAATTTATAGCTCCATTCTATTATAGACTAAGGAACATCAGAAGGAGATAACTATGAACGCCAAGAAATTCTCGCGAAACTGCAATTTGGACCTATTGCGTATTATTGCCATGTTCCTGATTGTTCTGATTCATTCTATTACACATAGTGGAATTTTGGATATTATCTTGCACCAGCCCTGGTCTGCTACAAAGTCGTATATCTATACGGTATATGCTTTCTCTCACATTTGTGTAAACTGTTATGTTCTTCTTAGCGGGTATTTCCTGGTTCGTTCTCGTTTTAATCTCCACAAACTATTATGTTTATGGCTTCAGACAGTTTTTTACACCATTCTTTTTAAATCTATCTTCATGGCATGTGGGGTCATCCCCTTCTCTATAACCTCGTTGCTGTCTTGCTTTTTCCCTATTTTTACCGGTCGATACTGGTTTATTTCCATCTATTTTGCAATGTACCTGCTTTCTCCTTTTCTAAACAAGTTTATAGCATGCCTCGACCGCAAAAAACACGCGGTTCTTAATGTTGTCCTCTTCGTGTACATGAGTGTATGGTCGTCATTTGGTCCCCGGATTGAAGGTGCCGCATCCGGTGACGGGTACAGCCTTTCTTGGTTTCTTGTGCTGTATTTCGCAGGATCATGGATTAGACTTTACTACAAGCCAAATAACAAATTGCTTATTCGTATAATTCTTTTGGTGAGTATTCCACTGCTTATGACCATGGCGCTTTTTACTTCCGAAATCATCAACATCCCATATATTCGGACAACCGTTTTGAGTTGGCTCTCTTACAATTCCATACCTGTATATATTGCTACACTATTGTTCTTCTCGATTTTCTTGAATATACGGAGCATTAGTAGCAAACGCACCAAGTCAATTATTATGTTTGTCTCTCCCCTCACTTATGGAGTTTATCTGATCCATAACCACCCAGATATTTTCCATCGTCTTTGGGCCTATATTCCTCTCGTAAATTATACCACAAGCCCTCTCTTCCCTCTCATTCAATTTTGCTCCTGTGTAGCTATTTTCATTATTTGCCTTTTGATAGACAAGATCCGTACATTGCTCTTTTTTCCTCTTGAAAACAGCCAGCTTATCCACTTGCTATGCAGCAAGCTAACCAACAAGATATCTACTTTTCTCGAATAATCTTAACCTTTCCACATAGGGCTTGTCGCTCTCATTTTCTTATGGAGGTCTTTATATGAGCATTCCAAAAATCATTCACTACTGCTGGTTCGGCCGAAATCCTAAGCCTGAACTCATTCTGAAATGCATTGAGTCCTGGAAAAAGTACTGTCCGGGATGGGAAATCATCGAATGGAACGAAGATAACTTTGATGTAAATTTCTGCTCCTACTCTGCAAGAGCCTACAAGCAAAAACGATGGGGATTTGTTACTGATCCAATTCGCTTTCAGTTGGTCTATGAATACGGCGGCGTCTATATGGATGCAGATGCAGAATTGATCAAGCCTATTGATGAGTATCTGGAATACAGTGCCTTCTTCGGATACGCAACCCAGACTGAAATCGGAACCGGCTTAGGTTTTGGTGCTGAGAAGCATAATCCTTTTATCAAAACCCTTCTTGACCACTACATGAACCTTCCGGCCAAAGCCCCCTTTGTTGTCAGTACTCGTCAGGAAACCCCTATATTTAAGAGGGAATTCCCTGATTTTTACGGAAATAAAGAAAAGAGAGAGGATCAAATCGTTGGGGACAATATTCTGATCATATGGAACATCTGGCAGTATGAAATACACCACTACACAAGTTCTTGGCAGTCCCCTTTGCAACGATTTTTTAATAAAACCAAAATTATCAAGCCTGTATTTTTCTGGATCCGAACTAAGCTCAAAAAAAGAGGGATTGATAATCTATGAACAATATCTCTTATATGCAAACACTTATTTCTATTGTCATTCCTGCATACAATGCGGAACAGACACTAACGGCTACCATAGAAAGCGTCCTTGCCCAAACTCATAAGAATATCGAGCTCATCATTGTAAATGACGGCTCCAAAGATGACACAGCTAAGGTAATGGAACATTACGCCGCCTTGGATCCTCGCGTAAAAACCATTCATAAGGAAAACGGCGGTGTCACCCAAGCCCGTTTAACCGGTGTCCGAGCCGCTAAAGGTCAATGGATCGGCTTTGTAGATGGTGATGACCTTTTGGATCCTAATATGTATGCTATTCTTCTTAAAAATGCACTGACTTATGATGCAGATATTTCCCACTGTGGTTACAACATGGTGTTCCCCAGCCGCACCGTTCCCTACCATGGAACAGAAGTTCTTGTGGAACACAGCAGGGATGAAGCTGTAGTAGAACTGTTAAATGGAGCCCACATTGAACCGGGTCTGTGGAATAAGCTCTATAAAAAGAGTCTTCTTCTATCCTTAATAGAAGATTCTATAATGGACAGTTCCATACGCATCAACGAAGATCTGCTAATGAATTATTACCTCTTCCTCTATGCTCAAAAAAGTGTTTTCCAAGATTCCTGTCTCTATCAATATATGGTACGAGCAGGCTCTGCGGCAAACTCCAACCTTAACGCTCATCACCTCATTGACCCTGTCACTGTACGAAGGCAAATTAAGGAACACAGCATAAATTTCCCGGAAATATACCCTGTCGCTTGCAATATTTACGTACGACAGTTGGTCGCCCTTTCTACTCGATCCAAAAAAGCGGATCCCTCCTTGATTCGCCCCATTCGGAAGCAAGCGCGGAAGGAGTTGCGCTCCGCTGTTCGCCAAAAACTTCCCATTCACAAAAAATTCCGTATCATGGCATATTGGGCATGTCTATGGCCCGGAAGCTACACATTTATCCATGCCCTTTATGCAAAGGCAAAGGGCTACGACAAGCTGTATGAAATCAAGTAAATAAGAAGTTAAATAAAGGCGGTGTCTGATTTGGATCTGATTAGTGTCATTGTCCCTGTATATAAAGTTGAGCCCTATCTGGATCGCTGCGTGCAGTCCATTGCGGACCAAACCTATAAAAATTTGGAAATTATTCTGGTAGATGACGGCTCCCCTGACCGCTGCCCTGAGATGTGCGATGCATGGGCACAAAAGGACCCCCGAATTCGAGTGATCCATCAAAAGAATGCAGGAGCCGGTGCTGCCCGAAATGTAGGCATGGACGTTGCAACAGGAAATATAGTTGCCTTTGTAGACAGCGATGACTATTTGGCTCCCCAAATGTATGAGCATCTAATGTCTCTCATGTCAAATGACGTGGATATTGCCGAATGCGAGTTGTTCCCTACGGATCGTCTGAACGCCGACTTCCCTTCTACTACAGCTCCCTTCACTGTAGCAAAATGTAATACTACAGATGCCCTAAGAAAGCATATTGCAAACCATTCTTTTTGCCAAACTCCGGTTAATAAGCTTTATCGCCGCCATACAGTACAATCCATTCCTTTTCCTACAGGGAAGTTAATTGACGACGAATACTGGACCTATCAAGTTCTGTCCAATGCCAAAACATTGGTGCATTCCAATCTTAATTTATACGCTTACCTGCAGCAGCCCGGATCCGTGATGCATATCTCTTATTCCTTGCGGCGGTTGCAAGCCATCGAAGCCAAGGATCTCCGCAGAACATTTATGGCAGATAAATTCCCTGCGTTGCTACCTCAGGCCACTGCCAACCTTTGGGCCACCGGCTTATATCATGGACAAATGTCCCTGAGGCACCTAAGCAAAACCGAGCAAAAAGAAGCATTTTCTTATTTGAAGAAGGTTCTCTCATCCATCTCCCGTAAAACTGTTTTCCATAGCGATATATCATTCATTTACCGCATTTGGTTCCTTCTTAGCAAGCTAAGCTTCAAAGGCACCTGTCGACTGCGAAACATCTTGAAAATAGGATTATAAACCTTAAAGGAGTACCCCATGAAAATAGCCATTGCCGGAACCGGCTATGTTGGCTTATCCAACGCCATACTTTTATCCCAACACAATACTGTCGTTGCCGTGGATCTGCTCTCTGAAAAGGTAGCGCTGATCAACAGCAAGAAATCCCCTATTGTGGATCGGGAGATTTCCGAATATTTGGCTGAAAAGCCTCTAAATCTCACTGCAACTACCGATGGAGCCTCCGCCTACACAGATGCGGATTTTGTAGTCATTGCTACCCCTACCAACTACGATACAGAGACCAATTATTTTGACACTTCCTCTGTAGAGTCTGTCATCGAGCAGGTCCTTGCTTTAAACGACCACTGCGTGATCATCGTCAAGTCTACTGTTCCCGTAGGCTACACCAAGGGGCTCCGTGCTCGCTACAGCACCAACCGCATCCTGTTCAGTCCGGAATTTCTTAGGGAAGGTCGTGCATTGTACGACAACCTGTACCCCTCTCGTATTATTGTAGGTATGCCGGACAACGATCCTAAGATGGAGGAGTCCGCCCATATCTTTGCAGGGCTCTTGCAGCAGGGTGCCATTAAGGAAGATATCCCCACCCTGTTTATACAATCTACAGAGGCAGAGGCTGTAAAGCTTTTCGCCAACACCTACCTTGCCCTTCGTGTCAGCTTCTTTAATGAATTGGACACCTATGCGGAGATGCGAGAGCTGAACACCGCCCAAATTATCGAAGGTGTGTGCTTAGATCCCCGGATCGGTATGCACTATAATAATCCCTCCTTCGGCTACGGCGGTTACTGCCTCCCCAAGGATACCAAGCAGCTCCTCGCCAATTTCCGTGATGTGCCGGAGAATATTATCGGTGCCATTGTAGATGCCAACCGCACTCGTAAGGACTTCATTGCGGAAAGAGTTCTGCGAAAGGCAGGATATTATGATCGCACCCCACATGAGGAAAAGCCCATCGTAGGTGTGTATCGCTTAACCATGAAAGCCGGATCCGATAACTTCCGCCAGTCCTCCATCCAGGGCGTCCTAAAGCGGATCAAGAAGCACGGTGTGGAAGTGGTCATTTACGAGCCCACCTTAAAGGAGGATTCCTTCCTGGGAGACCGTGTGATCCATGATTTGGAGCAATTTAAGTCCACATGTTCCGTCATCATCGCCAATCGTTTTACCGATGAGTTAGAGGACTGCTCCCATAAGGTCTATACCAGAGACATCTATCGTAGAGATTAATTCCAATATTCTTTAGAGGTGATTTTATGTCCATTCTACATCGTATTAAGCGTGCAGTAAAAAGGCTTTTCAAAAATAACAGCAATGCAGAAATAGAGTCTCTGCAACAGCGTGGTTTAAGACTTGGAACCCATGTTGATATTTTCTCTCCATATTGTTTCGATTCTATATATCCCGGATTGATCACCGTAGGGAACTATGTTACCATTTCTACAAACGTAAAGATTCTCGCTCACGATGTCAGTATGGGATATATCTGCCCCGGTGTCTGCAAAATAGGCACTGTCACCATCGGCGACCACGTATTTATTGGCCAAGGTACTACCATCCTCTGTAACACAAGAATAGGAGATAATGTTGTAATCGGTGCCGGGAGTGTGGTTGTTGGGGATGTTCCTTCCGGAAGTGTTTACGCTGGGAATCCGGCCCGATTCATTAAGTCAATCGACGACTTCCGGGATCAGCACTACAAACAGATTGCATCACATCCAACCTACACCCGCCCTTGGCAAGAGTTTAGGAATCTTTCAAAGGAAGACTGGGAGCCCATTCGTGCGGAGTTAAAAGATACATTTGGATATGTTGTTAGGAAATAGAATGATATGAAAATCACGGTTTTTACCCCCACATATAACCGAGCCTATATCATCGAGACTCTATACAGATCCCTGCAACGACAGAGCTTTCAGGATTTTGAATGGTTAGTCGTAGATGATGGCTCCACCGACGGAACCGAAGAACTGTTCCGCAAATGGGAAACAGAAAAAAACAGCTTTCCCATCCGTTATTATAAGAAGGAAAACGGAGGCAAGTGCCGTGCCATCAATTACGGCGTACAGCTTGCAAAGGGTTTGCTGTTTTACAACGTAGACAGCGACGACTATTTGGCAGACGATGCCCTCGAGAAGATCTCTGCATGGGAAGCATCCCTGCCCAAAGACAAGAAATTCTGCGGAGTCGTAGGCAACTTAGGTGCTTCCCCTACCGAAACACCTAACACCCCTCTCCCCGCCCCCTATTTTGACGCCTCTCTCCTGGCAAGGTATCCGGACTACGGCACCCCCTCCGTAGACGGCGAGCGTGCCTTTGCGTTCTATACAGAGGTGCAGAAAGCCTATCCTTACCCGGAATTTCCCGGTGAGAAGTTCATAACCGAGGCAAGCTCCTGGAACCGTATGGCAAAGGACGGCTACCTGGCAAGATTCTATAACGACATCATTTGTATCTATGAATACAAACCCGACGGTTTGACCCAAGCCGGAAACACACTGTTTTTGAACAATCCTCAGGGACACGGGCTCTGGCTCCGAGAGAAGGCAGACTTTACCGGCATCTCTCTCAAAGGTCGGTTAAAACTGTACTATTCCTTCTACTGTGATCACAGCCACCATCTTGCCTGCAAGCAAATCGCACAATACATTGGTGCTCCTATTCCCTTTATTTGGCTCAGCAAGATTGTTCACGGACTCATTTGTCTTATCAAAAGGAGATAATTATGATTCATCCTTTTTTATCGATGCAGGCCCACACACAGAATTTCATACTCAAGCACTTTCCTTCTACCCGTCATGGGCGATATATGAAAAAAATACACAACACCCATATGGGAGAGAGCTGCTTTATCATTGGCAACGGTCCCAGCTTGACCGCAGAGGATCTCACCGCCCTCCACAAGGAGGGGATCGCCACCTTTGCGGTAAATCGGATTTTTAAGATCTTCCCCTTAACTCCATGGCGGCCTACCTACTATGTCAACTCCGACCATGTTCTGATCCGGGATGTTCTGGAGGATGTTAACAAGCTGACGGGATCCGAGAAGTTTATTCCACTCCAGGACAAGTATTACCATAACAGTAAGGTAAAGGGTGCCCACTACTTCTTCCGCAATGACCGTAGAGAACGAGATCCGGCAGAGGGTTTCTCCCTGGATTGTACCGAGCAGGTCAATATGCGCGGTACCGTTACCATTGACTGTATGCAGCTTGCCATGCACATGGGCTACCGACATATTTACCTCATCGGAGTAGATCACAACTTCGACAAGGTCATCACAGAAAACGGCGAGGTCATCATTGACCCCTCTGTAAAGAACTACTTTATCGAGGGCTACGACACCGATGTAGCCAACGAAGTCGTCCACGACTTAGGCACTACCACCAAGTCATATATGGATGTTAAGAAATTCATCGACAAACACGATGTCCATATTTACAATGCAAGCCGACAGACAAAATTAGAAGTTTTCCCCAAGGTCACCTTTGAGGAAGCCCTACAACAGATCAAGGAGAGACGCACCCATGGCTAAAGAAGTCACCCAACCTACTTACCACACCCACATTACCTCCAAACGGAAGTGGTTCGAGCTGAACCTGAAAGAGGTCTGGCAGTACAAAGATCTCATTTGGCTGTTCACCAAGCGGACCTTTGTTCTGACCTATAAGCAGACCGTCTTAGGTCCTGCTTGGATCTTCATCAATCCTATTCTCACCAGTATTATCTATACCTTCGTCTTCGGTGGCATTGCCGGCATGAGCACCGTTGGTCTGCCTCAAATCTTGTTGTATCTGTGCAGCAATGCTATCTGGAGCTTCTTTGCCTCCTGTATCAATTCCAATGCAACCACCTTTACCGGCAATGCCCATGTATTTGGCAAGGTATATTTCCCTCGTTTGACTACCCCTATTTCCAATGTATTATCCGCAGTCATTCGCTTCGGTATTCAGATGATCCTGGTCCTTGTAACTCTTGCTTACTATGTGATCAAGGGAGAGGTCCAGCCGAACTGGGAAGCATGGCTTCTCATCCCCCTGGTTCTGGTGAACTTAGGCATGATGGGCCTGGGTATCGGCATCCTGATCTCCAGCATGACCACCAAGTATCGTGACCTGACAGTCTTGGTAGGCTTCGGTGTCAGTCTGTGGATGTATGCTACTCCCATCATTTATCCTCTGTCCCAGATGGGTGACGGTCTGTTCAAGACCATTCTCTTAGTCAACCCCGTCACAGCCCCCGTTGAAATGTTCCGTTACGCCGTTCTGGGTCAGGGTACCATTGTCCCTGCCTATGTGGCCCTTTCCTGGGGAATCACCATTCTGGTCACAGTCTTCGGCATCATGGTCTTTAACCGGGTAGAAAAGACCTTCATGGATACAGTCTAAACAAGGAGACTTCTAATGACTGAACAAATCAACAACCGGGAGATAGCAATCAAACTCTCCGGTGTAAAGAAAATGTATAAATTAGGTCAGATCGGCGGTGGAACCCTCCGTGCAGATATTGAAGCATGGTGGGCAAGAATCCACGGCAGAGAAGACCCTAACTCCATAATCGGCGAGGAGCAACAGTGCGTAGGTCAGACCTTCATGGCTCTCAACGGCATTGATTTAACCATCTATAAAGGAGAAGCACTGGGAATCATTGGTCGAAACGGTGCAGGCAAAAGTACCCTGCTCAAACTCCTCAGCCGTGTTACCGGCCCCACAGATGGGGACATTCATCTCTATGGCAGAATTGCCTCCATGTTAGAAGTCGGAACAGGCTTTAACGGTGAAATGACCGGCAGAGAAAATGTCTACATGAACGGTGCCATCTTAGGCATGACCAAAGCCGAAATTGATGCTAAAATGGAAGATATCATCGAATTCTCTGAGGTTCGGCAATTCATCGACACCCCTGTTAAACGTTACTCCAGCGGTATGTATGTCAAGCTTGCCTTCTCCGTCGCCGCCCACTTAGACTCCGAAATTATGATTATGGACGAGGTTTTAGCTGTTGGCGATGTGGCATTCCAAAAAAAATGTCTGGAAAAAATGCGAGCTGCTGCAAAAAAAGAAGGTCGTACCGTCCTCTATGTTAGCCACAACATGAATACCATCCGTAAACTCTGTGACCGCTGCATTGTATTGGATAAGGGTAAAATAATCTTTAACGGCCCTGTAGAAGAGGCAATTTCCCTCTATGTAAATGCAGATTACAATGAGGATGTGTACATGGATGTATCCCGGCAGCCTTGTCCTTTCTGGTTAGTTAATCCTCCCATCAAAATATTGGATGTCAAATTTTTGGAAAAAGAGAACAATGTCTTCGATTATGGCGAGACCATGCATCTGCGAATACGATGGGAGAATGTTCTTAAAGTAGAAAAGGTCTGCCTGAGAGTGGAGATCGTATCTCTGGAGGAAGTTCCTATTGCCACCTATATGCTGTATGACTTCTACTCCGGACCAAAAGGGGTGCGGTCTGAGGTTACATTAGAGTTAGATACCTCATCCTTGATGGATGCAAAATATCGAACACGGTATGTCTTTTTCTACAAGGATTCTACCGGCGAAAACATCAATGTAGGTTATGCAGAAGGACTAAACTTCTCCAAAGTTTCTATCCACACGCCTGAGCCTATTGAATGGGATACCAAGCATTGGGGCTTCATTCGGATGCCCCCTCCAAAAATCCGCTGAGTAACCGCTCATTCCTGTTGTTTATTACCTGCTACTTATTGCAATCTCAAGAAAGAAGTAATACATTATGCCTCAAGTCAGTATTATCGTCCCTGTATATAAAGCGGAAAATGTACTGTCAAGATGTATCGACAGTATTCTGGCACAAAGCTTCCTTGACTTTGAATTGATTTTGGTCGATGATGGTAGCCCTGACAACAGCGGTTTGATCTGCGACAGTTATGCCGCAAAGGATTCCCGCATTACTGTAGTTCATCAGAGGAATTCCGGTGTTTCTGCAGCCAGAAACACCGGTATCAGCCACGCTAAGTGTCCGTATATTCTTTTTGTAGATAGCGATGACTATCTGGATTTGGACTATGTTTCTCAGCTCGTTTCTCACCCAAGCGACCTAACGATTTGCGGTATAGAAACCAGAGACGATCATGATCACTTCCTATACAACACTCCGTACACTCCGGTAGTCTGTACAACAAGGGAAGAAATCGACTTCCCTCGTCTATATGAGGAAATACTGCTGTACTCTCCCTATTGCAAGTTGTTTCGTCTGGACTTGATCCAACAGAATCAGATCCGATTTCACCCGACCATAACTTGGGGCGAAGACGGAATGTTCGTTGCAGATTACCTGCAATATATCCATAGCCTTAATGTGCTCAAATACACCGGATATTACTATATTAAATATGGCACAGATGCATCCCTTTCCACTAAACTTAGAGAGAATATTGTGGAAATGGTCGTAACCTCCAGAGAATATTGTATTGAGCAGATGCGAAATACTTCCCCCCACCACTACGAAGCCGTGAAGGACATATGTACAGACGATCTACGCTGGAACTGCGTGTATTTCGTAAACAAATTCCTTCTCAATACAACTATAAAAAAAAGAGAGAAAATAAGAGTTCTAAACATTTTTTGCAGTTTCCCCCATGTTGTATTTACCCTTCAGCATCCCGAAACATATTACCCTGCACACGCAACTCTTTATACCATGCTTAAAACTGCAAACCCTCGCAAAATAGTCGCTTTTCAATACAAACAAATACGGCGGAATCGTATAAAAAGAGCGTTGTACGCTTATTATGATCAACTACCCCACTGGGTAAAGAAGGTCTATCGAACTGTGAAGAGAGGCATCCGCTTATGATCCCCAAAATCATCCACTATTGTTGGTTTGGTGGCAACCCCAAACCCAAGTTATCCAAAAAATGTATTCGAAGCTGGAATAAATTCTGCCCCGATTATCAGATCATAGAGTGGAACGAAGAAAATTTTGATCTCTCCGCCACCCCCCTATATGTCCGTCAAGCATACGAAGCTAAGAAATGGGCATTTGTGACCGATTGGATTCGGCTAAAGGTTGTATACGACTATGGCGGCATTTACTTAGATACGGATGTCGAATTACTGAAAAATTTAGACTCCCTGTTGACTTTTGATGCCTATTTTGGATTTGAGCGTGGAACCTATATTAACACCGGCTTAGGATTCGGTGCAGTCAAAAACGCACCGATCTTGGAAGAGTTAATGCAGGATTATGCTGATATTCCTTTCCTCCTTCCGGACCATTCCTATGATACTACCCCCTGTCCGGTGAGAAACACCAAAATCCTACAAAAGCATGGTTTGCTGTTAAATGATTCCCTTCAACTGATTGATGGTAAAATCCGAATTCTCCCTACCATCTGTCTTTCCCCCAAAATCTTTCATGCATCCACTGATATTATCACCGAAGATACCATATCCATCCATTGGTATGCAGGCAGTTGGTGCCCGGAAGAAGAACGGCTTGAGGTAGAGCAGTTGCGTGAAACCCAAAAACAAAAACGAAAAAAACTACAGCAGGCAGAAAGAATGGATCGTTTGATCCATCTGCCCAACAGGCTGGCAATCACTCTATTGGGCAGTCACAGATATGCTAAATTAAAGAAATTTATAAAAAGATCTAAATAATGTCTTCGGGCCTTCTATCCCTTCTGCCAACTGCGATACAATTGTTGGAGGTTTATTTTTCATGATACGGATTCTGTTTATCCACCACAAATTAGTCTGTGGTGGTGCAGAGCAAGCCCTGTTCGACTTGATTACTCTGCTTGATAAAAATTCTTTTGATGTTACCGTAATGCCAATGATCGAAGGTGGCGAATGGGAGCAAAAGTTTATAAATGCAGGAATAAAGGTCGTTTTTGATCATTCCTGTCAGATAAAAAGCCGAAATCCTTTGATTAAAATCCGAAACTGGTATAAGCGGAAACAAATTCAAAAAGCAAAGAAAAATAACGGAAAGAATCTGATTGATATCTGCTTTTCAGAGCCCTTTGATATCATTGTGTCCTATGCCGTTTGGCAAATGAGAGATATCTGTTTTTCCCAAAACTCCAAATCTATATTATATGTACACGGTGATTGCAATACAAACCCATCTGTAGCGTATAATATGGAATGTTTTGGTGATCGTTTGCATAAATTCGATCACATTATTTGTGTTTCTGAAGAAGTCCGTAAATCCTTTGTTGCTTTTACCGGTATCAGCGATTCTGTGTCTGCCGTTATAAATCCCCTTAATAGTGCAACAGTAAATACGCTCTCAAATGTCAATGTGTCCCTTCCTGCTTTACATCCACCTATTATGTGTGCAGTAGGGCGACTTGCTCCCGAGAAGGGCTTTGACCGTCTTATCTTTATCCATAAGCATCTTCTTGACAAGGGACTTCCCCACAGCTTGATCATTGTTGGCGATGGGCCTGAAAAAGAGCATCTGCAAACCATTGTATGGGGATGCGGAACACAGAACAGCGTTCATTTTACAGGCTACACGGCTAATCCCTATCCATATATGAAAGCCGCTGATTTCCTGGTTTGCTCATCTTATACTGAGGGGCTCCCTGTAGTGGCTGCGGAAGCACTTTCACTGGGAATTCCGGTTGTATCATCCATTCCATCCGTCGGAGAGTTATTTCAGGATTCCCCTTGCGGCATCCTTACAAGCAGCAGTAACGATGATTTATCTGCCGGTATTGAAAAAGTTCTGTCTAACCGAGAACTTCTCTCACATATGAAGACTGCTGCTATTCAACATTGCTCCTACTTTGAAGGTCGTTCCATGGTAGCCAAAGTAGAAGCGATTTATCGCAAAATCCTATAGCATTTACAAGAAAGGGGCTTGCTTTTATCATGTCAGAAATCAGCATAATTGTCCCGATATACAATGTGGAATTATATCTCCGCCGCTGCATAGACAGCATCTTAGACCAAAGCTATCGGGATTTTGAGTTGATTCTTGTAAATGACGGTAGCCCCGACAACTGCGGTTCTATTTGTGATGAGTATGCTCGGATAGATTCTCGAGTTCAGGTTATTCATCAGGATAATCGTGGTCTGTCTGCAGCTCGGAATGCAGGTCTGGATCGAGTGTTCAAAAATAATAGGAGTCATTGGATCACTTTTGTCGATAGCGATGACTGGCTCCATCCTCAGTATCTATCTGCCTTACACAATGCTACAAGGAATACAGGTATGTCCATAAGCACTTGCAAGTTTATACGCACCTCCGGGGCAACACCTTCTATAACAGCTATTCCGCAACCGATCTTATTTCCCCCAGAAGAATTTTATACAGTCCATCCTGCAATAAATACCATTGCTTGCGGAAAGCTGTACCGAAAGGAACTGTTTGACTCTGTTAGATTCCCCTTAGGTAAACTCCATGAAGATGAGTTTGTTATTTTTAGACTTCTATTTTCAATAGACGAGATTGCTGTAGTCGATGCCCCTTTATATTTTTATTATATCAATGATAACGGCATCACCAAATCCGGTTGGACTCCTGCCCATTTCGCCCTATTAGAAGCACGAAAACTGCAATTAGAATTCCTTTCCGCTAATGGGTATCTCTCAGCATATGAATTCGTCTATCAGTTCTATCTTCGTGATCTGATAGCTACCAACCATAATATCAAAAATCATCCCTATCAAGACAGAAAAACCAAACGAAAGCATCTGTCAATGGTTAAGAAAGATACACGCCATGCCCTCAGAAAATATGCATTAACCTCAACCCCAACTATTAAAACACATCCTCAAGTTTTTGAAATTGCATATCCATGGATCGTATATTGTTACTGGCAAAATAAAGGTATTCTCTGCAAAACCCGAAAAATCCTCTGTGCCCGCCGCAATAAATAACCCATCCAACGCGTCTTTCGGACGCAGAAAGAAGGAACCATGCTCATTAGTATCATTATCCCCGTATATAATGTGGAAAATTATTTGCATCGCTGCATCGACAGCATTTTAGCACAGACCTTCACCTCCTATGATGTGATTCTGGTAGATGACGGCAGCACAGACAGCTCCGGCCGCATATGCGACGAATACGCAAAAAAGTATGAGAACATCCATGTTCTCCACCAACAATACCAGGGAGTTTCCGGTGCCAGAAACACAGGACTGGAATGGGCTCTCACTCATAGTGACAGCCAGTGGCTCGCCTTTATAGACAGCGACGACTATGTACACCCTAAGTATTTAGAAACATTATTCCAAGCTGCCACTGAATCGAATCTTCCCATTAGCATTTGCAGTTATGTCCGTACCTCCGGTGAAATCCCGGAATCCCCACCTATCTGCCCTTCTCAGGTATGGGATACGGAGGACTTCTTTATTTCCCTTAACACAAATTTCATTCTGATTTGGGGAAAGCTATACCGTAAAGACCTCTATGCCAAGGTTCGTTTTCCTCGGGGGCTAATCCATGAGGACGAATTCACAACCCACAAGGTGCTGTTTACCACCGAAAAGGTTGCGTATATTGATTCACCCTTGTACTATTATTTTCGGAATCCTCGCAGCATTACCGGAACAGGCTGGTCCGAAAAACGCTTGGTAATTCTCGATGCCTTCCGTGAAAGATTAAAGTTTCTACACTCCCGCAAGCTTCAAAAGGCCTACCGCTGGCAAACACAATACTACTTCGACCATATTATAACCTATTGGGGTCTTTTGCGACAAAAATATGATTCCTCATCAACCCCTCACGACCGCTTTATGCTGAAGCATTTCCGATATGCTCTGTATTGTGGCAGGCGTTCCAAGCAGATCCCATTCCACGGAAACGAGAACTTTTATGAACAGGCACATCCTCTTTTTATGGAATTATACTGGCATTGGAAGGGACTTTGCCACAAATTCTCTAAAAAAAGATAAGCTGTACACAGCGGATACCTCGCCCACAAACGACTATCAAAAGCCCTCACCTAATGATAGAGAGGAAAAGAATCATATCCTTACCATAAAATTTAGCACAACCTGCAAACTATCCCATTAAGGAGATATATAATGGCTAAACAACTCAACAGCCGTGAGGTAGCAATCAAGCTCTCCGGTGTAAAGAAAATGTATAAATTAGGTCAGATCGGCGGTGGTACTTTACAGGCTGACCTGCAAAGCTGGTGGGCAAGAGTCCGGGGTAAAGAAGACCCCAATACGAAGATCGGTACAGACCAGCGGCTTGTTGGTCAAACCTTCATGGCTCTCAACGGTATTGATCTGACGATCTACAAGGGCGAAGCCCTTGGTATTATCGGTGGCAACGGTGCAGGCAAAAGCACCATGCTCAAGCTCCTCAGCCGCGTTACTGCCCCTACCGAAGGCGAGATCGACATCTACGGCAGAATCGCCTCTATGCTGGAAGTCGGTACCGGCTTCAGCCCCGAGATGACCGGCAGAGAGAATGTCTACATGAACGGCGCCATCTTAGGCATGACCAAGGCTGAAATTGATGCTAAAATGGAGGATATTATTGAATTTTCCGAGGTTCGGGAATTCATCGATACCCCTGTTAAGCGTTACTCCAGCGGCATGTATGTCAAGCTCGCCTTCTCTGTTGCTGCCCACTTAGACTCTGAGATCATGATCATGGACGAGGTCCTTGCTGTGGGTGATATGGCGTTCCAGAAAAAATGTCTGGATAAAATGCGTGACGCTGCCAAAAAAGAAGGACGCACCGTCCTCTATGTCAGCCACAACATGAATACCATCCGTCAGCTCTGCGACCGATGCATTGTATTGGACAAGGGTAAAATCGCATTTGAAGGGGATGTGGAACCTGCAATTGATGTCTACCTGAAAAAAGAATGTAAAATTGAGGAAGTCGATTTGGATCTCACCCATTCCAGCGCCCGTAATCCTACGGTCAAGGGAGACGTGTGCCTAACCCGACTGACACTACTGGAAAAGAAGCTTCCCATTTACCAATGCGGTGAGCCACTGCTGCTCCGTTGCCACTTTACCACAAAAAAGCCTTTTTTCAATTTAAAGCTACGTCTGGAGCTTCGCTATGGCAATGACATCCCCGTTGGTACTGTCCCGGCTCTGATTTTGAGTGAGTATCTTGCTCCCGGCGAACACGAAGCTACCATTCGTTTTGTTCCCACTGCCGTAACTCCTGGCAAATACAGTGTTACCATGGTTATTTTTGAGTTTGACGAATTTGGTGAAACCCACGACCACGAGCTTCTTGTTCCGGCATTCTTCTTCGAGCTCCGTGATACTTCCGAAATTGTCTGGGACCAGAACTATTGGGGGCATATTTGCTTCACAGATGCATCCTTAGTCAAATCAGCCAAATAACAATATCCTATGTTTGTTCTCCACTGCCTTTCTGAAAACACCTAACTAATACGCATCTTTCTTCCTTCTCATTATTTTTCAGTTTTATTATAATGCAATTCTTTAATAGATGTACTTTCCCGGAAATTTTGATATCAGTTTATCATCTTTTGTAAGCATAACCGCAATTATTGCGGAACACCATCTCGCAAAATCCGTTTTTCTTACGAGAAGCATACTATTTGCGTGAATGCCAAACCCAAAGACTGTATCTCTCCTATCAAAAGCGCTAACCTAATTATGATCCTATTCCTCTCCCACTGGAGGTAATTTCATCTATGTCCACAGTACTTCTGATCATCCCGCATGGGGACGATGAGCTCAACCTTGTGGGATCAGTCGCAAATCAATTTGTAAGGCATCATTGGCAGATCCACATGCTGTTAGTTACCAATGGAGATTATCTCCCAAAAGTTACAGAGAAACGGCACGCCGAAACAGAAGCTGTTGCCAAGAAAATGGGGATCTCCAAGATCACTTATCTGGGCTATGGCGACGATCCCGGTTTTGACGGCACCCACACCTATCATACCTTGGCTCCCAAAAGCCGTACCACTCCCGGTGGGCATAACTGCACCTATGGCTTTAACAGGTCTCCTGAGTATGCTTTCCACACTCATGGAGTACATCGTCCCTACTGCAGGGACAGCGTAAAAGCAGATATGAAGGAAGTGATTTTGTCTGAGCAGGCAGAATGTATTGTCTGTGTGGATTTAGACGAGCACGCTGACCACCGCATGACCTCACTTCTCTTTGATGAAATCCTAAGGGAGCTGATTTGTACTACCCCATATCGTCCCATTGTTCTAAAGAAGTATGCTTACGCCGGTGTTTGGTTCGGTCCTGATGACTACTACGCCAACCCTATGGCAGAAACCCGCTTGACTACAGAGGAATACTTCCCCTATTCTCCCGAGCAAGGCACTCGTGTTCAAGTTCCCCGGAGATATTATCCCATTTTCTGCAAAAGATCCCCCATTTATAGACTATGTAAGATTTACCGATCTCAGTATGTAACAGAGCATTTCTTTCAAATGGTCAACGCAGATGCACTGTACTTCTATCGGGACTGCAATAATTTAGCCATTGGAGCGCAAGTAGAGGTTTCTTCCGGCAACGGCAGCCTGCTACATGATTTCAAGCTGGCAGACACCTCTCTGATCAGCAACCCCAAATCCCAAATCATCTCAGAATACGAATCATACACTTGGATCCCGGATACTGCAGATCCTCAGCCTACTGCCACATTCCGGATGGGTTCTCCCCAGACGATCCGTGAACTTAGACTCCACCTCCCCTATCAAAAGGAATACCGCCCAAAGAAGGTCAAAATTACTATCGGCACCACAGAGAAGCTCCTGTCAACCGGACATACGATCTTGAATGTCGTAACTCTTGACCCCCCCTTTGAGAATGTAGCGGAGCTTACAATGCAAATCTTAGAGGGCATTCCCGGCAAGTGCGGTCTCCGTGAGGTGGAGATTTTCGACCATTGCAGTGCTTTCCCATGGAAGGAACTACCTCTCAGACCCTATCACCCTAATAGTCTGTGCCGTTATCGCCCCCTTGGCCCTCTTGTTCCAAAATTCAGTCATAAGCTGAATATCATCAAGCAGTTTTGCCAATACGATCTGCGGAATAACGGCATCAAGTACTACCTTTCCCGACTTCTGCGAAAGCTAAAGAGAAAATAAGGATGAAACTATGAACAAGAAGAATATTGCCATCGTCATGGGACCTATCTACTTAGGCGGTGCTGAACGAGCCCTAATCAATATGCTTAATCACTTTGACTATAACCGTTACAAGGTCGTACTCTGGGTCTGTGGTGAGGAACAGGGCAATATTCATTTGATCAACCCATCCGTCGAGGTAAAGTATGTCAATTCCGAATTTGCACTCCCTCAACATAAACGTAGCACACGCTCCCCTCTGCAGAGCATAAAATCCACCTATGCAAGACTGCTGGCAAAGCTCAATGTTTCAAGGGACGAGAAAAACAAGCATTATTACTCTCGTTCTCTCCCTCTGCTTTGCGATGAAACCTACGATTGCATTATTGCATACCGAGGTTGGGATGCTTCTATCCTTCGCTTTGCCTTCCACAGGCTCTCCGGCAAGAAGCGGATCATATGGATGCACAACGACACCTATGATACTGCATATCCCTTCCCCTTATATTACAAAAAGGCAGATCATATCTTCTGTGTCAGCAAAACCATTCGCCTCCATATGTTGGAGAAATACAAGCTATCCCCTAAGAAGCTCTCTGTTTTCTATAATATCCTAAACGAAAAGGATGTCCTTGCTAAGGGAAATCTCCCCTGTGATCCCCCTATGAAGCACCCTGCCCTCTTGTCTGTAGGTCGCCTATCTTGGGAAAAGGGCTTTGAGATCATCCCCGAAACTGCTTCCCTCCTAAAAAAACAAGGTCACAAGTTCTGTTGGTATATTGTGGGCGAAGGCTATAAGCGGCGAGATATCGAACCTAAAATCAAGGAGTTTGATGTAGAAGATTGTGTGGTTCTACTGGGTGCAAAGGACAATCCCTATCCCTACTTTAGGAATTGCGATATTTTTGTGCAGACCTCTGTAACCGAAGGCTATTGCATTACTACCGCAGAGGCTAAGCTGTTTTATAAGCCTGTAGTTACAACCAATCTTCCGGTCATGCAGGAGCAATTCCGCCACCGTGAAAACGGGCTCATTGCAAGAGAGATCACACCCTTCGCCCTGCATGAGGCGATCAAGGAGCTTCTTACAAACAGCTCTCTTGCCTCGCAGCTACAGGAGTCCTTAAAAAAAGAAACCTGCAATCATTCCGAGCAATTTGATTCTCTGTATACCTATTTGGATAACCCCTAATGTCCGTTGATCATATGAGGTGAGTTCATGTACCCATTGTCCATTATCGTTCCCGTATACAATGCCGAAGCCTACCTGGATCGCTGTGTCAGCAGTATTTTGGCACAGACTATGACTGACTTTGAACTGATTTTAGTGGATGATGGCAGTCCCGATCGCTGTGGGGAGATGTGTGATGCCTATGCAAGACTGGATCCGCGAATCCGCGTGATCCATCAGGCAAACGCAGGTCAAGCCGCCGCCCGAAATCGTGCCTTGGATATTGCCCAAGGGGAATACTTTGGTTTTGCAGACAGCGATGATTTCATCCATCCTCAAACATTCGAGATCCTTCTAAATAATGCAAGAAAGCATAAGGCGCAGATCAGTGTAGGCGGCTATCAATCCGTAACCGCTCTTGTGAACCATCCCACATGGTACGATGTCCCTTCTCGCAGTTGGAATGGGGCGGAATTCCTTCGTCATTGCCTCATAGACGGTGTAGACAAGAAGCCCTGGGTTCTGTGGGACAAGATCTTCCATCGGGATTGCTTCAAGAATCTGCGCTTCCCGGAGGGACGGATCTATGAAGACAATGCAGTGGTCTATCGTGCCATCTACGAGGCAGATCGGATCGCAGACTGCGATGCTATACTGTATTACTATTTCTTCAACGAAAGCAGTACCGTCAACCAGAACTTTAAGCTGAAGCATCTGGACTGGTTAAAGGTTCTGGAAGAAATGATCCCCTATTTCGAGAATAAACAGGATGCTATTCTGGTAGACAAGCTGAACCGCAGCTATCTTTACGCCCTTGCAGACCTTTATCAGAAGGTCGCACAACAGTTAGACGAGCCCGCTGTTCTCGCGGAATTAAAGAACAAACTCAAAAAGCAGTATGTTCACGAAAAGAAGAAATATCCCATCACTATTCAAACCCACCCCAATGTCACAGAGATCCTGCGCCCCGTATATGCTAAGTGCTATTGGACTGTTCAGGGCATTTGGGCACGATTTAAGAAATGATATTATTCATCCTTATAAGGAGGCTATCCCATGGCAATTCCCAAGAAAATTCATTACTGCTGGTTCGGAGGAAATCCTAAGCCGGATTTGGCTTTAAAATGCCTCAGAAGCTGGCAGAAATACTGTCCCGATTACGAAATCATTGAGTGGAACGAAAGTAATTTCGATGTCAATGCCAACCAATATTGTCGGGACGCCTATAAGGAGAAGAAATGGGCATTCGTCACCGACTATGCCCGTTTAGCTATCCTCTATGAGCATGGTGGAATTTACTTTGATACCGATGTGCAGCTTCTTCGTCCCATTGATACCCTTTTAGAGCATCCTGCTTTTATGGGCATTGAGCGTGCTTCCGATTCCTGCAAGGTTGCCTCCGGCTTGGGTTTAGGTGCGGAACCGTCAAATCCTCTAATCAAGGAAATTATGGACGATTATGCCACTGCCTCCTTCTATCGGGAGGACGGTAGCATCGATATCACTACCTGCACCGTCCGTAATACAGAAATCCTGAAACGACACGGCTTTGTAGAAGAAGATCGACTCCAGCATATCCCTAATGCTGTAATCTATCCCGCAGAATACTTCTCCCCCATGGATATGCAAAACGGAAAAATGCATAAAACCAAGAACACCTATTCCATTCACCATTACGGTCTGTCCTGGACCAGTGAAGAGCATCGCAAGCAACGGCTGGAGGATCTGAAGAAAATGCGTCGCCAAGACTTCTTCTACAACCTCAAGGTTCTTCCCAACAATCTTCTTCAAAAGCTTCTGGGCAAGGATCGCTACGCTCGCATAAAAAATAAACTAAAGAAATAAAAAGGAAGTGGAATATAATGCCCAAAGTGAGCATTATCGTCCCTGTATATAAGGCAGAAGCCTATTTGAGTCGCTGTGTGGATAGTATTTTGGCGCAGAGCTTCACAGACTTTGAGCTTCTGCTCATTGACGATCACGGTCCCGACCGCAGTGGCGATCTCTGTGACCGGTATGCCACAAAGGACAAGCGAGTCCGTGTGATACACAAAGAAAAAAACGAAGGTGCTTCTGCGGCAAGAAACACCGGCTTAGATGTGGCTACCGGTGAATATATCATGTTCTGCGACAGTGACGATGCGGTCTCCCCCCATTGGATCTCTCATTTGTTGCAATGGGCAAAACCCAAAACCTTAGCGGTCTGTTCCCCCTGTCATTCTTCGGAACAATTAGGAAGCGAAAAGGCATTCCCCTTTCCTGCCCAGACCCCATTATCCTCAGACAGCTACTATACCTTCCAGAGAAGCGGCATCGCAGGCTTCTTATGGAACGCTATATACTATCGCGATATCATCGAATCCAACAGGCTACGTTTTCGCACTCAGTATGCCCGGGGAGACTATAATGAGGACCTGATCTTCAATCTGCAATATGTCTCCTATGTCGATCACATTGTGTATACCGGGTATTCTGACTATCTGTACGAGGTACATGAAGGGAGTCTGTCTCGCTCCTTTGGTCAATATTATTTTCTAAAATACGCAGAAAAGTATGCTCTTTGGAAGTCCTTCCTGTTAGAGCATCTCCTCCACGAGGAATGCTCCAACTTAGCAAGTACCTACCTGTATCACTTCCTGGTTTCCTTGGAATCCTCAGCCAAAAACTACCGCGGTTTCCGAGAAGTCGCCCTGTCTGACGAACTCCAAGACTGCATTTGGCTGGCAGATTCCTCTAAAGAAAACCCAAAAATCATTCGTATGCTTAAAAAGAAAGCCGTATTCCGGCTCCGGATCTTCTATTTACTTCACTTATTGAAAGGATGACTTTGCTATGAAAATTATCGGTATGATCCCTGCCCGTGGTGGTTCCACCCGTTTTAACAACAAGCCCCTTGCCCTGATCTGTGGCAAGCCCATGGTATACTGGGTATGGAAGCACTCCAAGGAAGTAGAATGTTTCGACGAAGTTTATGTTGCAACTGACAGCGAGGTGATCCAGGATGTCGCCGAGGGCTTCGGTGCCAAGGTTATCATGACCTCCCGTTCCTGCGAGACTGCTACCGAGCGTCTCTATGAGGTTGCTCAGAAGGTAGAGGCGGATCTCTATGTTATGATCAACGGTGACGAGCCCCTGGTTATGGCACAGGATATCGTCAAGTGCATCCCCGAAACCATTCCCGAAGACGGTTTCTACGTTTCCAACCTAATGACCGACTTCTCCAACCCCGTTGAAGTGGTCGATCCCACCAATCTGAAGATCGTCACCAACAAGGACGGTATCTGCCTGTTCATCTCCCGTGCTCCCATTCCCTTCCCCAAGGGCGAAATGAACTATGCCTATCAGAAGTTTGTCGGCGTAGGCGCTTTTACCAGAGCAGCACTGGATTACTATCACGAGACCCCCAGAGGCCCCGTAGAAAAGATCGAAGAAAACGATTCCTTCCGCTTCATTGAGAACCGCAAGGATTGCTACTATATCAACGCTCACTGCAAGACCCTCTCCGTAGACACACCCAAGGATCGTGTGCAGGTAGAACGCTACATGATGGAGAACAACTTAGCCGACTGATCTCTGATTATCGATTCGTCGAGCTGGTTGTCGTACAGTGCTGTAACGGCGGATATCTCTGTCCGCCCATGGCACTCTCGTCACCCGTGCAAATTTTGTTACAACGAATGCTTTACCAAGCATGTTCGTAGGGAACGACCCTGTGTCGTTCCGGGGCAGTATCGTAACCCGTATGCAGCAATTATGTTAGGAAAATTCGGATATTAATCGATAACATAGGAAATTTGCAGGATGTTTCCTTTGAAATATATTCTGCCGTATGTTGTTACTTTTACGGAACGACACAGGGTCGTTCCCTACGAACAAATTTGATTGTTTGTACGTTTCACGCAAAATGCCTACGGGTGACGATGATGCTGCCATTTTGCGTCACACCTTTAAATCGGAATTTTCTCCTGTCTATTTGGCAAACAATTATGAGGAGGACTATATATGTTTCACCTAATTGCCGGTCCCTGCGCCATTGAATCCGAAGAAATGGTGCTGCAGATCGCTGCACATATGAAAAAGATCACAGAGGAATTAGGCATCCCTTATACCTTCAAAGCCTCTTTTGACAAGGCTAACCGTACCTCTATCCATGCCTACCGTGGTCCCGGTATTGACGAGGGTATCCGCATTCTGCAAAGGGTAAAGTCTGAACTTGGACTTCCCATTTGCACAGACATTCACGAGCCTTGGCAGGCAGAGAAAGCTGCCCGGGTAGCAGATATTATTCAGATCCCTGCTTTCCTGTGCCGTCAAACAGATCTGTTAGTTGCCGCCGCCAAGACCGGCAAGTGCATCAATATTAAGAAAGCCCAGTTCTTAGCAGCCTGGGACATGAAGAACTGTGTTAACAAAGTTCGGGAAGCAGGCAATGACAACGTCATGCTCTGCGAGCGTGGTACCAGCTTCGGCTATAACACATTAGTAGTGGATATGACCGGACTCCGTGTCATGAAGGACTTCGGAGTTCCTGTGATTTTTGATGCTACCCACTCTGTACAGAAGCCCGGCGGCAACGGCACCAGTACCGGGGGCAATGTACAGTACGTAGAATATTTGGCAAAGGCTGCCCTTGCCGTAGGCGTAGACGGTCTCTTTATGGAAACTCACCCGGATCCCTCCAATGCCAAATCCGACGGTCCCAACATGGTCCCCTTAGAACAGATGAAGGATATGTTGCTTCGTCTTGAGAAAGTGTATGATGCAGTTCAGTAATCCAGTCTCTCATACCCATACTCGGGTCGAATGGATCGACACAGCCAAAGCTTTAGGCATTATCCTAGTAGTCTTAGGACATACCTATGATATTCCTCATTGGCTCTATTGTCTGATCTACGGCTTCCATATGCCGCTGTTCTTTCTCCTATCCGGCCTTACATACCGATATGATCCGAATATTTCCTTCGGCAACTATGTTATTAAACTTGCAAAGGCATATTTGCTACCCTATATTACCCTGGCTTTCATCAATCTTATATTGCACAGCCTATGGCTCCTGTATTTAGGGCAGTTAAATCTTCACATCATAGGAAGGTTTCTTGTAGGTACTCTCTATTGTTATGCCACAATGGAGTGGATGCCCAATTGTTCTCCTCTTTGGTTCCTGTGCGCCATCTTTCTTTCTAAATTTTTCCTATTTCTGTTTTATCGTCTTTTTCATGGCAATAAATTCAGAATCTCCTGTGCTATAGTAATCTGTGGTCTGATCGCATGGTTACTGAGTCTATCTACCCTGCCACGTCTCCCTTGGAATATTCTTCCTGCCATGATGGGTAGTATATTCCTATGGACTGGGCACCTTTTGCGTGAGAATAAGGAATTTCTGAGCCGCGGATGGAGTCGTGCCACGATCCTCCCGATCCTCTTATCTCTTGCATTGTCTCCTTGGCTTATGGATAATGTGCCCGGGATGAACCAAAACTTCTACGACAATGTTTTGCTGTTTCTCATTAGTGGTTTTGGGGGTTCTTTCCTATTAATCCTTCTTTCTACCCAAATCAAACGAATTTCTTTCTTAACAAACTTTGTTGGAAAGCACACTGTCATTCTTATGGGCTTTAATTATTTCGCCCGTACATTTGCTGTGGAGTTTTATTATTTAATCCCTGTTGTGAGAAAGCATCTAATCCACCCCCTCGTTGCTTTCATTCTTACATTATTGGCCCTGTTCGCCATCACATGGATCTACATTCGGTTTATTGAAGCAAGGAGAAAAAGATCATATGCAGCTTGATTTTTTACACGAAGCCCATTCTGTTTTTAACAAAGAAATCGCCGCCATTGAAGCCACCCGGGATGCATTAGGTGCCGATTTCGAGAAGATCGTGGACTTGATCCTCCATTGTCGCGGCAAGGTTGTTCTAACCGGCATGGGCAAGCCCGGTCACATCGCCACCAAGATCGCCGCTACCTTTGCAAGTCTGGGGACTCCTTCCTTCTTCATGCACCCCGGTGAAGCCATGCACGGCGATCTGGGCATGGTAGAACAGAAGGATGTTGTCATCCTCATGAGCTACAGTGGCGAGAGCGAAGAGGTCACCCGTCTCATGCCTGTTTTACAGGAGATCGGCTGTACCACCATTGCTATCACCGGAAAGCCCAAGTCTACCTTGGCAAGAGAATGTCAATATCATTTCTTCTTCCCACCCTTTGAGGAGGCATGCTATATGCACCTGGCTCCCACATCCAGCACCACCGCTCTGCTGGTCTTAGGAGATGCATTGGCACTTGTTGTCTCCCGCGCCAAGAACTATACAAAGGAAGATTTCGGCTTCCACCATCCCGCAGGAGCCTTAGGCAAAAAGCTCTTGTCCAAGGTGCAGAACCTCATGCACGGAGGAATGGAAAATGCTACCGTTCTGTCCGGAAGTACCCTCCGCAGTGCCATTGTGGAAATGAGCGCCAAGGGTCTGAGCATGGTCACCGTTGTAAATGAGGAGCAAAAGCTCCTGGGCATTATTACCGACGGTGATCTGCGCCGTATGCTGGAAAAGGGCTTGGATGTATATAGCCAGTCCATCGATAGCGTTATGACCCGAAACCCCAAATGGATCGACCTCCGTGAGCCTGCAGTCAATGCTCTCCAGCGGATGAGCGATCTCCATATCACCTCTATGCCCGTGCTGGATGAGACCGGTTGTGTAGTCGGCTCTATCCTGCTCCAGGATATTATTAAGGCAGGTATCGTACAATGAGTATTAAATTATTTGTTATGGATGTAGACGGCACTATGACCGACGGCACGATCTATATAGGTGCCGCCGGAGAAATGATGAAGTCCTTTGATGTAAAGGACGGCTATGCTATCTATCATATGCTCCCCACCCACGGTATTATTCCCGTCATTATTACCGGTCGCAGTTCCCAGATTGTCGCCACCCGTGCCAAGGAGTTAAAGATCACGGAACTCCATCAGGGCATCTCCGACAAACTGGCAGTCCTTGCCTCCGTAGCAGCCAAATACAATGCAACTCCCGCTCAGATTGCCTATATCGGTGATGACCTCAATGACATAGATGCCATGTCCTACTGTGGCTACAGTGCCTGTCCCGCCGATGCAGTAGATGCAGTCCGCAAGGCCGCAAAATATGTCTGCCGCTCCAACGGAGGCAGAGGCGCTATCAGAGAGTTTATTGAATATTTACTTTTAGGGTGATACATTATGAGCTTTAACTCCTATTTGTTCATATTACTGTTTCTGCCCCTCACTATCATTTTCTATTATTCTACAAACCGATTCAGCAACATTTTTTTCGGTAAATGGGTGTTGGTTTTCGCATCCCTAATATTTTATGCCTACTACGATTTCTACTCGCTGGCAGTTCTTCTCATCATTACGGTTCTAAATTACCTTCTGGGTCGGAGCCTTTGCCATAACCGTAGTAGATTTTTTCTGTTCCTTGGCATTTTCCTGAATATTGCGGTTCTCATTTTCTTTAAATATTTTCAAACCTTACAGAACTGTCTTGCCTCTTTGTTAAGAGATGGTATGAGTCTGTCTATCGTATTCCCACTTGGTATCAGTTTCCTTACTTTCCAACAGCTCGCCTACTTGGTAGATTGTTACCGGAACGAGGTATCAGTTCACGGATTCCTTGACTACCTTCTGTTTGCTACATATTTTCCTAAAATTGCACAAGGACCCATTATCTATCACAGTGAATTTTTCCCTCAACTTCAATCACTAAATCCCAAGGTAGATTTTGATAACTTCGCAAAAGGAATCTATTCCTTTTCTATTGGTCTCGGCAAAAAGGTTCTTATAGCGGATCTATTGGGAAAAATCGTAGATTTTAGTCATGGCACCATCGGAACGTTAAATTCCTTTGAAGCCATCCTCGCCATTTTAGCTTACAGTTTCCAGTTGTATTTCGACTTTTCCGGCTATTGCGATATGGCTTGCGGTGTTTCCCTGTTATTCAATATCGAACTCCCCCAGAATTTCAATTCCCCATATAAAGCCCTCTCTATAGATGACTTTTGGAAAAGATGGCATATTACCCTAACTCGTTTTCTGACCAAGTATATCTATATTCCTTTAGGCGGAAACCGCCGTGGTGTATTGCGTACCTATCTGAATATACTGATTGTATTCCTTATCAGCGGTATTTGGCACGGAGTCGGTCTCCCGTTCCTTGTTTGGGGGCTTCTTCACGGGGTTGCACAAATGTTAAGTCGTGCGTTTAAGAAGATCTATTCCTTTATCCCCCGTCTTATTCAATGGCTTCTTACTTTCAGCTTTCTAAACATTACATGGGTGTACTTCCGATCCGAAAGTCTTCAGAATGCCCATCTTTTGCTATCTCGTGTCTTTTCAGGTGGGTTTTCTATCAATGCAGAACTGGCAGAGTCTCTGCAGCAAAACACATTCATTAGCGTCTTTGCACAATTTCTCCCCATCACCTATGTTCTCATAGTTTTTTTGGCATTATGTTTCTGCATTACCTTAATCCCAAAAAACACTGCCACCCTTGTACAAAAGTTCTGCCCGAAATTTGCTACTCTCCTATTTGCCTTCTTGCTCTTGTTTTGTAGCATTCTTTCCCTATCCGGAGTAGGTGGCTTCCTATATACCAATTTCTAAGGAGGGCTGTATGAACACAAGAAAATGGGTTTTATCACTGCTATGTCTGCTGGTTCTATCTGTGTTGACCTTCGCTCTTATCATGTTCTTCACAGATCCCCTACTACAGTACGGAACTGAACAGAATCTTTTCTCTTATTACGAATATAACGAGATATATTCCAACCCCGGCATTGCAAAGAACTATACTTATGATACTGTCCTGGTCGGCACATCTATGATCCAAAACACTAACGTGGATGAATGCGATGAGCTTTTAGGATGTAACATGGTTCGTCTACCCTATTCCGGCGGCACTACCTACAACATGAAAAAAATCTTAGATATCTGCTTCGATAGTCCCAATAAAATCCGCCGTGTTCTGTGGGAGTTAGACCAGTTTCAAATCTTAGGCAGTAGTACCGAACCCCGGTATCCACTGCCGGAATATCTCTATAACGAAACCTACACAGACGATGCATCTTATCTCTTAAATTTGGATATTTTCTACCATCACAATGTAAACAATCTCTTGGGCACGTTGCAAGGAAAGATTGCACCTGCAGAGCGCCGCGGAGATACCTTTGGTGGAGAATTCTCAAAAGAGTCCATGCTGCGTACTTATTCCAGACCTCCCGTCTCTTCTTCTACAGTTTTATTCTCAGAACTTAAGCAAAGTGTAGATGCAAATCTGAACCAAAACATACTTCCCTTAGTTCGTGAGAACCGGGATACAACTTTCACTTTTTTCTTCGTTCCCTTCAGTGTTTTATATTGGGATTCTGACCTCCGCAATGGCAGATTTGATGCTGTTATGGACGCAACTCTGTACACCATACAAACGCTTTTAAAACATGAAAATGTAGAGGTCTACTTCTTCCAGGATCAATGGGAAATTGCAACCAATTTAGATCATTACAAGGACTTCTCTCACTATGGTCCATGGATCAACAGTTATATGACCAAGTCCATTGCCGCTGGAGAGGAAAGAGTCACTGTTGAAACCTGTGTAGAAATCATTGAATCTATGCGATCCTACATCCACAGTTACAACTTTGATTCGATCTTCACACCATAACGCCAAATTTTCTATGAAACGTTATACTAAATACATCCCTCTTGCTCTCCTGCTGAGTTTCATTTTGTGGCTGATTCTCGGCTTCTGCATTCCTCGGTGGAGCATAAAGCTGACAGAGTTCCATGTCACCTCAGACAAGCTTACTGTCCCCCTTCGGATCGTAGAGCTTTCTGATCTGCATAATGCCGATTTGGGTGATAGACTGCCGCAGTTGGTTGCAGCGCAGGAGCCGGATCTGATCCTGCTCGTGGGAGATCTGGTAGACATGGACCGCAGTGATCGGGATCAAGCTCTTGCTACCCTGCGTAGTTTAGCGGATATTGCACCTGTCTACGTGTCCATGGGCAACCATGATGTGGTCCACGAAATCAATTACGATGTTGATCTGAAAACCACATATGAAGCCGCAGGCGCAATCGTTTTGGATTCTGTCTACGAAGATATTACCGTAAAAGGTCAGAAGCTCCGCATCGGCGGTATTTACGGATATTGTCTCCCGGATAAATATATAGAGGCTCGGGAGCCGGAAAGTGCCTTCCTGCGGGATTTTCAGAACACCCCGGACTACACGCTCCTTATGACCCATATGCCGGTGTGCTGGCTCATCAACGGCAGTCTGGAGTATTGGGATGCGGATTGTGTCCTCTCCGGTCATGCCCACGGCGGCCAAGTCGTTCTGCCATTTGTCGGCGGCCTTTACGCACCGGATCAGGGCTGGTTCCCCGGGGAATGCAGCGGACATTTCCAAACCGACAACAAACACCTCCTCGTTACCACCGGTCTCGGCGGTACCACCCCCGTCCCCCGTTTCTACAACCGCCCGGAAGTAGTCGTTATAGACCTAATTCCCCAATAAAGCGCTCTCCACAGTATCAATATATCGTATAAAGGAGTACCATCCATGACCGAGTTAGAAACCATGCAGCGAGCAAAGATGTATCTGGATAAGCTGGCACAAGGAACAGACCCTATTACAGATCAGCCGATTCCTGCAGGGGATAGCCTCAACAACCCCCGTCTGTCTCGTTGTTTCCAGTATGTATCCGGCGTATTAGAGAAGGTCATCGCAAACGGCGGTCAAGTCAGTCCTGCCGAGAAGCCCTCCTTTACCATTACAGATGAACAACTCGTCAAGGTACAGCTTACAGGAGAATCCCTTCGGATCGCTGACTTCGTTGACCGCATTCTCCAAACCACAGGTTACGAGGGCATGAAAAAGCTGAGTCCTATCAAGCTCACCAACTGGCTCCTGAAAAAGGGCTTCCTCACCCAAGTAACCGACCCGGACGGGAAGGTACGCCGTGTCCCCACTCCTGCCGGTGCAGAGTTGGGGATCAGTGTCCAAATGTGTCAATATAGCGGCAGCGAATACCCCGGCATTTTCTATGACACCAAGGCACAGCAGTTCCTCTTAGCCAACATTCCCGCCATTGTGAAGGAATGATCAAGGAGGCCTTTTATGCACATACCGCTTACTGATACGAAAAGCATTTCCGTTCTCACCTTTGCCGAAGCTGTGAAGCCCTCCGCCGATGCTTCCTACGACATTGAAAAATGGATCTACATTCCGGACTTCTATTCCGATTATCGGTATGTCCTGGGCACACGGGGAAAAAATCCTCTGATCTGCATTGGCATCAATCCCTCTACCGCGGCTCCCGACGATCTGGACAACACCCTGAAGAGTGTAGAACGCATTGCTCATGGCAACGGATTTGACAGTTTTATTATGTTCAATGTCTACGCCCAGCGTGCTACTCGTCCGGATGACATGGAAAAAGAGCTGAACCCCGTCCTGCACAGTGAGAATATGAAAGCCTTTGATTACATTCTTAGTCTTTCCAAAGGTACCCCTGCTATTTGGGCAGCATGGGGGACGATCATCGAAAAGCGAGATTATCTCCGTTCCTGCGTACTGGACATGATTGCTTTAGGCAAAAACTATGGTGCAACCTGGTTCACAGCCGGAGCTCGTTCCAAGGCGAAGGGGCATCCCCACCATCCTCTGTACCTGCGAAAGGACGCCCAACTGGAAGCCTTTGATGTAGAAAGCTACTTGATTGGGCTTTAAAGCCTGTACATATTGCGAACCACGCACCGCCATTCCAAGAGCCTATCGGAATGACGGTGCGTGGTTTCCTTGCTCATACTAGTTCTTGATAAAATAGAAAAGAAACTTTTCTGCCATAGAATTGTATCAGTTTTCCATTTGCTTCCCTAAGAAGCCCGCTACAGTCTGAGCCAATTTCTGCTCGGATTCTGTAGGTTCCTGATCATTCTCATTGAGCAGGAGCATGACACAGCCCATGAGATCCCCCTCTGCAATAATGGGCGCCGCTACCCCCAGATGATATCGGTCCACTGCCTCTGCAGGACGGAGCCGAGCTTCTCCGCTCCGATAGCGGTAGTTCTTCCGCTGTTCCATAAGCTGTTCCAGCTCCGGAGAATTCCGCTTTTCCAACAGCTCTCGCTTGGGCGCCCCGGCTACCGCAATAATACTGTCCCGATCTGCCACCGCTGCAATATGCCCGGTGTTCTTCCCAATAGAATCACAAAGCTGGGCCGCAAAATCCTGCAGATCTCCCATAGGAGAGTACTTCTTAAAAATAACCTCCCCGTCCTTCTCCGTATAGATCTCCAAAGGGTCTCCGTCACTGATAATATTGGTGAAAAATTCCCTGTTTTCATGGTTTTTGGCGGTCTGAAGGAAGGTAATCGCCTCATTTTCGTCAAAGTTCGATCGAAGGATCCCATCGATGTCCGGCTTCAGTTGGATCTCCAAGTGATCTTCAAACACCCGGATCTGTTGCAGGATCAGCTCCAGATCCGGTCGTTCCAGACTGTCCTTCTGCAAGATCCCCTCAAACACCTGCCAAGCGGTCTGTGCCGCCCGACTCACCCGTTCCATGGTACTCCGTCGGTCAGCTACAAGAGTGATCTGATTTTGAACCCCTGCGATCCTCTGCTGAAGCTCTGCCTCCATTTCATTGTAGGTCTGCTCCAAGAGGGCCTCCTGTCCCGGATGCTTCATAATATCTCGGATTCGTTGCCGCTTGGTAACCTTTAGTTCTTCCTGTAGATCCTCCATGATCAGACTCAGATTCTTTATGGATTCCTCCATATCTATTGGAGTCTCTTCTTCGGTTAAGTTTTCTCCGTTGAGCCGTTCCAGCAGGGATCCTGCGTTTTTCAGGATCTTATCCAAATAGAGCTTTACCAGAAAATCCAGCCGATCTACCCGAATGTGATGGCTTGTACATCCCTGTCGTCCCCGACGGTGATAGGTTCCGCAGGTGTAGGCAGGCTTTAGATCCTTGCGGCTCATGGCAAACATTGGGCTTCCGCAATCCCCACAGATCAAATACCCGGAATACACATTGTCGTATTTCTTGCTACCCCGATAGTGGGTGGTGCTCCGCTTTTCTCTCAGACTACGGGTGGTCGCGAAGGTTCGTTCATCAATAATGGCAGGATGATGATCCTCAATGATAATGTGGTCCTCCTCCGCCTGCTTCACATTGGCTCCGTTGATCTTCTTGCGGCGATACTTACCCTGTCGGAGCACCCCAATGTAGAAATCGTTGTCCAGGATCCCTTGTACAGATACGATGCTCCATGCGGTTTTTGCACGAAGCTTGCAGTATTCTCCCGCCGCTTCCTTCCGTTCCTTTTCTGCCATCCGCGGAGTCGCAATTCCCTCTTGGGTCAGGTAGTTTGCAATCTTCTTGTAGCCCCAGCCGTCTTCGTTGTACAGGTGAAAAATCCTGCGAATGACCTCTGCCTCAGCAGGAACAATTTCAAACTCCTGTCGCTTGTTGATGATGTAGCCATAGGGTGCGGCGCAGATCCATTTCCCATCAGCCTGCCTCCGCTTGACCACATTACGAACCTTTCTACTGGTGTCCGTAACAGGCATTTCGTTAATGAGAAATTGGAATTGGATCTTCAGCCACTCGTCATCCTTGGGATAGTCAATACCGTCTCCAATAGAGATGATGCGGATCCCTGCATCCCGAAGATCCTCCAACTCCACCAAGCCCCGACTGTTCCTTCTGGAAAAACGGGAAAAGTCCTTCACTACCAAAATGTCGATTTTGTGATTCATCATTTCCCGACGCATCTGCTGATACCCTTCTCGCTGCTCAAAGGTGTATCCGGAACGGTCCCGATCCTCATAGAAGGTCAGGGTGGAGCCGGGGAACTTGTGCTTCACGAAATCTGCGATAATGGCCTTCTGATTCTCTATGGAGGTATTATCTCTGTCCAGATCATCATCAAAGGAAATTCGCGTATAGCCCGCAATGTCAAATGTTTCTATCATTCCTATCACTCCTTGTATGTCTTCTGATCAACATTGTATCTGTTTTAACCCCTGATTGCTACCGGTATAATTTGGCAGTTCCTGCGCCCGTCTGCGATTGTATCGATACAACTCACGCAGGGTGTCATAGAGTTCCTCCCCACCGGAGTGGAACTGTGCCACCATATATCCATTCTTCTTGCACGTTTCATGCATCTGCTTCAAGACCGTGTGAACCGCTACGCTCTCCCGGTCAGACTTGCACAGCCATACCGAAACGATTTTATGCTCTCGGTTTACTTCAATTTCCAAATGCAGTCCCCCATTTCCTCTTTCCAATAGTTTCCTCTAAAAATCCAAATTCTATACCCCGGGAGGCACCTGTGCATTTGTGCCTCCATAATACAACATCGTTCTTCTTTCCGTCAAATATGCGGATCCCCTCGCATCCCGATTTCGCATCCGTGCCAGCCTCTGCCGCCGCTCTTTCAGTGCCAGAAGCATCTCCTCCATCATTTGCACCCCGGTATAGTGCTTGGGGAAGAACTCCCTCAAATCCGACACCTTGAAGCTGATACGCTCCTGCTGATTGGCCTTGGGTTGGCTCATAATGGTATAGATCCGATCCTCGTCCAATTTCCCGCCCTGACTCAGCTTCTTCATCTGAACAGCCTGAGATAGGGACGGTGTACAGTCCTCACTCTCCATTGCCTCCAACAACGCCTCCTGCTCAGCTGTAGTAATACTATTATTCAATTAAAAGTAGACAACTTTTAATTGAATCTTTTTGTACCGAAAGGCACAAAAAGCGTCTCATACGAGTTTCTACGCCCTGAAGGGCTATAAAAAGTAGCCATTTGCGAATGTCTACTTTTTAA
>JAZRGR010000298.1:0-24815 GCA_045644345.1 Faecousia sp. | reverse complement strand
TTACAGGATAATCACGAGATTACCGACAAAAACGAAACATTTTGCGGGCGACCCCAGGTCTCCCCTACGAACAAATTCGAAAATTCAACTGCTCCATAAATCGGAATTTGAAGGACAGATATTTTATGTCCTTTGGGAACTTTATCTTGACAAAGTGTGCGGGTGAGGCTATAATACACCTATGTAAACCGATGAAGCGGGAGTAAAGGTGGCAGAACCCTTTCAGAGAGCACGGGATGCTGGGAGCCGGGCAGGTAGCTGTCATCAAATGGGCCGCTGAGGGCGGGCGGAAATGCAGATGCAGAGTATGACCCGACGCATAGACAGGCGTAATTTGTCAGGGGGCAAGAAGCTCCCGATTAAGTGCGTCCCCATGGGACGAAGCAAGGTGGCACCGCGGATTTTACGATTCGTCCTTGACAGATGGGAATGGTCTGTCATGGGCGTTCTTTTTTATTATTCGGAACGGAGGATATTTCTATGGAACTGAACAATGTTGATTTTAATACTTATTTTAAGCATTACCCCGATCAGCAGGGCTATTTCGGGAAGTACGGCGGAGTGTATATTGCCGAGGAACTGAAACAGGCTATGGCAGAGATCACCGAGGCATATTTTACGATATGCAAGTCTACCCGTTTTATCAGCGAGCTACGGCGGATCCGAAGAGAATTCCAGGGCAGACCTACGCCCATTTCTCACCTGGAGCGGCTATCCGGCAGTATCGGTAATGTACAGCTTTATGCTAAGCGAGAGGACTTAAATCATACGGGAGCCCACAAGCTGAATCACTGTATGGGTGAAGCCCTCCTTGCCAAGTATATGGGCAAGAAGAAGGTCATTGCAGAAACCGGTGCAGGTCAGCACGGTGTTGCCCTGGCCACTGCGGCGGCTTACTTCGGTCTGGAATGCGATATTTATATGGGTGCTGTGGATATTAAGAAGCAGGCTCACAATGTGGCCCGTATGAAGATCCTGGGAGCCAATGTCATTGAGGTTACCGAGGGGCTACAGACCTTAAAGGAGGCTGTAGATGCCGCCTTTGCCGCATACAGTCGGGACTATAAGGACTGCATCTATTGCATCGGTTCCGTAGTGGGTCCCCATCCCTTCCCCATGATGGTCAGAGACTTCCAGAGCGTCATTGGCATTGAGTCCCGTGAGCAGTTCCGAGACATGACGGGAGAGCTTCCCGATGCCATCGTTGCCTGTGTAGGTGGCGGATCCAATGCCGCCGGCTTCTTTGCAGGCTTCCTCAATGACCCTGTGGAGATCCACGGAGTAGAGCCCCTGGGCAGAGGCCCTGCCTTGGGAGACCATGCCGCCAGCCTCAGTTACGGGGAAGAAGGGATCATGCACGGCTTTAACAGCGTTATGTTGAAGGATGCACAGGGGGATCCTGCTCCCGTATACTCTGTAGCAAGTGGATTGGATTATCCTTCCTCCGGACCGGAGCATGCGTTCCTCCGCGATTTGGGGAGAGTGCAATACGGCTATATCGGAGACGAGGCGGCTGTAGATGCCTTCTACACCCTTGCCAGAATGGAGGGTATCATCCCTGCCATTGAGAGCGCCCACGCAGTCGCTTACGCCATTGAACTGGCAAAGAAAATGGGCAGAGGCTCTATCCTCATCAACCTCTCCGGCAGAGGAGATAAGGATATGGACTACATTATTGAACGGTACGGCATCCGATAAAGAAGGGATTTACTATGGAACCTATCATCGAGATCAAGAACCTGTATAAGAGCTTCGGTGCTGTAAAGGCAGTACAGGATGTGAGCTTCCGGGTACAAAAAGGCGAGCTTTTCGCCTTCTTGGGAGTCAATGGTGCAGGTAAGAGTACGACGATTTCAATCCTGTGTGGACAGCTTTCCCGAGACGGGGGAGAGGTTTTTGTGGATGGGAGATCCTTGGACAGTGATCTGCGGTTGATTCGCAGGAAGCTGGGAGTTGTATTCCAGAACTCTGTTTTGGATGCTCCCCTTTCGGTACGGGATAACCTTGAGAGTCGAGCTGCTTTGTACGGTATTACAGGAGTGGCTTTTGAGAAGCGGCTACAGGAGCTCATAGAGCTTCTGGACTTCGGCTATTATCTAAAGCGTCCTGTTGGGAAACTGTCGGGAGGCGAGCGCAGACGGGTGGACATTGCCCGTGCCCTGCTACATAAGCCGGAGATCTTGATTCTGGACGAGCCTACAACGGGCCTGGACCCGCAGACCAGACAGATGCTATGGCAGGTGGTAGAGCGACTCCGCAGAGAAGAGGGGCTGACCGTATTCCTGACCACCCATTACATGGAAGAAGCTGCAGAGGTAGACTTCGTAGTGATCTTGGACAGTGGAAGGATCGTGGCAGAGGGGACCCCTTTGGAGCTTAAGAACCGCTATACCGGAGACTATATCACCATGTATCATGTGGAAGAGCCTTCTGTGAAAGCACTGGGCTTCCCTTACAGCGCTATCCGTGATGCATATAAGGTCTTCGTCCCCAATACAGCAGAGGCTACCAATCTGATCCTGGCACACCCGGAACTGTTCCGGGATTATGAGATCACCAAGGGGAAAATGGATGATGTATTCCTTGCGGTTACAGGAAAAAAGCTGAGGGAGGATGAGCCATGCTGAAGATTATGATCAAACGGAATTCTCTCCTGTATTTCAAGGACAAGGGTGCTTTTTTTACATCCATGATCACGCCCATGATCCTTTTGGTACTCTATGTTACATTCCTTGCCAATGTGTACAGAGATAACTTAGAGAGCGCACTGCCTTCCGGAATATCCTTTGATGGGGAATTGTTGGACGGCTGTGTGTCCGGACAGCTTTTGTCTGCCCTTTTATCGGTCTGCAGTGTGACCGTTGCGTTCTGTTCCAATTTGATCATGGTGCAGGATAAGGCTACCGGAGCAAAACGGGACATCGACATGACTCCGGCAAAGCCCTTCCTGCTGTCTATGAGCTACTTTATTGCAACCTTTCTGAACACTCTGCTGGTATGCATGCTTGCAAGCGGTGCTTGCCTGATCTATATTGCCTGTGTGGGATGGTATCTGTCACTTGGGGATGTTCTTGCCCTCTTAGGCGATGTAGTATTACTTTCCTTGTTCGGCACAGCTTTATCCTCGATCGTCAACAGCTTTCTTTCTACACAGGGACAGATCTCAGCGGTCAGTGCCATTGTCAGTGCAGTATACGGGTTCGTATGCGGTGCCTATATGCCCCTGTCCACTTTCTCCGAGGGATTACGGAATGCGCTGTCCTTCTTGCCGGGGACCTACGGTACTGCCCTCCTGCGGAATCATGCACTGAGAGGCGTCTTTGCTGAAATGGGAGGAGCAGGTGTTCCCGAGCCGTTTTTGGATGGGATTCGGGATATGCTGGACTGCAACCTCTATGTTTTCGACAGTGTAGTTCCCTTAGGTCGAATGTATGTCATTCTGGGTATCAGCGTTGCTGTATTCATCGTAGTATTCCTTCTTGTCTGTACAAGAAAAAAGAAGCTAAAGTGAGGGAAAGAAAATGAAAGATTACCTGCTCCTACAGAAGAACGGGAAGATCTACGCCTTCTTCCGTCAGAGTCAGATCTGTTATTGGATCCTGATCGACCGCCACTACACAGAGGAGGCGGAGCAGACTCTGCTCCAACGAGATTGCAGTGAGTCGGTCATGAAGGAAATGGGCTTAAAATTCGAGGCGGTTCCCGTGGGAAGTATCGCCTCGGTCCGATGCAGAGGCTACCGAGGCGGTGATACCGTTGGCTTCACTATGAAGGATCGCAAGAACCGTACATACATACTCTCCGACGATACGGACGAGAAGACTATAGATGCCATATTCGCCGGTATTCCTGTAGAGAAGCGTGTTGTAACCGAGACAACGAATACTGCAGAAGCATATGCCGACGGGGAGGAACCTACGATACGAAAATGGGGGAAGCTTCTGAATGTTATTGGGTTTTCTCTGATCATCCTGTGGTTCATGATCAAGGACTATTCGTCCTGCTTCCTGTGTGCAGGCTTTGTGGTTCATGTGATATCCCTGATCCTATACCTCCGCCGTCCGCAACACTTTACCCTGGTGGGCAGGAAGAAAGGGGAGACCTATGACCCTGCCAAGCATAAGGTCGATTTGGGGAGCGGTATGTATGTGCCTGCTGTGCTGATTGCATTGCTGGCATTGCAACAATTCAACTTGGAGAACGCCTTGATCCTGTGTGTGGGAGCCTTGTTGGTAGGTGTTGTCGGTGCCGGTCTCCTTTACTTTCTCTCTGAGGAGCAACGCAAGAAGCCCATGTTGCTCTTCAGCACTGCTTTGTTGTTCGGAGCAATGGCATTCGGTGTGCTCACCTATGGGAATCATTACGCAGGAAATGTAATGCCTGAAGTCGGTCGTGTGACATCACTGCGAGAGACCAAAAGCAGTAAAAGCAAAAGCTACTACTGTACTGTAGAGAACGAACAGGGAGAAGAACGGGAACTGTGTATCGACAAAAAGGATTACAGAGCCTTAAAGCAAGGAGACCGAGTTCGCTATTATGACGGCGAAGGCGCCCTTGGTGTCTACTATACCTTTTTCTTGGAGGAGATTCCATAATGTCACAGACGGACGATATGAAATTTGTGGGCAGGGGACTGAATCGATGTGCTATTGGACTCTTGATGTTCTGCCTGATGTTAGAACTTTTTGGTATGCCTATGCTATGGATACAATTAGGCGTCCATTTGGTGTCACTGTTCTTGTTCCTATGCAATCCTTTCTTCACGATCCTAGAGGACGACGATCAAAAGCAGGATCTGACCGGCGGACTGATTGCGTTTCCGCTGTTTATATTCATGGGTGCCATTGCAAGGTTTTCCGTGGACGGGACTCTGCTTCTGTGGATCGCAGTTTTTGCAGGAGGGGCACTGTTTGCCGGTGTTTTTTGGCTGAAGGCGAAGGAACGCCTGAAGGATATCCGCTTTTTGTTGCTCGTTGTGGCTGTAGGGTGCGCATTGACCTTTGGTGCCCTGACCTATATCAATCACTATGCAGGCTCCCTTACCCCGGAGGAGGGGACCATCGTTGAGATACGGGAACTGAAGCAGGGTCCCAAAAGCGTTGACCCGGATAAGTGCCACTGTACAATAGAAACTACACAGGGACAGCGGATCGAGGTCCCTATGAATGGCATTACATATGTTCTGCTTCGTAAGGGGAGCAAGGTGCGATATTACCATGGTGAAGGAGCGCTCGGTATATCCTACTCAGCCATTGAAGAATAGAAAACAAATACAAAGACACCCGTATCCTACGATTGTGCAGGATATGGGTGTCCTTTATTCATGTGGATCAGAATTCGGGACCTTGGTAGTTATCCCGATCTTCGGTCTGCGCAGGGGTGCTGTAGGGCTGCTGGGGATTGATGGGAGCACCGGTAAAGGGATCGTACTGAGCATCGTTCATCTGGATCGTAGAGGCGGACTTTTGACCATCTTTCTTCTTGAGGATCAGAGAGATCCAGAAGAACAGACCGGCCAAGGCGATCAGAACCAGACCGGAGATGAGAGAGCCGGTATTCTTTGCGGCAGAAGCATAGTCAGCCTGCTCGTTGCAGACGAATTTGAGGTGGAGACCGGTATCATTCACATCAGCGATACCGAGATAGTCTCCACTGATGGAGGAAAATTCGTCCACGGATTCTTCGTAGTATTGCTTTAGCTCGGTATCAACAGCACTCATGGACTTTGTGCGGAAGCAGCCGCCCATGAGCATGTCTGTTTCGCTAAAATCGTGTGCCAGGGCTGCACTCTTCCACTCTGCATCGTTGTCGAAGTATAGAGAGGCGGTGCATAGATTGCCCTCTGTATCGATAAAGTAAGCGAGGTAATAATTGCCGGAGTCGCTACCGCCTGTAGAGGATGCATAATCCCAGACAACAGCGAGATCTTCGAGATAGTAGGCGTGCTTGTGGTCCATGCTCTCATATGAGACAGAGCTTGCATCCACCAATGCAGGGGGCGGCAGGAGTCCTAAGACCAGCATATAGATGCCACCCAGAACAAGGAATACAGAAATGGTCATAAGGCGGTGGAAAAATTTAAGCTTCATGATATATCTCCTTATTAAATTTATATAATATTTAATTTATATAATTGCGATTAGAATGTCTATAACGGTATAGAAGAAGTTTAGCGTAGGGTTTTTGCCCGTGCAAATTTGCTATATGGCTGTTCGCTTAGCTTGTAGGTGTTGCATAGGGCGGTTACGAATCGAGTCATCTCTGTTGCCTCGCCACGATACAGCTCTAGCTCCAGCTCGAGGATGGGCAAGGTCCCCTTGGGTCCGAAGACCTCTCCACGGTCTGCTGCCAGCTCCGCAACACTACCGTCGGGAAACTCCAGCATGGCACAGCGACGGAGGAAGCGTGCTCCGCAAATGGGTATAACAGGGCAGACGCTATAGTAGGGAAATAGCTCTTTAGGAGCACCGGCATTGATCAGTGCGAGGATCGCAGCCTCGTCAAGCTGTGGTGCGGATACCTGCCATTCGTTGCGCCGGTGGGCTTGTCCTGTGGGGGTCTTGAGGCAGACGACGCTTTCGTCTCCTTCCGTCCTGTGGCGGAGAGTCCAGTGAAGATGGGAAAAATGCTTAAGCGCATTATCGTAATAGGTAGTCTCCATAGGGAGCTCTCGGAGAGGCTCCTGTAGCAAGGCAGTGATCATTGCAGAGGAGAGGATCTCGTCCATCTGCTCCGGGGAGGACAACTGTAGCTTATATTCCAATTCTGTTGCCATGAATGCAACCTCCTTTCTACATATATGATACCATTACACTGTAGAATTGTCAATCTGAGGAAAACAAAATTCAGCACCAATTCCCGACAAATTCCTGTGCAATCCGGTGCTATACTAACCTTCAGCAATAAGTTGCTAACGAGACATTCCCGTGGGGAGGTATATCATGGATCAAGTAAAGGAATTGAGACGAAAAAGGAAGCTGATACACAGAGAGCAGCTGCAACATCTGTGTCAATATGCACTCAGTGCAGGTGCGGGATTTGTCCTAAGTGGATGCTCTGTCGGTGGAAAATGCCTACCTCTGGGAGCAAGCTTGGTAGCGGCACAGCCCCTGGGTGGATGCAGTATGGGCAGTGCAATAGGTGCAACCATAGGGTATTTCCTAAGGTGTGAGCCGGCGGATGCCGTAGAATTCTCCGGAGTGACCGTGCTGATGGTGTTGACGCTGATATTGTTCCAGGGGACCGGATTGACCCTACGTCGATGGTTTATGCCCCTATGCTGCGGAGGAATCTGCGCGATTCTGGGTGCAGTGCGTATGATCGGCACTGTGGATGTGACTCCGCCTCTATGGTTGGCAAGAACGACCTTGTCTGCTCTTGGTGTACAGGTGTTCCGTAAAGCTTTGGGGGGAGACCGTAGGGGGAGAGTCCTGCTGGGAGGAGCAATGATCCTGGGCTTATCCGGATTTGGTGGGTACATAGATGTGGCTTTGGGTGGGGCTGTGCTGGTAGCGTGTGTCAGTCGGGAGCTTTTCCCTGCAACGGTTATGGGTATCGCCTTGGAGCTCAGTGGGAAAATGCCGGAGCATATGACACTGGCTATGGTATTACCCGGAGTTTTCTGCAAATGTATGCGGATCCGCAAGCGCAGTACCGTTGCACTAACCTTCGGCATTCTACCGACCACGCTCCTCTACCTCATGGGGCAGGGGGGAATTGCGCAGTACGTGGGGATCCTTGTGGGTGCAATAGGCGGATACTGTCTCAGTCGGTCCCCTATGCTACCCAATGCGGTCACTACTTCGGAAGATCGTAGCGGAGGGGAACGACTGGAGCAGGCAGCTCAGATCCTGGAAGCCCTGGGGAAGGAGCTGCCTGCAGGAGAGTCGCCCTGCAACAAAGAAGCGGAAAGAGTATTTGACGCCGCGGCGGCGGAGGTGTGTTGCAAGTGTACCTTCTTCCACAAATGCTGGAAGAAGCAAGCACGGGAAACATACAGCATCCTTGCATCGGCAGCTCCCACAATTATGGAGAAGGGAGTAGCAACACCGGATGACTTTCCCGAAAGCTTCCGGGAGCAGTGTTACAGCTCGGACAGGCTGATCTATGCCATTAATCGGGAACTGGAAGCTATGCTGTATCGGCGGAGATATTACCGAAACCTATGGGAAACCCGCAGGGTATTGGAACAGGAGTACGGACTCCTTGCAGGCTTCCTGCGAAGTGGAGAAAAAGGGGAGCGAGGAGAACGTCGCTTTACCCCTAAGATCAGCGTTTGCAGTGTTGGAAAGGATCGGACAAGCACCTGTGGCGACCGATGGGCATCCTTCTCGGGAAGGAATGAGCAATATTATGTGATCTTGTGCGATGGTATGGGGACAGGAGAAGAAGCCGCCCGTCTCAGCAGTCATGCGATCCGTCTCCTGGAAAAGCTCTTGAAAGGGGGGATGGGACCCGAAGGAGCGCTGAGACTTCTGAACGGCAATATGATCCTACGGGGATCAGGCACCTTCTCTACAGTGGATCTGTTACGGTTGGATCTGCACAGCGGTATGGCATATCTGTACAAGTGGGGAGCGGCACCGTCCTATTGGCGCGATGGTGAACGGATCTGCAGTGTAGGGACCCCTACGCCACCTCCCGGGATCGGAGCGGAAATGTTGTCTGTCCCGGAAAAATTCAAGCTCTCTATGAAGAACAGGGAGCTCATGGTGATGATCAGCGATGGAGCCTATGGGGAAGAGACGGAGGGGACTATTGCATCCTACATGGGATCGTCTACAAAGGAACTGGCCGCACTTCTGATTTCTGCAATGAGTGCAGAGGATGATATGACAGCAATTGTCATTTCATTGAGTGTACGCACTGCATAAAAGCAATATAACAAGTCAATGCCGAGTGGAGGGCATTGGTGCGTGGAAAGAGCCATTTGCAATCCCTTGTTGCCGAGGATTGCGGATGGCTTTTTCTCGTTTCAGCATGTTTAAACAAGATGTCGGTTAATATTCGTGAAATTTACTAAGGGGTGGCAGGACAAATTGTAAGAATTTACAAAAGTTTTTTTTCCTATTGACAAATGGTGAAATTTAGTGTATTTTGATAACATAAAGAAAAAGAAAGCGTTTACATTTACCGAAATGAATGATAAATCTATGGAATCGGCAGCGGGATGGAGGCGAGAAGCGTGAGCAAGCAAGAGGCGAATATCTACGAGATCGCACGAGAAGCCGGCGTATCCATTGCGACTGTATCCCGAGTAATGAATCGCAGTGCCTCCGTTAGTGAAAAAAGCAAGAAGCGTGTCTTGGAGGCAGTGCAAAAGCTGAACTACGTTCCCAATAGTATGGCACGGAGTCTTAGCACCTCGGTTTCCATGTCTATCGGTGTGGTTGTACCCGATATCAACAACCCCTTCTTCTCCAAGATCCTCAAGGGTGTGACCACTGTAGCTGATGAAAAAGGCTACCAGGTCCTGCTCTACAGCACGGATGAGAGTGAGACCAGGGAGCAGAAGGTCCTGCATACCATGCGGGAGCATCGGCTCAGAGGCATTATCATCACGCCTGTATCCGAGGACTGCAAGGACACTCTCCTGCAGCTGCAGGATTTTGCAGCCAGGTCCATTCCTGTGGTGCTCCTGGACAGAGAGGTTGATGATCCCGGCTTTGACCGTGTGGTAACTCAGGACGAGGACGGCGTATATCGTGCAATCTGTTCCTTGATCCGGGGTGGACATAGTCGCATCGCTATAGTGACAGGACCCCAGCATTCCCGTCCCGGTAAGGAGCGGCTCCGTGGCTATGAGAGAGCTATGCGTGAGTTCGGCATTCCCGTTAGACCCGAGTATATCCGCCATGGGGACTTCCGAATGGAACGGGCTTATCACGAGACCCTGGCACTGTGTGCTCTGGAGGAACCGCCTACAGCGATCTTTGCATCCAATAATATGACGACCTACGGCTGTCTCAAGGCATTCGGTCAATTGGGACTCAAGGTTGGCAAGGACATTGCACTGTTTGGTTTTGATGATATCGATTCGCTGAACTGGTTGAATTATAATATATCCGTCGTTTGCAGAGACGTTTATGAGATGGGCGGCAGGGCTATGCGGCTGCTGCTGAACTGCTTCGAGGCAGAGGGACGGCCCACACTGGGTCAGCGAGACAGCCTGCCTACAGAATTGATCCTTCGCGGCTCTGAGCTCTGTACAGACAGACTATGAGAGACGATACATTATAGATCGCGTTTATATTAAATTTACTTATATAGGATGGAGGATTACCGATATGAAACAGAAAGTAACGGTTTTCGGCAGCTTTGTAGTAGACTTGATGGCAAGAACGCCCCATCTCCCCGTTCCCGGTGAGACGGTTCGCGGCAGCCTCTTTAAGCAGGGTGCAGGCGGCAAGGGCTTCAACCAGGGTATCGCAGCACACAAGGCCGGCGGCGACGTAGTCATGATCACCAAGGTGGGCAAGGACTCCATGGCAAATGTTGCATTCGATGCAATGGATGAGGTCGGTCTGTCCAAGGAATACGTATTCGTAAACGAAGAGGTCGGCACCGGTATCGCTCTCATCAGCGTAGATGAAAACACCAGCCAGAATGAGATCGTTATTGTCCCCGGCGCATGCAACACCATTACCGATGAGGATCTGGCAAAGGTCGAGGATCACATCAAGAGCTCGGCTTATGTCTTGGTTCAGTTGGAAGTCAACCAGGACGCCAACGAGAAGGTCGCCAAGCTCGCCAAGGAAAACGGTGTCCGCTTCATCATCAACACTGCTCCCTACCAGCCCATGACTGATGAGTTCCTTAACGGCGCATTCCTGGTTACTCCCAATGAGGTAGAGGCAGAGGAAATCACCGGTGTTCCTGTTAAGGATCTGGAGAGTGCCGACAAGGCTGCCAAGGTGTTCTTTGACAAGGGTGTTGAGAATGTACTGATCACTTTGGGTAGCCGTGGTGTCTACGTAGCTACCAAGGAGCGTTCCGAGATCATTCCCTGCTTCAAGGTCAAGGCAGTGGATACCACCGGCGCAGGCGATGCCTTCAACGGCGGCTTCCTGACCGCTCTGTCCGAGGGCAAGGACCTGTGGGAAGCAGCTCGCTTCGGTCAGGCTCTGGCAGCGATTGCCGTACAGCGTATGGGCACTACCCCTGCAATGCCCACCAGAGAAGAGATCGACGCATTCCTTGCCGAGAGATCTTAAATCGTAAACTTGGAGTTTAGCTCCACAATCATATTACATAGGAGGACAAGCGTATGTTAAGAGGTATCCCCGACATTATCGGCTCCGACCTGCTCAAGGCTCTTGCCGATACCGGCCATGGCGATCTGATCGTTATTGCCGATCACTTCTATCCCCCCATTACCAAGTCTCCCAATGCGATCAGCATTCAGGCAAAGGGCAACGGTGCCGCCGAGATGGTTGATGCCATTCTCAAGCTGGTTCCCCTGGATGTGGATTACTGTGAGCATCCCATCATGTACATGATCCCCGATGCAGATTCCGGCGTGATCCTCAAGGAGAACAAGGTCTGGGAAGACACCATTGCAGCAGTTGTGAATAACGGCTACAAGGCAGAGTGCGTCGGTGAGATCGAGCGCACCAAGTTCTACGAAAAGGCAGCCAATGCCTACATCACCGTCTGCACCAGCGAGAAGCTGCCCTACGGCTGCATCATCCTGCAGAAGGGCGTCCTGTAATCGCCCTGTACCCAATGGAGCGAGGCTCCACTTAAGTTCGGATGTCTTTGCACATCGCAATTTTTAAGATAAAGTATTATTAGGAGGAAAAACAAATGAAAAAGATCATCGCACTCGTTCTCGCACTGGTCATGATTGCTGCCATGTTCGTTGGCTGCAAGTCTGACAAGGACAACACCGACGCTGACGGCGCCAAGACCTACAAGATCATCTACGTTACCCCTTCCACCGCATCCGACTTCTGGTCCCAGGTTGAAACCGGCATCAAGCAGGCTAAGAAGGACTACGAAGAGAAGCTCGGCATCAAGATCGACTACACCGTTATGGGCCCCGCACAGGAAGTTGACGCAGAAGGCTACGTTTCCGCTCTGGAGAACGCTATCTCCCAGAACCCCGACGCTATCCTGACCGCAACTCTGAACATCGACCCCACTGTCCCCAAGGCTATGGAAGCTACCAACGCAGGCATCATCCTGAACTTCGTTAACTGCGGCATTTGCAACGGCGATATGCCCGAGAACCAGGCTTACTACAACCAGTTCTACTACTGCTCCAACACCACCATCGGCGAGATGGCTGCTCAGGCTTTCCTGACCGCTATGGACGAGAAGGGCCTGTCCAAGGACGCTGGCACCGTTGGCATGCAGATGAACATGGAAAACGCTGCTCTGGACTATAGAATGACCGGCTTCCGTGACTACATGGCAGCTAACGCTCCCGGCCTCAAGCTGACCGACACCCAGTACAACGGCAATGACTCCGCTGACGCTCAGGCTGACGCAGAAGGCACCATCTCCGCTGTTACCGACCTCATCGGCTTCTACGCAGGCAACAACGTCACCTGTGACGGCGTTTGCAACGCTCTGCGCGCAGCCGACATGAAGGAAGGCGTTGTCTCCGTCGGTGTTGACTCCGACGACGTCGAGATCGCTGCTCTGAAGGACGGCTACCTCTCCGCTATCATTGTTCAGGACGCTTTCACCCAGGGCTACAAGTGCATGGAGAATGCTATCCTGACCGCTCACGAGGGCAAGAACCCCGAGGCTACCAAGGAAGTTAACGTTCCCCCCGTTATCGTTACCGGCGCTAACATCGACAGCGAAGAGATCAAGTTCATGATGAGCCCCTACGTCAAGTAATTGACTGAAGGATCCCATCTGACAACTAAGTAAACGGGGCTGCTGTGATCCCCGGATCACAGCAGCCCTCAGTGAATCTACCAGGAAAGAATGAGGGTGTAACATTGCAAGACAATACCATCTTAAAAATTGAGAATGTCAGCAAGTTCTATCCCGGCGTTACCGCACTGAATGATGTTAGCTTTTCTATTAAGAAGGGCGAGATCAGAGCGTTAGTCGGTGAGAACGGTGCCGGCAAGTCCACCATGATCAAGTGCATCATGGGTGTTGAGAAGCCCGACAAGGGCAGAGTTCTGATGAACTATGACGGCGAGTGGATCGTCAACTCCAATGCTGTTGAGGCACAGTCTCACGGCGTTTTCGCAAACTACCAGCATGTTAATATTGCTCCCGATCTGAGCATTGCCGAGAACTACTTCCTGGGCAATCAGCCCAAGAATAAGCTTGGTATGGTCGATTGGAAGAAGATGGCTCAAGATTCCAAGAAGATCATTGATGACTTCCGGCTGAATGTTGATCCTCTTGAAAAAATCAGCGAGCTTCCCGTTGCCATGCAGGCAATGGTTACCATTAGCAAGATCGACGTTAACAAGGATATCCGTGTGGTCATTTTCGACGAGCCTACTGCTCTGTTGGAGAATGAAAAGGTCGAGGTTCTCTTCAACTTCATCGCGGACCTTAAGAGACGTGGCGTCAGTATCATTTACATCACCCACCGCTTGGAAGAGATCATCCAGATCTGTGACAGCGTTACCATCTTGAAGGACGGAACCTACGTAGATACTCTCCCCATTGAGAAGGTCACCAAGGACTTCTTGATCCAGCAGATGGTTGGCCGTCCTGCAACGGATATCTACAACATTGAGCACTTCGCTCCCGGCGAGGAACTGCTCCGTGTAGAAGGCTTTACCGACAGCAAGCACTTTAAGAACATTGATTTCACCCTCCACAGAGGCGAGATCCTGGGCTTTGCCGGTCTGGTCGGTGCAGGTCGTAGTGAGATCATGCGTGCTCTGACCGCTGTTGAGAAGAGACTTTCCGGTGACATCTACCTAAAGGGCGAGAAGGTCAACATCAAGGATCCCAGCGACGCACTTCATAAGGGTATCGGCTTCCTCACCGAGGATCGCAGAGCCGACGGTTGTGCTCTTAAGCTGGATATCAAGACCAACATCAACATGAGCTCCTATGACATGATCAGCAAGCTGGGCTTTATCAACCTGAAGTCTGAGACTGAACGTGCCGAGAAGGGCTCCAAGGATGTTAAGGTCAAGACCCCCTCCATTTCTCAGCTCGTTGGCAACCTGTCCGGCGGCAACCAGCAGAAGGTCGTTATTGCCAAGCTGCTGTGCTGCAACCCCGATATTCTGATCTTTGACGAGCCTACTGTCGGTATCGACGTCGGTGCAAAGCAGGAAATCTTCAAGCTTATCGAGGAGCTGACAAGACAGGGTAAGGGCATTATTTTGATCTCGTCCTACCTGCCCGAGGTTATGGGCCTGTCCGACAGACTGATCGTTATGGCTCAGGGTAAGATCACTGCAGAATACAATAAGGAAGAGCTGAAGACCCTCCGCGAGGCGGACGTTCTTCGTATGGCTTCCATTGAAGAATAAGAGGAGAGAAAGCTATGTTCAATAAAACTGCTGCATTAGGAAAGGATGCAAAGTCCACCGCTCTTTCCAGAATGACCAAGCGTTCTGAGTTTACCATTGGTCTTGTTGTCATCGCACTGTTCCTGGTTGCTTATTTTGCAACCCCCAGCTTCGGCAGCAAGTACAATCTGATGAACCTGTCTAAGCAGGGCGCTATCGTTGGCGTTCTGGCTGTTGCACAGACCCTCATCATCATTACCGGCGGTATCGATATTTCCGGTGGCGCCATTGCAGGTCTGGGCTGTATGACTATGGCTCTGATGGTTCGCGGAGGCATTTCCATTCCTGTCTGCATCCTTGTGAACTTCGTTATCTGCATCGTCTGCGGTTTCATCAACGGCGTCATCATTTTTGACTTCAAGGTTCCCGCAATGATCACCACCCTCGGTACCTCCACCATTTATCGTGCTATTCTGAAGCTCGCTTGCGGCGGTAACTCTGTTACCTTCTTCAAGCCCGGTACTCAGGAATATGTAGACATTTTCTATAAGATCGGTAACTTCGACATTGCCGGCTTCCTGCCTGTTCTCTGCGCTGTATGGCTGGTAGTTTGCGTTGTTGCATGGTTCGTTCTCCGCTACACTACCTTTGGCCGCGACCTGTTCGTAATCGGTTCCGGCATCGAGGTTGCTCGTCTGTCCGGTATCAAGGTTCGTAAGACCTTCTATCTGGTATACTCTGTTGCAGGTCTGATCTACGGCATTGCTTCCATGATGTTCGCAGGTCGTATCCTCCGTGGCGCTACCAACACCGGTGAGGGCTACGATATGAACGCCATTGCTGCTACCGTTATCGGCGGTGCATCCCTGGCAGGCGGTCGCGGTGCTGTTACCGGCACCTTCGTCGGCGCACTGCTCATGGTTGTTATCGAGAACGCAGGTAAGGCATTCCAGATCAATGACTACATTCTGGAGATGCTCACCGGTATCCTGATCATCTTTGCTGTTGCAATGGACATGGTCAAGAGCCGCAAGAAGGGTTAATGTCATCATAGATCTTTTGATCCAAGTTTTAGGAGCTGTCCCACATGGGACAGCTCCTTTTGAGTATATTATGTGTTCAGAATATCAGTACCGTCCTGTAAAGCCAACCATAAAGTGTACAAAAGTGGTACACTGTGGTACACAGGGATATCCCACCTTCTCAAAAAACTCTCAAAATGTTCGGAGAAAAACAAAAAAAGACTCGAAACCTTACGGTTTCGAGCCTTTTCAGTGGAGCTGCTATCCAGGTTCGAACTGGAGTCCTCATTCTTACCAAGGATGCGCTCTACCTGCTGAGCTATAGCAGCGTGTTCCGTGTCCCTCATTGCTCCGATATTATATCAAAGGAATTCGGATTTGTCAATACCTTTTTTAAAAATTTTTATATTTTTTTCAACATATTTTTCTTGGAATTCAGATACACTCATTTTGCAGGTGAATCGGCTTGCTGTTAGCTAACTGCATAAATCCGGGCAGGAAAGATTGTTGTATTTGACAGTGGATTTTTCGGAGGAAAAAATGTAAAATATGCTTTAAGCAGGGGAATGTGCCTTGCTTATACGGAGACTTCCGTTTGCTCGGATAGGATCCCGAAATCATTATAAGAATAAAGTAGGTTTTTTATGAAACACGACAAAAACAGCCCCAAACGATCCTCTGCTGTTGAGGACAAGAACCCGTCTGCCTGGATATCCTTATTCAAATTCTTACCCTTGGTCGTCTTTGCCGCTATGGTCATTGTGTTTAAGCTGGATCTGTTGCTGGCGGCACCTATTGCCACGTTCTCTGCCATTGGTGTTTATATGCTGTTAAATCGATCCGGCTTTGAGGGAGCATTTGATAAATGCCTTGAGTCGGTCAAGCATATTGTTCTGATCTTCTTTATCCTTATGTTTGCCTACGGTGTTGCAGAGTGCTTTATGGCAACGGGAGTGGGAGCCGCACTGATCAACCTGGCACTTAAGATGGGTGTGACCGCTCGTACCATTGCTGTGGTGGCTATGATTGTTACATGCTTGCTCTCAATTGCGACGGGCTCCTCATGGGGGACATTTGCGGCCTGTGCACCGATCTTCCTGTGGCTGAACCATTTGGTAGGCGGCAGTGTGCTGCTAACGCTTTCCTCTATTGCAGGTGGCTCTTGCTTCGGGGATAATATCGGCATGATTTCCGATGTTACTGTCTTGTCCTGTGGTATGCAGGATGTTAAGATTATTGACAGACTAAAGCACCAACTCGTATGGGCTTTCGGCTCCCTTGCTCTTGCCATTGTGGTGGTGTTTCTCGCTGGCTCCGGCTTGTCCAATTCCCAGGGTGATGTGGCGGCGGCGATTGCGCAGATCCCTCAAGAGGCGAGGGACGCTCTGGCAGTTGAGCGTCCGTCTGCACTGGCACTCCTTAACCAGGTAGAGGCCGGTGTGCCGCTGTATATGATCATTCCTTTGATCGTGGTCATCGGCTTATCCTTTATGAAGTTCCACACCATGCTCTGCCTGGCTGCAGGCATGATCTCATCTCTGATCCTGGGGCTCTTTGCCGGTACGACGGATCTTGGAATGTGGCTCAATGACATCCTGTACGTCGGCTTTAGTGATGCAGGAAGCTGGGTCGTTGTTATGATGATGTGGGTGTCTGCCTTCGGTGGTCTTATGAACAGCATGAATGCCTTTGAGCCTCTGTCTAGACTTGTGGTCAAGCTGTCACGGAATGTGCAACAGCTTATGGGATGGTGTGGGCTTCTGTGCCTGGCGGGCAATGCGGCTCTTGCGGATGAAGCGGCGCAGATCGCCACCATTTCTCCCATGATCCGCAATATTGTCGAGAATCATGTAGAATGTGATGATGAGGATGCTGCCTATCAGCTCCGTGTTCGGCTTGCTACTTTTACCTCCGGAATGGGTGTGTACGGCTCACAGTTGGTTCCTTGGCATTGCTTCCCTGTATTCTTTGCAGGGATCGCCGGTGCTGTATATCCTCTGCAGGAGTTTACGCCCCTGGATATTATCGGACATAATTATCTGAGCTTTATTATGGTTGGAGCGATCTTATTCCTGACCTTTACAGGATTGGATCGATTTGTTCCTATGTTCGGGCTGCCCGGCAAGGATCGAGTACGTCTCATCAAATAGGAGGTGATACTGTGGTCCATGTAGTGGGAGCTTTGATATGGCAGGGAGAGCGTTTTTTGATCTGTCAGCGCCCTCCCCACAAGAAGAGGGGACTGCTGTGGGAATTCGTAGGTGGCAAGGTGGAGCCGGGAGAAACCAGACAGGAGGCTCTGATCCGTGAATGCCGCGAGGAGCTGGATGTTACGCTCCGTGTGGGAGAACTCTTCTTAGAGGTCGATCACCAATATCCCGATATTCATATTCTCCTTAGCATTTATCATGCGGAAATTGCCGAGGGAATGCCTGTGCTGAAGGAGCATGTAGATCTAAAGTGGATCCCCGTATCAGAGATCGACCGGTATAGCTTCTGCCCGGCAGACGGTCCTGTGTTGGATGCTTTGAAGGATCTTGCTAATCAATAAGATCAAACCCTTTCCCGTGGTGCACTGTGGGAAAGGGTTAAATTTTATCTGCACAGTAGGGGACAATAGGGGATCCCTCTGCATAAATTGATGCAGGGGGGATCTTTATGGCGAGATTTGTAGTAAAGTTTGGGGGAAGCTCCGTTGCAGACCCCAAGAGGATCTATGCAGCCGCTCGCAAGCTGGCGGCACTTAGAAGGCAGGGACATGATGTGGTAGGTGTCCTATCTGCACAGGGCAATGGGACCGATGCATTGCTGGCAAAGGCTAAGGAAATTGATCCCGACTGCAGCGGAAGGGAATTGGATGCCCTCTTAGCAACGGGGGAGCAGTGTTCTGTGAGCTTGTGTGCTATGGCATTAAGAAGGCTGGGAATGGAAGCTGTAAGCCTCTGCGGTTGGCAGGCAGGGCTCTTAACAGACGGGTGCTACGGCAGTGCCAGGGCGAAGGCGTTGAGCCACGACCGCATTCACCGAGAGCTGGATAAAGGACGGATCGTTCTGGTAGCAGGATTCCAGGGTGTCAATAGCGATGGGGATATTACCACTCTGGGGCGAGGCGGATCCGATACAACCGCAGTGGCGTTAGCAGCATTCCTCCCTGCGGATGTGTGCCGGATCTATACGGATGTAGATGGAGTGTATGATAAGGATCCACGGCAGTTTGCCGACGCGGTCAAATACGACCACCTTTCTTATGACGAAATGTTGACCCTTGCGCGTGGCGGCGCCAGAGTCCTCCATGACCGCTGTGTGGAGCTGGCGAAACAGTACGGCGTCTGTATCGAGGTCCGTTCCGGCTTTACGGACGGAGAGGGGACGATGGTCTATTGAGGGGGTAACGAATAGGGCTCTGTTTCTCGACAATGGTCGAGGAGCAGAGCCTAATACTCTCTTCTGTCCGTCAGCCTACAACCCCTGTCCATGGTAGCTGTGAATATTTTATATACTAACTCGTGGAACAGGAGTCGAAATCTGAAAGGAAAGTTGCCGATTTTTACTTGATAAGAACATTGAGGAAACTTATGGGGCTGTATATTGACAAGTGTTATATATCAAGGTATAATTATTTTAGAATGCTGAAAAAAGCTGAAAGGAGAATTACAATATGACAGCCAAGAAAAGTGATTGGAATCCTGTACTTCGACGGGGGATCGCCTTGCTACTGTTCTTGTGCATTTTTGCGGGTTTGCTTCCTCAAGGAGTTCGGGCACAAATCGACAATGAAGAGCCTAAGGACGCTACCCGTGCCGCTGCAGATTATGTTTCTGTAGCTGCGGGTCTTGCAAAGCCTTTGGTTCTGAACCGTCGGGTGGATACAAACTTAGTCTTTGCAGATATCTATAAGCTGAGCGGTCCTTATATTGTGGTTCATCGGGATGCTGTTGCTTCTTCCTATTGGGCAATCAATCCCCATAAGGTTTCGGGGAATACCATGCAAATGACCAAGGTGAATGTGCAAACCTTAGACTCAGAGTCCTTCTCGGATGGCACCTTCGCCAACTACCCTAAGTACATAAAGGGATTGGACAAGACAGTTGCAGAGAATCTGGCAATGACCTTTAGCTATGCCGGAGATGTCTCGGGACCGGTTAACGGATATCTTACAAATGTAGGATGGGATGAGGGTGCTGCTAGCTTTGCCTTCCGTATCTTCCGCTCGGATGAGGCAGAAATGCAGTTTTCCAACGGCGGCCCGGGGATCGAAACCAGCGGAGGGGCAGTCACCATGGGGCTGAAGTTCGATACTAAAAAAACAGACAGACCTACAGTTCGCTTCTACCGCACTATGCGAAATGCGGCTTCTTCCACACTGGGTGCCTACTCCTTCCAGGGAAATGCATATAACTCCAGTCCCACCAAGAATTATGTGCTCAAATTCCATGCACCATCCGGAAGCACTTCAGCCTATGTAGAGCTTTTCAAATCAGCTAACACGAACGGAAGTGGTGATCGTTCCTCTTTTTTCCTATACGAGTATTTCGGAAAAGAGGCAACATTTCTCTACACTGTCATTACAGAGGCGGCATCCTATTTGCAGAAGGTGGAAAGTGTAGATCCCAATTCCGCCAATACCAAGGCCCTGATTACCGCCTTTAACAATGCCGTCAGCATCTACAAAAAATATAATGTTCTGCCTATGCCCAATGATGCCGATCCCCGTGGGGATATGACCAAGGCGGCAGAAATCCTTGTTTCTTTCTTCAGCTTCATTGATATTCCTGTTGAGATCTTGGACTTCTGTTCCGACCTGTTCATGATGGAATTTGATAATGAGTATTTCAGTCTTGTACACGACTATACCACCAAGCCTGAGTACTTCGCTATCCCCGGGGGGAATCTGACTCTGCCGGGTGAAGTAGTGTATAGATCAGGTGCACCTTTCTACCGCACAGGGATCATGGAAAACAAGCTGCATAATGGCTATCCCATGTACCGCAGAGAGGTGATAGACTTTGTTGCCAAGCTCCTCTATTATAAAACGAATGAAGCGGATATGTACAACTATTCGACCACCAAGCGTTTGGATCGTTTGACCAGTCACGGAGTAGACTGGAATAAAACCTTCTACAATCTCTTTCGGAACCAAAATGTAGCTTTGGGAGATCTGGAGTCGGTAGTGGATACCACTGTTGGCGGCAAATACGGTGACACCCTCTACTGGGATAACATGGATAAGAACAGTTGTTATGCTCTGGCATATTATATGCTGACCAACCTGTGGCGACCTGTCACGGGAGAAGGTACTTATGCCTATAACACCAAGGTTCCCGAGAGAACCAGCCTCCGTCTGTTCACGGATATAAACGGACTGTATTCCATTGATGCCAATCAGAACATTTCCTATAACGGACACATGGGCAATATTATGCCACGTGTCAACCGAGGTCTGACCACCTGGCAGGTTCCCTGCTTTGCTCCCATTAACAACTTAGGCTTTGAGAAGAACGGCAAGGAAACCGACCTGAGTCCCGATGCTCTGGCCGATTTCAAGAAGACAAACTATAACTTCACCATGCATGCCTACGGCAGCTTTGTGTACTATAAGGATCAGGATCTCTACTTCGAGTTCAATGGGGACGATGATGTTTATTTCTATGTCAATAACACCATGGCATTGGACTTGGGCGGTGCTCACACCGCAGCCAAGGGAAGAGTCAACCTGAATGATAAGGCCGGCACTCTGGGACTTGTAGACGGCGAAGTGTATTCCTTCGACATGTTCTATGCTGAGCGCCGCACCGAGGGCTCCAACCTGAAATTCGCCACCAACATTAAGATCGTCGATACAGATACCCTCACCACCAAGGGACAGTATCTGGACACCGAGAGTGGTGTCTCCATGACAGATCCCACCACAGGCAGAGGTCCGGAGCTCATTGACTATGCCCCCATCAATGTGGGTGACACGGTAGCCTACAGCTTCGATCTGCAGAATACCCGTGACGTTCCTGTACAGAAGCTCTCCTTCACAGACTCTACCTTGGGAGTCGCCGCCTCCCATGCAGGGCTGACCCTGAACAGTATCACAAAAATTACGGATCTGAGGCTGTATTATACCACCATATCGGGAGGGCGTCTTAACACCTCCACACCTGTTGTTAAGACCTTAGCGCAGATGCAATCACTCCTGAATAACGCCAATAAGCTTTCCGGCGGTGTCTATGGTTCTCTTCCCGCAGGCTGTTACCGAGTGAACATCACCTCTGTGGACATGCTGAAGCAGCTGCTGACATTGGGCGTTCCGGTGAACTGCAAGCTCAGCCTCTACGGATTCAAGCGTGTAGTGAAGGATGGGGACAAGCCCTATATCAATACGGTGTACTCCGATTGCCTCACCATTGACAACAAGCTCATTACCGGTACTGCCAGCCGTGTCATTACCGCCTTCGTTGCCCCTAAGGGGAAGGATGCCATCCTTGTTTTGGACTACGGCAAGCCCATTCAGATCACTGCCGCTGATTTGAAAAATAGTATCACCATAGCCTCCGGATCCACGGTATCCGTGGGGAATTGTGTGGGAATTACCACCGTAAACGGCTACAGCGGTCAGCTGCTGAAGGCCCGTCCCGCTACCGTCACCAAGCATAGCGGTACACAGGGCGATTTCTCCTTCAGTAACTCTGCAATTACCTATACCCCCAACAAGTTCCTTGAGGGAACGGATTCTGTATTTGCTGTATGCAGTATCAGCAACTGTACCGTCACCGGAGCAGGAGGCAAGACGGTAACCTATCCCTATATTCTCCTGCGGCTACGTACTGTTCCTGCAGCTTCGGTCTACTATGAGGCAGAGAGCTTCACAAGTGAACTGACCTATACAGAAAAACGAACCAATAGCTCCAATGTCGTTACCTTCTACCGTCAATGGGGACAGACCGGGGCTGCCAACGCAATTAAGACAGAAGGTGCTACCGCCAATGACAACTTCCAAGATTATGAGCCTGTTGGGGCGGATCATCCCTATGGCTACGATCCCTCTTACGATGATGATACCCTGCTTTCTAACGGCAAGAGTTTATATGTAGAGGGAGCAGGCGTTATCCCTGGCAAAGAGTCCGACATTCCCAACTATACCCGGATCAAGTTCTCCTTCGTAGGTACTGGCTTTGATATTATCAGCCGTACCAATACCTCACAGGGCTCTATCCGAGTGTCCGTTTATGCGGATGAGGCAATGACCGTTAAAAATCGGGAAAGAGCCCTTACTGTGAATAACTACGGTGAACTCAATCTGTATCAGATCCCTGTTGTGTCTATCAAAGACCTGGGCTATGGAAAACACTATGTATCTGTAGAGGTCAATGATAAGATGAGCATTGCCTCTATCGGGCTTACCTTTGGCAATCAGTTCTACTTTGATGCCCTGCGGATTCACGATCCCATTGATGTGAGCGGGACAGCCCTAAAGGGTGACCAAGCCCTTGCCCACCAGGTCTACACAGCAGACCATGAGGCTCTGCCGATTATCACGAAATTCCGGGACTCGCTGCTGGATGTGGCTATGACAGAAGGCATTACCGATCTCATAAAGGGCGCCATGTTTGTAGATACCAAGGACTTTACAAATGCAGGAAACGGTGCTGCAAGTTCTACCCTGATTCAGATTAATGATCATAAGGCGGTCACTGCGGCTACATATGAAAAGGTAGGACCTAAGAACGAGGTTTACCTCTCACCCGGTCAAGCCGTAGCATTTAAGCTGGAGTTTACAAATGGACAAATCCCCCTTCGCATTGATGTGGGAGCCAAGACCATTAGGGGAGATGAGGCGATCCTGGGTGCCGGCTTTGTGACCTATGCAACCACAAATACCGGAGCATTGGACAAAGCTACAGCGATTGCAGAAACAATCAAAACCTCCACCGCTATGTACTATTCTCTGAGGACCCAAAATCTCTCTGCAAAGAAGGATACCTATTTGGTCATCTACAACGGCTACAATGCCGGAAGCTATAATGCCAACAATCCCGGCAATGTGCTGTCTGTGACCGATCTGAAGGTGGTTTATGGAAGTGCCGCTGCCATTGATACCTCCGCAGTTCAGCCTTATTCCTTTGCTGTGGATGGACGGACATTGAAGGCTGCAGCTACTTTTATTGGGACTTTCCCGGAGACACCTGTTTTAGACAGTAGTGCTACGATCATGCACAGCCTGAACCTGACCGGAGATATTTCCATGAATTATGTGGTTCTCAAGGCTGATTTGGAGGGATGCGACGGCATTACCATGGAGGTAGAAATTCCCATCTACGAGGGAGAGCAGAAAATAGGGTCCAAGCAAGTTGATTTGACTCCTGTAGAAAAGGGTATCTATTTCTATTTTACCTTGACGGGAGTCACTGCTGTTCAAATGAATGACGAAATCGAAGCAGTTCTTCACTGGAGCAAGGAAGGACAGGAGTATTATTCTGACACAGACGTGTACTCTGTTTCTCGCTATGCCTATACTCAACTGAACAAGGACGGCTTGGAGCGTCTGAAAGTTTTGTGCGCAGACCTTCTTCGCTACGGTGCTCAAGCACAGATTTTCAAGGGTTATCGCTTGAATGCTCTTGCGGATTCTGAGATGACTGTGGAACACAAGGGCTATTGTACCGATTTGAACACGATCACCTTCGGCAATACCAATGTAATCTTACAGGATCTGGAGAATCCAACCCTTACGTGGGTGGGGAAGAATCTGAATTTAGGCTCAAAGGTGGCACTGAAGTTCTTCTTCCGTCTGGGAAATTACAGCGGTGACTTGTCTGAGCTAAACCTGCGGGTGAGCTATACAAGTCTTGACGGTAGCTTTGTCACTGCTACGCTTTGGGAGCCTGAGCTCCAAGATGTTGAAACCGGGCTGTATTCCTTCTCTTTTGACGGACTCTTAGCTACCGAATTGAGAACCATAGTTTCCATACAGATCTATGCAGGAGAGGATCCTGTGTCATGCACTCTGCAGTACAGTCCCGATACCTACGGCAGCAATAAGACCGGCATACTCTTAGACCTGTGCAAAGCCCTCTTTGCTTATTCTGACAGCGCAAAGGCTTATTTCGCACCCTAACTTCCCATAAAATCGCAGAACTATTTTCCGCATAACCCTAGGCAGGATCCCCGAGGAAGCTTATCTTCTCCGGGGATCCTGTTGTACACCAAATTCCAATTTATGGAGCAGTTCGATTTCCGAATTTGTTCGTAGGGGCGACCTGTGGTCGCCCGCAAAATGTTTCGATTTTGTCGGAAATCTCGTGATAATCCCGTAATTTCGTCATTGTCGTTTAACGACAATGACCGGGCGACCACAGGTCGC
>JAZRGR010000297.1:0-14757 GCA_045644345.1 Faecousia sp. | reverse complement strand
TATTCTACCACACTTTTTCCCCGTTTCCTACTGTCCACACAAAAGGGTCTGCGAAATTTTCATTCACTTTTTGTGTCCATTGTGAGGGGACGTGATGAAAATTTCACTCTTTGGTGTGTCCATTCTACGGGGTACAGTTTATACCGACATTTTACATTATACATTTTCCATTTTCCATTATTCCGATTCACGCGACCGAAGGGAGCGATAAATCGGAATTTGACAGATAAACGGAAAACAGGAACCGGCACGGTGTTGTGTCGATTCCTGTGAAACGGATTTTATTACAGCAGTAGGACATTAGCAACCCCGAAATACACCAGCAGGGACAGGGCGTCTACGATGGTGGTGATGAAGGGGCTTGCCATGACCGCAGGGTCAAGACCCAGCTTCTTGGCGAACATAGGCAGGACAGCACCTACGATCTTGGCACTGAGGACTGTGAGAGCCATGGTGATACAGACGACCAAGCCTACCATGACCGTAACGGAAGGATTACCCAACAGCCAGCGATCAATGAGCATCAGCTTGCCGAAGCAGGCAACACTCAGTGCAACGCCACAGAGGACAGCGGTGCGGATCTCCTTCCACACTACGTTCCAGATGTCGGAGAATTCCAGCTCGCCCAGGGACAGGGAACGAATTACCGTGACCGAGGACTGAGAGCCGGAGTTACCGCCGGTACCCATGAGCATGGGGATAAAGGTGGTCAGGACGACCTGTGCAGCCAAGGCACTTTCGAAGCCTGTAATGATCATACCTGTAAAGGTGGCAGATACCATCAGCAGAAGCAGCCACAGAATACGGTTCTTAAAGAGCTCGAATACAGTGGATCGGAGATAGGGCTTCTCCGAGGGGAGCATACCGCCCATGAGCTCCATATCCTCCGTAGCCTCGTCCTCCATAACGTCCATAGCATCGTCGAAGGTGACGATACCGACCATGCGGTACTCTGCATCTACGACGGGAAATGCAAGGAAGTTGTACTTGGAGAACATCTGGGCAACCTCTTCCTGGTCTGTATGGGTGCCCACGGAGATAATATTGGTCACCATCAGGTCTGCAATGGTCATCTCGTCATCCTCGGCAAGGAGCAGATCCTTGACTGTGACCAGACCTAAGAGGGTGCGGTTCTTGGTAACATAGCAGGTGTAGATGGTCTCCTTGTCCACGCCTGTGCGACGGATGCGGAGGATCGCCTCCTCTACGGTCATGGCAGGGCGGAGGGAGACATACTCTGTGGTCATAATGGAGCCGGCAGAATTCTCGGGATAGCGGAGGATCTCGTTGATCTCCTTGCGCATCTGGGGATCAGCCTGCTCTAAGATCCGGCGGACCACATTGGCAGGCATCTCCTCGATGACATCGACGGCATCGTCAACATACATCTCTGACAGGATCTCGCGGAGCTCTGTGTCGGAGAAGCCCCGGATCAACAGCTCCTGGGCATCGGCTTCCATTTCAACGAAGGTCTCTGCCGCCAGCTCCTTGGGAAGGAGACGGAAGAACACCGGCAGCCGATCATCCTCCAGCTCATCAAAAATGTATGCAATATCCGAGGGATTCATGGTGACGAGAATATCCCGTACCGTAGCATACTTCCGCTCGGCGATCAGTGTTGTCAGTGTGTTTGCAATAGAAAAATTGTACTCTGCCATACGTAGCCTCCTTATAATATAATGTATATAATATATGTAAAAGGTATGGCAGACCGGAATTAGGAGAGACGACTTCCACGAATGGGGCTAGTCGTCTGAAAACTTCGGCCTACCGGGGATATACTGCCGCCGCTACTGCTGCCTCCATCCATGGTGTTCCCTCCTTCTGTACATGATTTTGGGGCGTAAATACAAGCCCTCCTTTTAGTTTATGCCGAAAAAGGGATTTTGTCAAGGAAAATCATGGAAATTTTTCCGATAATTCGGGCATACACGCTAAAATTACATAAGCTATACTATAATCTAAAGGAAAAAATAAACAAAATTATCAGAATTCTTCTTTCGTGCTTGCAATTTTTGTGCAAAGTGGTATAATTGGTATCAGAGAATCTGTGTAGAGGAGGTGACTGCCGATTATGGATCCGGGATATGCCCTTCACAATGCGCTCAAACGCTTCGCAGGAGGCGAGGAGCTCCATGCCTACAGCTACATGGGCTGTCATAGGGACAACCGTGAGGGGTGTGAGGGTTTTGTGTTCCGCCTGTGGGCACCCAACGCCACGCAGGTTAGCGTCGTAGGAGATTGGAACGGATGGGACATAGGTGCCCAGCCTATGGAGCTTGCGGAGTTAGGCGTGTGGGAGAGCTTCTGTCCCCATGCCGGTGAGGGCGATGCCTACAAGTATTATATCCTGGGAGCAGACGGTGTTGGCAGATATAAGACGGATCCCTTCGCCTTTGCCATTTGTCCCCCTCCCGAGAATTCCGGCAGGATCACCTGCTTAGAGGGCTATGAGTGGCAGGATGAGGCATACCGCCGCCAGCAGGGCAAGCGCAAGCTCCTGGACTCTCCCATGAATATCTACCAGCTCCACCCTGCCTCTTGGCGGCAGAAGCCCGACGGCTCCTGTCTGTGCTACAGGGAGCTGGAGCAGGAGTTGATCCCTTATCTTAAGGATATGGGCTATACCCATGTAGAGCTGATGTCCATTATGGAGCCCTCCAGACTCAGCGGCAAGCTGACCCTGGGCTTCTATGCCCCCGACCAGCGTTATGGCACGGCACGGGAGCTGATGACTTTTATCGATCACTGCCACGCAGAGGGCATCGGTGTCCTCTTTGAATGGCTGCCTCATGCATTCCCCAGGGAGGAACAGGGGCTATACGATTTTGACGGAACCTGTTGTTACGAGACAGCGGATCCTCTGATGAACGAGCTCCCCGGGGGCAAGGGGCGGATCTTCGACTTCGGCAGGGGAGAGGTCCAGTCCTTCCTCATGTCCAACGGAGTGTTCTGGATGGATCTGTTCCACGCAGACGGTATCCGTATGGGCTCCGTAACAGCCATGCTGTATCTGGATTATGACCGCCGTGAATACCGCCCCAATGCCTACGGTGGCAAGGAGAACTTAGATGCTATTGCTTTCCTGCGCAAGGCAAATCGTGCTATTTTTTCCACCCGTCGCAACGCGATTACCATTGCCCAGGAGCATACAGCCTTCCCCCTGGTGTCCAGACCGGACTATGACGGGGGCTTGGGCTTCCTGTACAAGTGGAACATGGGCTGGCAGCGGGATATGGTAGAGTATCTCCGTCTGGATCCCCTGTGGCGTAAGGGTAGCCACTCCCGTCTGACTACCTCTATGGAGTATGCTTATGCAGAGAACTTCGTCCTGACCCTGCCCCATAGTCTGTCCCGTAGAGAGGGCCCCCTGATCTCCCTCCTGCCGGGAGAGTATGATGATAAATTTGCGGATCTGCGAGCCTTCTACGGCTTTATGATGGCGTTCCCCGGCAAGAAGCTCAGCTTCATGGGCAACGAGTTTGCGCAGTTCGACCATTGGGAGCCGGAGCTGCCCCTGCAATGGGAGCTACTGGACTATGAGCGCCACTGTCAGTTCCATGCGTATGTCAGAGCACTGAACAGCCTGTATCTTAGGGACAGTTGTCTGTGGAACAATGATACGGACAGTGGCGGCTTTGCCTGGATCTCCATGGAGGATCGGGACAACTCTGTGCTTGCCTTCCGACGCATAGACAGACGGAGCCGTGAGATCATTGCAGTCTGCAATTTCTGCCCTGTGGTGAGAGAGGATTACCGTCTGGGACTGCCCCGTTTAGGGGAGTATGAGCCCATATTGTCGGCAGATGCCCTGCAATTCGGCGGTACCGGCATGGAGCTTCCTACAGTCACTGCGGAGAAGATCCCCTACCATGATCTGCCTTACAGCGGCAGCTTCACTCTGCCCCCCTTATCTACTACTTACTATAAGCGGATCATTACTCCACGCAAGTAACTCCGACCGGAGGACCGGTCTCAATATACCTCAAAATTTTAATCAGTACAAGGAGAGATGAGCATGAACTTTCAGAAAAAGCATTGCGTAGCCATGCTGCTGGCAGGCGGCCAGGGCAGCCGTTTGATGGTTTTGACGGAGAATACTGCCAAGCCTGCGGTTCCCTTCGGGGGCAAATATCGGATCATCGACTTCCCCCTGTCCAACTGTGTGAATTCCGGCATTGATACCGTGGGCATTCTGACCCAGTATCAGCCCCTGGAGCTCAACGAGTATATCGGCAACGGTCAGCCCTGGCATCTCAACCGCTCCCACGGCGGTGTCCAGGTCCTGCCCCCCTATGCCAAGAGCAATAAGTCCGAGTGGTACAAGGGTACCGCCAATGCTATTTACCAGAATATTGCCTTTATCGAGAGATATGACCCCGACAACGTGCTGATCCTGTCCGGCGACCACATCTACAAGATGGACTATGCCGCCATGCTCAAGGACCATATCAAGAACGATGCAGATTGCACCATCGCTGTCCGTACTGTCCCCATCGAGGAGGCAAGCCGTTTCGGCATTATGAATACCAACCCCGACGGCTCCATCTATGAGTTTGAGGAGAAGCCCAAGGTCCCCAAGAGCACCAACGCGTCCATGGGTATCTACATCTTCAAGTGGAGCATCCTCAAGCAGTACCTCATTGCCGATGAGGAGGATCCCAACAGTGACAATGACTTCGGCAAGAACGTGATCCCTGCCATCCTCAACGCAGGTCACCGCCTCTTCGCCTACGAATTCCGGGGCTACTGGAAGGACGTGGGTACCATCAACTCCCTGTGGGAGGCAAACATGGAGCTCTTAGGTGACGAGCCCGAGTTCAACATCTACGGCGATCCCGGCAAGCGGATCTATGCCCGTAATTATGCTATGCCCTCTACCTTCATGTCCAAGAAGGCTGAGACCGACAACTGCTTCATCGCAGAGGGCTGTGAGATCTACGGCACTGTTAAGCATTCCATCATTTCTACGGGCTGTACCGTAGCCGAGGGTGCTTTGGTAGAGGACAGTGTCATTATGCCCAATGTTGTCATTGAGAGCGGCGCCATTGTCCGCCATGCCATCGTAGGCGAGGACTGCCGTATCTGTGCCAACGCTGTTGTAGGCGGTGCCTTCCCGGAGGGAGAGGCCAAGTCTATTGCCGTCATCGGCAAGAGCAAGACCATTGAGGTCAATCAGTGTGTCAAGCCCGGTGAGATTTATTAATGAAAGGGGATTACGATCATGACTACTATGGGTATTATTTTTGCCAATATTTATGACAGCTCCTTAGGCGATCTGACCAACAAGCGGACCATGGCATCCCTGCCCTACGGCGGCCGCTATCGCCAGGTGGATTTCTCCCTGTCCAATATGACCAACTCCGGTATCCGTCATATCGGCATCATTACCAAGAACAACTACCAGTCCCTTATGAACCACATCGGCTCCGGTCAGGAATGGGACTTAGAGCTTATGGAGGGCGGTTTGGAATATCTGACTCCCTTCTCCACCGGCAACAACGCCCAGTATCGGGGCAAGATGGAGGCTCTCCATACTGCTATGAACTTCCTGGAGTATTCCAAGGAAGAATTCGTTGTTCTGGTAGACAGCGGTGTTCTCTGTGCTATGGACTTCCGTCCTCTGGTAGAGGCACACGCAGCCTCCGGCGCAGACGTGACCGTAGTGGTCAAGAAGGGTGTCTGCAACGGTGACAAGCAGTTAGACCTTGCTGTATTAGAGAACGAGGATGGCTCCGTACAGGAGTTGCTCTGCGACCACTGCCCCGATGACAAGTACCTTGCAGGCATGGGCATCTTCGTAACAAGACGGGAGTACCTCATGGCACAGGTCAAGGAAGCCGTTGCTCACGCACACTACCGCCTGGAGCGGGACTTCCTGATCCCCCAGTTTAACAAGAACAAGCTGACCGTCAATACCTATCATTTTGATGGTCTGGCACTGTATAACGAGAGCACCCAGGAGTTCTTCGAGAATTCTATGGCTCTCTTGGATCCTGCTGTTCGCAAGGGTCTCTTCGGCAATCCCGATCTGACCATTTATACCAAGGTCCGTGACGAGGTACCCTCTTATTACGGAGAGGATGCTGAGATCAACGATTGTATCGTTGCCGATGGCTGCAAGTTAGAGGGCGAGGCAGAGCGTTGTATCCTCTTCCGCGGTGTCCAACTGGGCAAGGATGCAGAGATCGAGGACAGCATTATTATGCAGGATACCATTATCGGTGAGGGTGCTAAGCTCCGCTACTGCATCCTGGACAAGGACGTTGTGGTTCCTGCAGGTGCCAAGTTCACCGGTACCAAGAACCACCCCTATGTTGTAAAAAGAGGAGTTAAGCTATGAGAATCGCAATGATCGCCTCCGAGGCCGCCCCTTATATTAAGACCGGCGGCTTGGGAGATGTGATGCAGGCTCTCCCCGGAGAGCTTGCCAAGGTCAAGGGCAACGAGGTCGTCCTGTTCCTGCCCCTGTACAAGAAGCTGAAGGAAGGCAAGACCTTTGACTTAGAGCCTGTTGGCAATTTCAACATGGAGCTTGCATGGCGTGAGAGCTATGTAGGCATCTACCGCCTCAAGTCCCGCAAGAAGAAGCTGCAGATCTACTTTATCGACAATGACTATTATTTCGGCGCCCGCAACACGGTATACGGCGATTTCGATGACGGTGAGCGTTTTGCATACTTCTCCAAGGCGGCATTGGCTGCCCTGTATTACCTGGACTTCAAGCCCGATGTGCTCCACTGCCACGACTGGCAGGCAGCTATGGCAGTGGTCTACTGCAAGGCACTGTATCAGTCCTGGTGCCCCGGTACCAAGACCGTATTCACCATCCACAATGTGGAATACCAGGGTTGGGCGGAGTATGACTTCTTCGACAACACCCTGGGTCTGCCGGAGCATTTCCGCGGTGTTATGGCATTCGATGGGGCTGTCAATATGATGAAGGGTGCCATCGTTTCTGCCGACATGGTTTCTACCGTGTCCCGGAGCTATGCCCGGGAGCTGTGCTACCCCTACTATGCCCACAAGCTGGATGACATCCTCCGCAGCAACCGTCTGTGCGGTATTGTCAACGGCATTGATACTACCGTCTACGATCCCGAGACGGATGCCGCTCTCAAGACCCACTTCTCCGCCAAGGACATGGAGGGCAAGAAGGCTTGCAAGCTGGCTCTCCGTCAGGAGATGGGCTTGGATATCCGATCCGATGCTCCTATCCTGGCTATGGTTACCCGTTTGGCAGGACACAAGGGCATCGACCTGCTGTGCTACATCTCTCAGAGATTGGTGGAGCAGAATATTCAGCTGGTTATCGTTGGCACCGGTGAGAAGCAGTATGAGTACGCTCTCAGTGTCCTTGCCAAGGAGAACCCCGGCAAGGTGGCTGTCCGCCTGGCCTTTGACCCGGCACTTGCCAGCCGTGTCTATGCAGGTGCAGACCTGTATCTCATGCCTTCCAAGTCCGAGCCCTGTGGTCTGTCCCAGCTCATTGCCATGCGCTATGGCACCGTGCCTGTTGTAGCGGCTACCGGTGGCCTGCGTGATACCGTGCCTCCCTACAACCCCGAGACGGGGGAGGGTAGAGGCTTCACCTTCCAGAGCTATAACGGAGACGACTTCCTGGATGCCATTGAGCGTGCCGTTAAGATGTATTATGAGGACCGTGAGGGCTTTAAGGCACTTGCCAAGAGGGACATGGAGACCGACTTTAGCTGGCGTGTCCCTGCAGGAGAATACCTGCGACTTTACGAAGAACTCCTTTCCGAGTAAATATTCGTTTATATTATGCAAGAATCATTTGGAGGACCCTATGAAAAAAAGCAACCCTAAGGAAATCATTGCAGCAGAGTCTCGTCCCGATCTTATGGAACAACTCAATCAGACCCTGCTCCGCCTGTATGGTGTAGAGATCAAGGACGCCGCTGAGAAGCAGGTTTATCGCGGTCTCTGCGTCCTGGTCCGCAATCTGCTGACGGAGAAGAACCACCGTTTCAACAAGCAGTGCAAGGAAAACCAGACCAAGGAAGTCTACTACATGTCCATGGAATTCCTGGTAGGCACCAACCTGCGTAACAACCTGTACAACTTGGGCCTGGAGGCTGATTGCCGCCACGGTTTGGAGCAGTATGGCATCAACATTGATGCGCTGTATGACATGGAGCCCGATGCAGGCTTGGGTAACGGCGGTCTGGGCAGACTGGCATCCTGCTATATGGATGCAGCTACGGGCCTGGGTCACAGTGTTACCGGCTTCTCTATCCGCTATGAGTTCGGCATCTTCCGTCAGAAGATCGTCGACGGCTGGCAGATGGAATTCCCCGACAACTGGCTGGAGATGGGCGATGTGTGGCTCCGTCCCCGTCAGGATGATGCAGTAGAGGTCAGGTTTGGCGGCGAGGTACAGGAATGGGTAGACGAGACCGGACGGTTCCGTGTGGCACAGGTGGGCTATAGCTCTGTGACTGCAGTGCCTCATGATATGTTCATCTCCGGCTACGACAGCGAGGCAGCCAACCGTCTGATTCTGTGGAGTGCCAAGCTCCCTCAGAGCTTTGACATGGCAGCCTTCTCCCGTGGTGATTATGTCCGTGCTTTGGAGCAGAATGCCATGGCTGAGACCATTTCCAAGGTCCTCTATCCTGCCGATGACCACATCCAGGGCAAGCGACTGCGCCTTAAGCAGCAGTACCTCCTGGTCTCTGCTTCCCTGCAGAGCATCCTGAGACGTCATTTTAAGAAATACCATACCTACGACAACCTTGCAGACAAGGTGGCTATCCACATTAACGACACCCACCCCGCCCTCTGTGTCCCTGAGCTCATGCGACTGTTGATGGACGATCACGGCTACGGCTGGGACGAGGCATGGGCGATCACCTGCAAGACCCTGTCCTATACCAACCATACGGTCATGAGCGAGGCTCTGGAGCGTTGGAGCGTAGACCTGTTCCGGGAGCAGCTCCCCCGTGTCTACTCCATCTGCCGTGAGATCAACCGCAGACTCATTGACCATCTCAATACCGTCTATCCCAACGATTGGGGCCGTATCGACTACATGGCAGTCATTGCCAACGGTGAGATCCGTATGGCAAATCTCTGCCTGGCTGCCTGCCACAAGGTCAACGGTGTTTCCATGCTCCATACGGACATCCTCCGTAACGGCATTTTCCGTGACTACTGTCAGATCACTCCCGACCGTTTCATCAATGTTACCAACGGTATTGCCTACCGTCGCTGGCTGTGCCAGTCCAACCCCAAGCTGACGGAGTACCTCACCGATATCATTGGTGATGGCTTTAAGCGGGATGCCCGTGATCTGGAGAAGCTGTTGCAGTACCACGATGATGCCACGGTTCTCAAGAACCTGCGGGAGATCAAGCGCCATAACAAGGCACGCCTTTCCGCCCTCATTGCCAAGCAGAACGGTGTCCGCGTAGATCCCGATTCCATCTTCGATATTCAGATCAAGCGTCTGCATGAGTACAAGCGCCAGCTCCTGAACATCCTCCACGTGCTCCACCTGTACACCAAGATCAAGGCTGACCCCAAGGGCGACTTCGTACCCCGTACCTTCATCTTCGCCGCCAAGGCTTCTGCCGGCTACATTCGTGCCAAGCAGATCATCAGCCTGATCTGTGCCGTGTCCAACTTCATCAACAACGATGCAGATGTCCGCGATAAGCTCAAGGTGGTCTTTATCGAGGATTACAAGGTGTCTCTGGCTGAGATCATCATTCCTGCTGCCGATATCTCCGAGCAGATCTCTGTAGCCGGCAAGGAGGCTTCCGGCACCGGCAACATGAAGCTCATGATCAACGGTGCTGTTACCGTGGGTACTCTGGACGGAGCCAACGTAGAGATCCACCAGCAGGTGGGCGATGACAACATCTTCCTCTTCGGCATGAAGGCACACGAGACCGAGGAGCTGTGGCAGCGTGGCTACAACCCCAATGAGTTCCTCACCGACGAGCTCCGTGAGGTTCTGAACATGCTGACCTCCGGTATCCTGGGACAGCGCTTCGACGATCTGGTGAGCTGCCTGCTGACCAACCGCTTCGGCACTGCCGATCCCTATATGACCGTAGCAGACTTTGCAGATTATGCCCGTGCCCACAGAGATATTGAGCAGACCTACCGCGATGAGCGCAAGTTCGGCAACATGTCTCTGACCAATATTGCCAAGGCAGGTCTGTTCTCCTCTGACCGTGCGGTAGAGGAGTATGCAGATAACATCTGGTACCTGAATAAGTAACGCATATGAGGATCCACTATAACAGTAGGGATCCCCGACACAAGACCCCCTTCGGAACCCTCCGGAGGGGGGAATCTTGCTCCATGACCCTTTTTGTTCCCTATACTGCCGGAGCTGTGGCTGTGAGCCTGATCCTGGAGGACTGCGACGGTCAGTTCTGCAGGGAGGTTCCCTTTGCCCTTGCACAGCAGGAGGGAGACTACGGTCATTGGCAGGGATCCTTTACCATGGAAAGGGGCCTGTATTTCTACTGGTTCCGTATTTATAAGGAGGGCGAGTCCTTCCGCCTGTTTAAGCAGGGCAACACCACCAACATGGAACAGGGGGACAAATGGCAGCTCAGCTTCCTTCCCGAGGAGTTTACCGTTCCCGACTATGCAGTAGGTGCGGTAATGTATCAGATCCTGCCGGACCGTTTCTTTAAGGTAGGGGACTGCGATCTGACAGGGAAGCTGGAGCCCTATACCATCCATCAGGACTGGTATGAGCTGCCCCGTTACGGCCCCGATGAGGAGGGACACTGGAATAACGATTTCTTCGGGGGCAACCTCCGGGGAATTCGGGAGAAGCTGCCCTATCTCAAGAGTCTGGGCGTAGGTGTCCTGTACCTCAACCCCATTGTTATGGCATTCTCCTCCCACCGCTATGATGCTGCGGACTACAAGCGGCCGGACCCTATGCTGGGGACTGAGGAGGATTTTAGGCTTCTGTGCGAGACGGCTCACGCTATGGACATACGGGTGATCCTGGACGGAGTGTTCTCACATACGGGGGATCACAGTCGGTATTTTGACAGTCGGGGGTATTTTGGAGGCGGTGCGGTCAGCGATCCTGCCTCTCCTTACCGGTCTTGGTATCAATTTAAGGACTATCCCCATGATTACGAGGCATGGTGGGGGATCCGTTCCCTGCCCTGTGTCAACGAGTTGGATCCCGGCTTCCTGGACTATATCATTGATGCCGAGGACTCTGTAGCTGCCTATTGGCTGGGCCTGGGTGCGGACGGATTCCGTCTGGACGTTGCCGACGAGCTCCCGGATGAATTTATCCTGCGGCTCAAGAACCGAATCCGGGGAATCAAGGCAGACGCACTTCTCTTAGGGGAAGTGTGGGAGGATGCCTCCAATAAGCGTGCCTACGGTGTATCCCGTCGTTACTTCGTAGACGGGGAGCTGGACAGTGTCATGAACTACCCCTGGCGTAAGGCAATCTTGAACTTCGTACAGGGGGACGACGACGGCGCCGCATTCGGAGAGTCCGTCATGACCATAGCGGAGAATTACCCTCCCGAGGTTCTGCACTGCCTTATGAATCTCTTGGGCTCCCACGACAAACCACGGATCCTTACGGTTCTGGGGGATGACTTCGAGGGAACGAAAGAGGACAAGGCAAATCGTCGCTTAGCTCCTGCCCGGTATGCCGTTGCACGGGAGAAATTATATCTTGCCGCCTTCCTGCAATACACCCTTCCCGGTATGCCCAGCATATACTATGGTGATGAGGCAGGATTGGAGGGCTTCGAGGATCCCTGGTGTCGCCGTACCTTCCCCTGGGACAGAGAGGATCGGACTCTGGTGGCATTTTTCCGTGCTCTTGGCGAGCTGAAGAATGGCACTCCCTCTTTGCAGCGGGGCACTGTCCGTATCACCCGGGCAGGGCAGGGCAGACTCTCCTTCCTCAGACAGGATGGGGAAACTGCATCGGCAGTCTATGTCAACCGCACCGAGGAGGAGTGGGAGCTTCCCCACGCAGGCAGGCTCCTGTTCGGCAGGGGACTGCAGTACGCAGGCAAGGGTGTGACTCTGTTACCCTATGGATTCTGCGTCATAGAGCTACCCTCATGACCGGTATCGCTACAGGAGCGTAACAGCCCGTAAAAAAGCTTTTGTATAAAAAATATAATGTATATTTTGTCAAAATCACACCTAAGAAACCCAGGTCACACCCAATAAATATGAAAAAATATACAGAAATGAATGAAAAAATGCATAAATTCTTATGAAACGGAGGACAGAAAAGGGGAAAATGCATGAAAAAAAGAATCTATCCACCCCTTTTTTATGCATGGTAGATAAAAACACAGCGACATAGTAGAATTTTTATTGACAGAAATGCAATTATGTAGTATAATCCGTTCATGAGAGTATCCTCCCATAAGAGACATTGGGGGTAATGCACTCTATGAGGACCACGGCAGTGGGGATCCGCCTTTTGTGTAAGGAATCGGCGGTGATTCCCATCCTGCACGGGGAACCTCAAGAAATATTTAGGAGGAAATGAACATGAAGAAAATTCTCGCATTCGCTCTGGCATGCATCATGGTTCTGTGCCTCTTCGCCGGTTGTAACAAGACCACCGAAGATCCCACCGAATCCCAGGATCTTGCCACCAATCCGACCGAGTCTCAGCCCGACGCAACTGAGCCCGTTGTCGAGCCCGTTGAACTGAAGCAGGCTGAGTACAACACCTACACCGCTGTTATGCCCAGCAACTGGAACGAGTTCACCTATGCTGACAACAACGACACCCAGATCATGAACTACATTGGCTCTTCCTTCTTCGAGTACGACTACAAGTTCGAAGACGACATGAAGTACAATGAGGACGGATCCATCAACAAGGACGCTCTTGTTTCCGGTGCTTACACCACCAACTATGCTGCAGCAACCAAGCTCGAGGACGTTACCTCCGAAGTCGACGCCAAGTGGGGCTACACCGACGAGCAGAAGGCAGAGGGCGGCTACGCATGGAAGATCACCCTCCGCGACGACCTGAAGTGGGACGATGGCTCCGCTATCACCGCTGCTGACTTCGAGTACTCCATGGAGCAGCTGCTGGATCCCGCTTTCATGAACTTCCGCGCTAACACCTACTACGACACCCTGATGATCAAGAACTCCAAGGCTTACTTCTTCAAGAACCAGGAAGGCACCTACGAGACCATTGATGTTCTGGGCTACGCTACCGTACAGGACGCTATCGACGCAGGCGAGACCCTGTATGTCGACCAGTGGAACATGTGGGGCGCAGAGGGCTACACTGACGAGGCAGGCAACCTGGCTCCCCAGTGGGTCGCTATCACCGACGAGACCGTTTACAACAACGCTGACGGCTCCGACCCCGTTTCCGGCGCAATGCTGTACACCGACTACGGCGCATACCTCGAGGTAGGCACCGGCTACACCGCAGCTATCTATGTTGAGAACACCAACACCGATATCGCTTGGGAAGATGTAGGTATCTACGCTATCCCCGAGGAGAACGCTATCGTTCTCTGCCTCGACAAGGCATACTCCTTCCTGCAGGAAGACGGCAGCCTGTCCGTATGGGCTCCCTACTACTTCTCCAGCCTCCCCGTTGTCCATAAGGCAAAGTACGAGGCTTCCAAGATTGCTCCCGCTGACGGTGCAACTCTGTGGACCTCCAACTACAACTCCTCCCTCGAGACCACCGCTTGCTGGGGTCCCTACAAGCTGGTTGAGTTCGAAGCAGGTTCCCACTACAGACTCGAGAAGAACGAGCACTGGTTCGGTTGGAACATGGAAGAGTACAAGAATCAGTACAACATCACCGCTATCAACTGCCGTAAGATCGAGGAGTTCGCTACCCAGTGGATGGGCTTCCTGAACGGCTCCATCGACGACGCTTCTCTCCAGACTGAGAACGTTGCTGATTACCTCGACTCCAAGTACGTTTACTTCACCTCTACTTCCACCGGCACCTTCGGCATGCAGCTGTACAGCAACCTGGATGTCCTGAAGAACAGCGAGAACAACAACGGCATCCTGGCTATCCAGGAGTTCCGTCATGCATTCAACCTGGCACTCAACAGATCCGACATCGTTGAGAAGATTTGGCCCGGCTCCGCAGTTCCCTGCTTCGGCCTGCTGAACGTTGCTTACTACTATGACATCGAGAACTCTCCCGAGCTGGAAGACGGCGGCCAGTACCGCAACGCTACCATCGCTAAGGAAGGCATCCTCCGCGCTTATGGCTTCACCCAGGGTGCTGACGGCATGTGGTCCGGCGGCGACCTGGCAGGTCTGACCACCGAGGACGCATACGATGCACTGACCGGTTACAACCCCACCCTCGCAAAGCAGAAGATGCAGGAAGCTATCGACATCCTCATGGCTAACCCCGAGGAGTATGGCTACGATGCAACCAAGGACATCACTCTGATCTATGGTTCTTCCGCTGACACCGACAAGCAGAGATTCCGTGCAGACTACCTGCAGGGCATCCTGACCGATCTGACCGCCGGCACCGCTCTGGAAGGCAAGATCGAAGTTGTGTTTGACGCTTCCGCTGGCGCACAGTGGGCTGAGGCTTTCCGCTCCGGCGCTACCCAGATCGGCTTCGGCTACGGCTTCTCCGGCAACGCTTTCAACCCCTTCGATATCATCGGCGCATTCGTCAACCCCGACGATGACCTGAACTACCACATGTACTGGGATACCACTTCTATCCCCATGACTCTGACCATGCCCGCTGGCGATTACGCC
>JAZRGR010000296.1:0-35907 GCA_045644345.1 Faecousia sp. | reverse complement strand
TAATACTACTTTCTGATAGAAATGTTTGATTTCTATCAGAAAGAGCACCGCTAAAGCGTTGCGATTTTGCAATTTTTGATATAGAAAATTGCAAAATCCCGTCTCATGCAGTTCTTGACGCACCTACGGTGCTATAAAAATGTTTTAAACATTTTTCCCTAGTATAATACTGTGTTTCAACGAACTTGTTCAGCAGACATTCATATAGAGATCGATCACTCTGCCCACTGTGGGGTAAAGTGATCGATCTTTGCATTTCGCAAAATAGATGTCTCTATTTTGCACATCAGATACCTTTATTTTTGCGGCAGGTAGGGATATGATAGGAGTACACCTCATCACTCCCCCTTGATGAGGCTCCGACCCATTCTGCCTCACGGTGGCTATGCATCCGTGAGGCAGAAGCTTCAATCCAGTGCCAGACCCAGATATCCCTGCTCCGGGATGGGCAGACCCTTTTGGGATCGCAGCATGCCGAAGGGCTTGCTATCTCCCATGGTTCGAACCACTGCGGACTTGCAGTTCAGGTGGGCACATAGGGCGGAGGCGGCTTCGGGAGAGTCGGGGAGGAGCTCACGAATCAGGAGCGTATCCTCTTTCTTGTAACAGCAACCGCTGTAGAGACCATCCTCCGTCTCGATGCGGTAGAGCTGACCTGCACAGGGGAGGAAATATTCCTCGTAGGACAGGAAGTTGTCATAGAGCTGAAGCTCACGAATCGAGCGGTAGACCTCCGAGGTAGCGGGACGAATTTTGCTGCCCTTGCGAGGTGTAACAGTGTACTCGTTATGATAGAAACAGGTTTTATAGCCCAACTTTTCGTAGAAGGCGAACAAGCTTTCTTCAGCAGGGACCAGAGACGTATAGGAGAATGGGCAGTTCTTATGGATGTATTCCATTAGGCTCTTGCAGATCCCTTGCCCACGATATTGAGGATCTGTGCAGACGGCGTAGACATAGCCGCAGGAATGGGATTCACCCTCTGCATCTACGAATTGGGTAGGGATCACGCAGGACATGGCTGTGAGCTTGTTTCCGTCTGTGGCAATATAGACCTGAATGCGATCAAAGGTGGCAGACCAGAAACCATTGATTTCCTTGGGATCATCACCGAAGCAGTTTGCCCACAGCTTGGTCAGTGCGGGAAGATCGGATCGTTTGGCTACGCTGTATTTCATTTGATAGCCTCCCCTACATATTTCTCCAGCAGAATATCCGGGTAGTAGCTCTCCTTGGCTCTCCGCAAACCCGGGATGCCCATGTCGTCCTCTCGGTTTAAAAGACAGATGGTGGGGTACTTCTTGTGGAGGTAACGGGCAAATTCTCTGTTGACCATGGGATAAGCACCGTTTACAGCGGCAAGGGCCTTTTCGTAATTTACATCGAACATATTCTCTCGGATTTGATTCCCCATGGAAAAGCCCACAAGACCCTCATTGCAGAACAGGGCAATGCCTTCCATCTGCAGGGTGTGGAAATGATCGAAAGCTCTCCGGATCGCCCGTTTCTCACCTGTATATGCATCGGGATCATGGAGGTGGGCGTGCTCCTCATACCAAAGCTCTGTGAAGCTACGACACTGTTCCAGCAGTGTATCGTCTAAAGGCAGAACTTGATAATCGGGATGATCCTGCTCGAAACGATTGCAGTGATTCCGCTTGGACTGGAGCTTTTTGCCACTGAGACTGCACAGCCGCTCAATGTCATAGACATAGTCAAAGCTATTACGAGATGCTGAGATCCGGAACAGACCGGGGAACTCTCGATCCAAGGCTCCGGCTTCCTCCAAGGTCATGCCCCAATAGCGGAAGGGGATCCCACGCTCCTTGGCATCCTCTCTCAGTAGGGTGGTATATTCACTTGTCCGCTGATAGAGATAGGCTGTCCAATCTCCGAAACGGCTTAAGATCAAGGGAGTCTCAAATTGGGTGCAGATCTGCTGGTCTCCCCAAAAGAAAATGTTTGCGAAGGAATACTCACTGCCGTGCCCCTCTGACGCTCGAAAAAAATCGTGCAAAAAAGGCCGATCTTCTATTGTGATAGGTCTGAATGATAGCATAGAACTCTCCGTAAATGTAAATTTTCTGTGATTCTACCCTATATTATACCGCAAATTTCTGTAAGGTCAACAGAGGACTTGCATTTTTATCGAAAATGCGGTATTCTATTAGGAAAGGATGTGAATCTATGAAGAAGATTTTAGTTGCCCTTTCCGGCGGTGTGGACTCTGCCGCTGCTGCGATCCTGCTTCGGAAGCAGGGCTATGAGATAGGCGGTGCCACCATGCTCCTGCGTGACGGGGGAGAAGCAGAGTCGGAGGATGCTAAGACAGTCGCTGAGCGTTTAGGCATTCCCTTCTACTGCTTCGACCTGCGGAAGGAATTTGCGGAGATCGTGATCGGAGATTTTAGACAGGTCTATGTATCCGGGGGAACACCGAATCCCTGCGTATTGTGCAATAAGAGAATGAAGTTCGGCTTGTTCTTAGATAAGGCTCTGGAGTTGGGCTATGACGGCATAGCCACGGGGCACTATGCAAGGCTTAGGGAAGATGGAGACAGAGTTCTCTTGGTCAAGGCCACCGATCCTGCCAAGGATCAGAGCTATATGCTCTGCGGTCTGAGCCAATATCAGCTGTCTCATTGCCTGTTCCCTTTAGGAGATGTGCCGAGCAAGGAAGAAACCCGATGCCTTGCAGAAGAGGCAGGCTTGGATGTTGCTAAGAAACGGGACAGCCAGGACATTTGCTTCGTTCCCGATGGGGATTATATGCAATATTTGATAGACCATGGTCTAATTCCGCAAGAGGGGAATTTTATCACCCTTGAGGGACAGATCCTTGGCAGGCACCGTGGTGCTGAAGCATATACCGTGGGACAACGTCGAGGATTGGGAATGGCATTCGGACAGAGAGCTTATGTTTTAGGCAAACGGGGAGCCGATGTCATCATCGGAGATAATGAGGATCTGTTCTCCCGACATGTGTGGGTAGAACAGGTGAATTACATTCCCTTTGACAGACCCTCAGAACACTTAAATGTGGAGGCAAAGCTCCGCTACAGTGCGAGATCCGCTACGGCAATCTTGATCCCACATGAGGACGGCTGTGAGCTGATCTTTGAACAGCCCCAACGGGCAGTGACGCCGGGACAAACCGCCGTATTCTATCACGGCGATATAGTCATAGGAGGGGGCATTATTGCAAATGTACCCCATACCAAAAAACAGGAGGAAGAAAAATGAATTGTAAGAAATGTGGACGCCCTATGGGCAGTAAGGGGTATTGCACCATCTGCGATGCCAAGAAGGTTGCTGACAAGAAGGCGGCCGATGCAGTGAAGAAGGAAAAGATGAAGAAGCTGGCTATTTATGGTGGCATTGCTATAGCGGTGATCGCTGCCGCACTGGTTCTGATTCTTTGCTTTGGTAAGGATAAGGAACCTACCTTTACCACCGACGATGATGGAAATGCTCCTACTACCACAGCTCCTGCACAGGTAGAAAGCGGAGCAAAGCACGCTCCCGGTTCCTATAGCTCCGATACCATCAGCGGCAAGCACCATGTTGAGATCCAAGTCAAGGATTACGGCACCATTAAGGTAGAGCTGGATGCAGATGTGGCTCCTATTACGGTTGCTAACTTCTTGAATCTGGCAGAAAGTGGCTTCTACAACGGACTGACTTTCCATCGGATCATGGAGGGCTTTATGATGCAGGGCGGCGACCCCGAAGGTACCGGCATGGGCGGCTCCGACATTGAGATCAAAGGCGAATTTACCGGCAACGGTGTGAACAATCCTCTCAGCCACACCCGTGGAGCCATCTCTATGGCAAGAGCAGGCTACAGCATGGACAGTGCAAGCTCCCAGTTCTTTATCGTACATGAGGATTCCCTGTTCCTGGACGGACAGTATGCCTGCTTCGGCTATGTGACCGAGGGCTTGGATATTGTAGATGCGGTTTGTGCCTACGGTACTACTGTGGTGATTGACAACAATGGTACTGTTCCTGCAGAGGATCAGCCCGGTATCACCTCTGTGACGGTGATCGACTGATGGGTAAGTCCTTAGTATTGGCCGAAAAGCCCTCTGTTGGCCGTGAGCTGGCTCGTGTTTTGGGCTGCAAACGCGGCGGTGAGGGCTACATGGAAGGGGATCGCTATGTGGTGACCTGGGCATTGGGCCATTTGGTGACTCTGGCAGATCCCGATGTGTATGAAAAAAAGTGGGAGAAGTGGGATATGGCCGATCTGCCTATGCTCCCTCCCAATATGAAGCTGGTAGTGATCGGTCAGACATCCCGTCAGTTCAAGGTAGTGCAGAGCCTTATGAAGCGTGGGGATATCTCGGATTTGATCATTGCTACGGATGCCGGACGTGAAGGTGAGCTGGTTGCCCGTTGGATCATGGTCAAGGCAGGCTGGAAGAAGCCTACCAAGCGGCTGTGGATCTCTTCTCAGACGGATAAGGCTATCAAAGAAGGCTTTGCCATGCTTCGTCCTGCAAGTGACTATGATAATCTGTTCCGTTCTGCACAGGCTCGCAGTGAGGCAGACTGGATCGTTGGTCTCAATGTCACCCGTGCTCTGACCTGCCGCCATAATGCACAGCTTTCCGCAGGTCGTGTGCAGACTCCGACTCTTGCTCTGATCGTAGACAGAGAGAAGGAAATCAAGAATTTTGTTCCCCGTGAATACTTCGGTGTACGGCTCAAAGCAGGTGGCTTCTCTGCGACTTATCGAGATAAGAATAATAACTCCCGTAGCTTTGATCGTGCGGTTATGGAGAAAATCGCAGCCGCCTGTGATAAGGGAGAGTGCGTCCTGACCCAGGTGCGGAAAATGCGCCGTCAGACACCTCCCCCTGCTGCCTATGATCTGACGGAGCTGCAGCGGGATGCCAACAAGAAGTATGCTTATTCCGCCAAGGAGACGCTGAATCTTATGCAGTCCCTCTATGAGCAGCATAAGCTATTGACCTACCCCCGTACCGATTCCCGTTATATTTCCGATGATGTAGTTCCTACCCTTCCTGACCGTTTGAAGGCGGTGATGGTGGACAGCTACAAGCCTTTTGCACAGGAGATCATGCGGAACCGTCCCTTGAAGACCAAGTACCTGGTGAACAATGCCAAGGTGACGGACCACCATGCCATCATTCCTACGGAGGAAAGCCCCGACCTCTGGCAGCTTTCCGGCCCGGAGCGGAATATTTACGATTTGGTGGTTCGGCGGTTCTTGGCAGTCTTGATGCCTCCCTATGAGTACGAGGAGGTGGAACTGACCCTGAACTGTGGCGGACATAACTTTACCGCCAAGGGTAAGATCGTCCTAAATCAAGGCTGGAAAGCAGTCTATGATCGGAATTTCTCCTTTGAGGAAGAGGATGAGGATACCCAGAGCCTGCCGGATGTACGTCAGGGACAGCGTTTAAAGGTGTCCTCTGTACAGGTGACCACAGGCAAGACCCCTCCTCCTCCGCGGTATACAGAGGCAACTCTGCTGACAGCCATGGAGCATCCTCAGTCTCAGGTCCAGGACAAGGAACAGCGGAAGATTCTGGAGGAGACCGGCGGCTTGGGCACGCCTGCTACCCGTGCAGATATTATCGAGAAACTGTTCTCCGCGTTCTATATTGAGCGGAGAGGGAAGGAACTGGTTCCCACCTCCAAGGGTATGCAGCTTGTTGAGCTGGCACCCAAGGATCTCCGCTCCGCTACCCTTACGGCCAAGTGGGAGGATCGTCTGTCCCGGATCGCTAAGGGACAGGAACGGGACTTTAAGTTCATTGAGGAAATGCGTGCCTATGCAGGGAAGCTTGTCAATGATGTAAAGCTCAGCGAGGCAAAGTACACCCATGACAATCAGACCCGAAAGGCCTGTCCCGAGTGCGGTAAGTTCCTCTTGCTGGTCAAGGGCAAAAAGGGTGAAATGCTGGTCTGCCCCGATCGGGAGTGCGGCTATCGCAAGTCCGTTATGCAGACCACCAATGCCCGTTGCCCTAATTGCTTCAAGAAAATGGAGCTCCGTGGGGAGGGTGACAATCAGATGTTTGCCTGTGTTTGCGGTTACCGTGAGAAGCTCTCTGCCTTCAAGGAACGCAGAGCCTCTGCGGGAGCCGGCAAACGGGATGTGCAGAATTATCTGAACAATCAGAAGAAGGAAGAGCCTAAGAACAATGCCATGGCAGATGCTCTGGCACAGTGGCTGGCTCAGAATAAAAAATAATATAGGAGGTATTTCATTATGGTCGTATTTGTAATCGGCATTATTGTTACTTTGGCATTGTTCTTTGCTCTGGGCTTTACCTATGGCACTAAGGTGGAATGGAAGCTGAACAAGAAGCAGCTTCTGTCTGTTTTAGGCATTGGTATTATGGTGTTGGCTTGCTATGTGTCTGTTCCTACGGGTCACACCGGTGTGGTAACAACCTTCGGTAAGGTAGAGAACTTCACCCTGGAAGCCGGTGTCCACTTCAAGCTCCCCTGGCAGGAGGTCGTAAAGATGGACAACCGTGTGCAGAAGGAAACACTTGACATGACCTGCTTCTCTTCCGACATCCAGGAAGTAACCATGAAGTATACTGTGAACTATCAGATCAGCAAGCAGGATGCCATGACCATCTATAAGACCATTGGTATTGACTACTACAACACCGTCATTGCTCCCTGCATCACTGAGTCTGTCAAGATCGTTACCGCTCGCTACAATGCAGAAGAGCTGATCTCCAGCCGCAGCAATATGGCAGGGGAGATCGAAGGCGAACTGCAGGAGAAGCTCTTGCAGTATAACATCGAGCTGGTAGGTACCTCTATCGAGGATATGGACTTTACCGATGCCTTTACGGATGCGGTTGAGGCAAAGCAGGTCGCAGAGCAGAATAAGCTCCGTGCAGAGACCGAGGCAGAGCAGAGAGTCATCGAGGCCAATGCTGCCGCAGAGATCAAGAAGGTGGAGGCAGATGCCGCCGCATACCAGACTCTGACCCGTGCAGAGGCTGAGGCAAAGGCTAACCGTGAAATCGCAGAATCTCTGACCCAGTCCCTGATCGACTACACCTATGCCCAGGCTTGGGACGGCAAGCTCCCCACCTTTATGACCGGTGAAAACGGCGTCCTGCCCTTTATGAATGTGGATCAGATCGTGGCAGACAGCAATGAGCCTGCACCCACGGAGCCTGTTACTCCCGTAGAATAATAGAATGATACAAGGGGACGGCTCATGCATCCATGCAAGCCGTCCCCATTGACAATAAAGGAGAAACGATCATGGTTAGAGAATTGGTACATGACCCCTTGCTCTTAGGGAAGAGGTCTGTAGAAGCAGGCCCCGGAGATTTGATGATTGCCATGGATCTGCTGGATACGCTGAGAGCACATCGGGCAACCTGCGTAGGTATGGCCGCCAATATGATCGGTGTCCATAAGCGGATCATTGTCTTTGTAGAGGATGGAAAGGAAGCCCTCATGCTCAACCCCGAGATCTTAAAGGCAGAGGAGCCTTATGAAACGGAGGAGGGCTGTTTGTCTCTCTTAGGCGGACCACGTAAAACAAAACGATTCCGCAAGATACAGGTGAATTTCCAAACCTTCGATGGAAAGACTCATACCAAAGTCTACACGGATTGGACTGCTCAAATCATTCAGCATGAGATCGACCATTGTAATGGGGTACTGATCTAAGGAGTCACCGGCTATGGGTAAATTTGCGGTCATAGATACAGAAACCAATTGGCATGACCAAGTCATGTCTATTGGCACCGTAATTGCAGAAACAGGCACTTTCCGCCCTGTTTCCCTGTGGTATCATGTATTCCCACAGGAATGCAGTGTGGGCGGAATGTATGAAAGCACCTTGTACATTGATACCCCGGTGAAGCCGATCCTTTGCACCCGTAGAGAAGGGCTTGCGGATATCCGTAGACACTTGGAACGGGAAGGGGTAGAGGATATCTTTGCCTACAATGCCTGTTTCGATTATAACCATCTGCCTGAATTGCGAGATTTTCGGTGGCATGACATTATGGCCCTTGCGGCATACCGCCAGTATAATCGGAAGATCCCACCCTGTGCCGAATGTTTTTCCACAGGACGATTAAAACGAGGTTACGGTGTGGAGGCAATGCTCCGACTTCTCTCCGGGAATCAGAATTACTGTGAGAGCCACAATGCTTGCTTCGATGCTCTGGAGGAATTGGAGATCATGAGGCTCCTGGGGCAGCCTATTTCTGCCTACAAACTTCTGAGATGATGGAGTGTGAGGAGTATGTTTTATAGTAGCGTTGTATTAGATTACAGTCTTCGAGAACTGTGGCAGCAGAATGCAGATTTCTCAGTGCTCCAATCTGTTTTTATAGGACTGATTTTCCTCCTGTGTGATATTGTGCTGTGTGTTGCCAATGAATATATCCAATTGGGAAGCATCTTAGAAGTAGGCTACCCCAAGCGGACAAAGAAGCAGAAGCAGCAGTGGAATTGGGCAGCCTTGAGAGAACACGCCTTCTTGAATAAGCTGTTCTTATGGAGATTATGCAGGGAAGCACCGAGAAAGCACCTATATCTGTGGGTCTGCTTTGTGCTAAACGGAATGAATGTATTGGTTCTCGCCTCTGTGCCTGTGGCATATGTCGGGCTGCTCCTTACAAAAGGAGCAGGGTGGTCTGTTGTACTGCTGATCTTTGTGCCCATATCGTACTTGATGCTTTCTGTCGCTGTTATGTTTATACCGTCGATCCTTTGGCTTCCGTCTGAGAGAAAACGGTATCGCAGATAGAGAGGGACGAAACCCACGGTCAATTGGATTCAACTATACGGTCATAGGATTTTACCGTCAATTGTGATAAGATAAGGGCACAACAAAACAAGGAGGAAACAAATATGAATATGAAACTTGGAACAAAGATCAAGACCTTGCGTTTGGGTGCATCTATGACACAGGAACAGCTTGCCAATCGGCTGGGAGTTTCCCCTCAGGCGGTCTCTAAATGGGAGTCCGGGACCAATATGCCGGATATCCAGATGCTCCCGGAGCTGTCCGTGATCTTCGGTGTGACCATTGACGCGCTCTTTGACATGGCTGACGAGAGCCGTATGGATCGGATCCGGAATATGATCGATATGGTGCAGTTCGTAGGGGAAGAGGACTTTAAGAATGCGGAAGTGTACTTAAAGGAATGCTGTGCCAAGGAGAACAGCAATGGAGAGGCAACTCTGCTTCTTGCTGAGTTATACAATAAGCGTGCCAATGAATATCACGAATTGGCTTCTCCCCTGGCACGGAAAGCCCTGGAACTGCTCCCCGGAAGAAAGAGAGCCCATAACGCTATCTTTGACGCAGAGGACGGTGCCTATCAAGATTGGAACTGCATTAACCACCATTCTCTTATCGACTTCTACAAGCAGGTTGTCAAGGAGCATCCGGATGATATCCGCAATTACTTTTGGCTCTTGGATCTTCTGATTGCAGATGGACGAACTGTAGAGGCCCGTACCTATGCGGAGGCCATGAAGGCAGTGGAGCATTCCTATCATTACGAAATGTATATGGGAGGGATCTGCAAGGCAGAATGTGACCTGCCTGCCGCATTGGAATGGTGGAAGAAGATGACGGAGCGCAACCCCGAAAAGTGGATCGTGTGGGCAGAATATGCCGACCAAATGGCAAAGCTCTGCCGCTATGACGAGGCTGTGGAGGCTTACAAGAAGGCTATGCCCATGCGCCCCAAGCCCCGCTTCTCTGACTGCGAGGAGGCTGTGGCTCATATCTACGAGATCCGGGGCAAGTATGCCGAAGCCATCGAAATGTATCGCCAAATGCTCTGTGTGGTTACGGAGGATTGGTGCACCGAGGGTGAATGGGTAGATGCTGTCTACCGTGAGATCCGCAGGCTGGAACAGCTTTTGGCATAAAAAGGTGTCTACTAATGGAATCATAGTATTACGAGAAAAAACACGGCTCTCTCGGCGAAATGGATCGTTGAGAGAGCCGTGTTTTTATACTAGTTCTTGATAAAAATGTTTAAAACATTTTTATAGCACCGTAGGTGCGTCAAGAACTGCATGAGACGGGATTTTGCAATTTTCTATAACAAAAATTGCAAAATCGCAACGCTTTAGCGGTGCTCTTTCTGATAGAAATCAAACATTTCTAACAGAAAGTAGTATTACTTGAAAAGATCGGGAATCCATATTATAATGACAGTAGAAATACAGAAGAGTGGGAGGCTGCAGTGTCGTGGACGGGAAGAAGAGATGCAGATGGTGTAATTTAAAAAATCCCCTGTATGTAGCATATCACGATGAGGAATGGGGCAGACAGAATTTTGACGAGGGTTATCTCTATGAAATGCTGATCCTGGAATCCTTTCAGGCGGGGTTGTCTTGGGAGTGCGTGCTCAATAAACGGGAGCATTTTCGAGAAGTCTTTGATGCCTTCGATGTATGCAAGGTGGCAGCTTATGGGGAGGACAAGATACAGACTCTGATGAATGACCCCGGTATCATCCGTAACAGGCGGAAGATACAAGCCGGCATCCGGAACAGTAAGATCTTTCTGGAAATTGCGGAGGAATACGGCTCTTTTGCACAGTATTTGCGGAGCTTTACCCATGATAGAGTGATCCATGAAACAGGAGAAACCACCAATGCACTGTCCGATGCACTTTCCAAAGATCTGCAAAAACGGGGAATGAAGTTTGTGGGTTCAACTATCATATATTCCTACTTACAAGCCATAGGCGTGATCTCCTCCCATGAGGAGGGCTGTTATTTATATAATGGAAGTCCATTATGAAGGAGGCTCCTAATATGGAACAGATCGTACAAAATGCGTTGGCCTATGTGAAAGAAGTCTTTGAGACGGACTACAGTGGTCATGATTATTTTCATTCTTATCGAGTTTTTCGGATGGCAACGCGGATCGCAGAAGAAGAGGGGGCGGAGTTGGGGATCGTGCAGTTAGCGGCTTTGCTCCATGATGTGGATGATGTGAAGCTTTCTCCCCATACCCATGAGAATAAGGATAAGGCAAGAGCGTTCCTCCGTGAAAACTCCGTGGAGTCGGAGACCGTCGAAAGAATTTGCCACATGATCGATCAGGTTTCCTTCCGGGGGACAGATTCCGTGATCCCCGATAGCTTGGAAGGACGGTGTGTACAGGATGCAGACCGTTTGGATGCCATCGGAGCCATTGGGATCGCTCGAACCTTTGCCTATGGAGGCAATCATAATCGGATTATGTATGACCCCAATATTCCGCCCAAAATGAATATGACCGCAGAGGAATACCGCAATCATGTATCCCCTACGGTCAATCATTTTTATGAGAAACTATTCGATCTGAAGGCTCTTATGACTACGGATACTGCAAGACAAATGGCAGAGGCCAGAGATCGTTACATGCGGGATTATATTGCACAATTCCTGGCAGAATGGGATGGATTAAAGTAGAACCTTCCTTAGGATTATCGCAGGAAGAATCGGATCAGTTTTTCGTAGAATCGGTTTTTATAAGGCTGATATCGCATGGGGAGATCCAACCATGTCTTTTTATCCACAATGGATTTGTAGTGGGTGAAGGTGTCGAAGCCGGCCTTCCCGTGGTACGCACCCATACCGCTTTCTCCTACACCGCCGAAGGGCAATTCGCTGGATGCAAGATGGATGATGACATCATTCACACAGCCACCGCCGTAGGATAATTCCGTAGTTACGCGATGAATGTGGTGCTTGTCGTGGGAAAAGAGATAGAGTGCCAGGGGCTTATCCTTCCTTTTTAGCTCCGATATTAGTTCGTCGAAGTCATCAAAGGTCAGTATGGGCAGGATGGGGCCGAAGATCTCTTCTCCCATAACAGGATCGCCATGGGTTACTGTGTCCATAATGGTGGGAGCAATGCGACAGGTCTTGGGATCCGACTGCCCACCCGAGATGACCTTCTTGGTGTCCATGAGAGATAAGATACGGTCAAAGTGCTTCGCATTAATGATCCTGCCGTAATCCTTGTTCTGCAAGGGATCCGGTCCGAATTGTCTCTGTATTTCATTCTTTAGATGTACTATGAGTTCGTCCTTAACGGTGCTGTCACATAGAATATGATCGGGAGCTACGCAGGTTTGTCCACAGTTTAAGAATTTGCCGAATACGATCCGCCTTGCGGCAATCTTCAGATCGGCGGTTTTGTCTACGATGCAGGGGCTCTTGCCCCCCAGCTCCAGAACCACGGGAGTTAAATGCTCTGCGGCATGACGGAGGACTTCTTTGCCTACGGTTTGACTGCCTGTAAAGAAAATGAAATCAAATTTCTGTTCCAGGAGGGTGGCATTTTCTTCCCGTCCTCCGGTGACCACTGCTACATATTCCGGAGGGAAGCATTCTGCAATGATTTTTACTATGATACGGGATGTGGCAGGGGAGTAGGCACTGGGCTTAATGATGGCAGTATTGCCTGCGGCAATGGCGTTAGTGAGAGGCTCTATAGACAGGAGGAATGGGTAGTTCCATGGGCTCATGATCAGCACATTGCCATAGGGGACAGGCTGTCTGTAGCTGTGAGAGGGGAATTGCGCAAGGGGACTATGGACGGCTTTCCTCTTAGAAAATTTCTTCAGATGCTTCAGCATATAAGAGATCTCGGACAGGGCGAGACCGCTTTCACACATATAGGCTTCATAGGAGGCTTTCCCAAGGTCCTGCGCAAGAGCGGCGTGGATGTCTTTTTCGTATGTCTGTATCGCAGTGTGGAGCTTTTTCAGTTGTTCCTTGCGGAAGGACAGGGAGAGAGTAGCGCCTGTCCTGTAAAATTGTTGTTGCTTTTTAAGCAAAGCGGAGATTTCATGATTTTTCATACTGCGGCTATATAGCTCCTTGGGTTAAGCTTGTGGTATTTGCTTGATGGATGGAATGAGATCTGAGGGGGAGATAGAAAACTGCTTGCAGATTGCTTCTAATTGGGATCGGAATTTGGGATTCCGCAGGTCTTTTTCCACATAGTGACTAATCTGTTGCCAATAGGGGGAGTTGGATCCCGCCTCGATACATTGAAGGAGTACAGAAAGTCGAAAGCGCAAATGAAATCCAATGCTCAGATCTGTAAGCTTGTAAGTCAGAGCCTTTTGAGAGGGATCTGCGAGGAATACCTTTCCGCACTGAAGCCGGAGACCGGGGTGACGGGCATCATTATTGTCCCCATACAGAATGGGATAGTCCTCCTGCTCCCGAATGGGGATATTCCCGATGATCTCGTAATCTCCATAGTGCAGGTGATTGTCCATAATGGGAACAGAGGGGAGAGAGGGTAAATGATCCAGCTCATGGATGGTGAGATTATCCCGTTCTGTGACAATGTGATAAACACTGCAAATCAGGGGTTTCCCCATATAAACATCCCAGAAGGGGATGCCCTGTTTCCTCAACAGGCTGTAGTCTAAAAGGATGCGCCCGTAGCCGTATAAACGGCGATTGATCTTAAAACGGAATACATCTCCTTCCCGGAACCTTACATGTTTACGGGGGAGGCGTGCAAATTGGGAAATTTCATCCATATCCTCAGTGGTAGTTTCTCTGCACCAAGTATCTACCCAATCGGGGAAAACAGAGTTTCCGATGGAAGCAATAGGTTCATAGATATTGCAATAATACTCTCTTTCGGAGTTGCGGTTGTACACACAGATATAGTCACTTCCATTTCCGGAATAGGATAGGCACATTCCAATACCGGTTCTTTTGCTCAGTGTGGACGCGGATAGGCGAATCGGCTTTCCTTTCGTGGTCTTTGGAAGAATATACTGTAGATCCGGGGACAGCTCCTCGCAGAGCTCATACTCATTGTAGAGATGATCTCCGGTTGCAACGAACTTTTTTACGGTGGTGCCGTCAAGATATGCAATTGTAGTGTGGCAGTCATAGGGACTCGGTGTCAACTCAATGCGGACCCAGTGGTCCTCCACAGGAAGAAGACCGAAGCATTTCCGCTGATCGTTTGTCAGTTCAAACATAGATTACATCTTCCTTGTTCTGCGTGAAAAATGGGGGAGCGTTATATTTATAGTGAAATCGTTCGCTATGGTTCACGGTAAAATTTCGACTTCGTCGAAGTGAAATTCTCTGCTATTGCAGAGAGTGAAATAAACAATGCCCAATGTTCGACTTGCTGAAGCAATGCTCTTCCAATAATCTAATTATAGAACGGAAATGTTGGATTTGCAATACTTTTTCACTATTCGCTATTACTTATTACTTTCCAAAAATCGCCTGTTAGAAATAAGTGAAGAGTGAATAGGTAATAGTGAAGAAGTAAAAATCGCCAATCTTCTGTCGAAGATCGGCGATTTTTGGTGGGGGAAGGTGGATTTGAACCACCGAAAGCACTGCTAACAGATTTACAGTCTGCCCCCTTTGGCCACTCGGGAATTCCCCCATATGAAGTTACTTGAAGCTTTTGGAGCCGGTAGACGGACTCGAACCCCCGGCCTGCTGATTACAAATCAGCTGCTCTACCAACTGAGCTATACCGGCATCTCACCTTAAGCATGGTTATTATACTCACGAAACAGGGTTTTGTCAAGAACTATTTTGAAAAATCAAAAAGTTTTTTGAATTATGCTTATGGTGGAGGATATTATAAACAAAATTTGCATTTCTCGCAATATGCAAGAAGGGAATTATGCTCAATCTCTACTTCGGGCAGTGCATTAGCAGTAAGATATCCGTGTGCTGCCATTTGCATATCGTAACATAAACCCTCATCCATATGCTTATGCATATAGGGACAGTAATGTTGGCCCGGAACAGGAGGCGCAACGAAGTGCTGTTGATAGTCAACCTCGGCATATAGCTCAGCCTTTAGTTCCTCCAAGCTTCCCAAAAAAGACTTTTGATTATCTCGCAGGAGAGGTTCCTCCCACCAACCCGGGGCTATATTTTCATGGGAGGATAAATTTACCCATTCATCCTTGTCCCAGGTAGAGATCCTTTGGAATAGGTAGGTGTAGAATCCGGCTTTAGATTTCAGAATCACATATCGCTCGGATCGGTCCCGTGAATAAAGGACTTCTATAACATCGTGAGGGAAGGAATCAAGATTCTTGTCATAGAGTCCTTCGACCACTTCTTCCCATGAGGGGAGAGGCGGAGGCGATTGGTTTTCTTTCTTGTGAAAAAGTTGTTCAAATAGCTTCATGTGCATTGACTCCGATGAAATGTATTGGGCTTCGTAAGTAAAGGACTATCAACTATCAAAATTACCTCACGAAACGGATGATCCTATTATAGAAGTGAAATGCTGGATTTGCAATACTTATTCACTATTCACTATTACCTATTACTTTCCAAAAGTCCTGAATGCGTTTTTAGTGAAAAGTGAATAGTGAAAAGGTAAAAAGTAAAAGTCCTGAACGCTTTCGCATCCAGGACTTTTGGTGGGGGAAGGTGGATTTGAACCACCGAAAGCACTGCTAACAGATTTACAGTCTGCCCCCTTTGGCCACTCGGGAATTCCCCCATATGTAGTTCGCTCTCAACGAGCATTCATATTATACTCACAAACTGTCGTTTTGTCAAGGGTTTTTTTGATTTTTTTCAAAATATATGTTATGAACGGATAAGAAAAGCCCTTCGGTATAGTTTACACTATACCGAAGGGGGTGAATGCATTACTTAGCCTTCTTGATCAGCTCCTGCAGTGCCTCAATAGCACCGTGGATGGAGATCTTGTCGGAGTAGGACTTGTCACGGAAGGAAACCTCCAAGACTTCGGCCTTCAGGTTACGGGGGCTGACGACGACACGGATGGGTACACCCAGCAGGTCAGCATCGGAGAACATGAAGCCGGCACTGACCTTGCGGTCGTCGTAGATGACCTCTACGCCTGCAGCCTGCAGATCCTCGTAGAGCTTGTCGGCATAGGCACGGACCTCGGGATCGTCTGCACGCATGGCACACAGGTGGATCTGCCAGGGGGCGATCGCCATGGGCCAAATGGGACCGTACTCGTCGTGATGGGTCTCACAGACGGAGGCTGCCAGTCTGCCTACACCGATGCCGTAGCAACCCATGATGGGGTGCTCTTCCTTGCCCTCGGCGGAGAGGTAGGTCATGTTCATGGACTTGGTGTACTTGGTGCCCAGCTGGAAGATATTGCCGACCTCGATACCGCGGGAAACGGTGATAGCAGGCTTGCCGCAGTGGGGGCAGATGCCGCCTTCCATGATCTTGGCAAAGTCGTGATAGGGGAGATCACCCAGGTCACGGGCAAGATCCAGGCCGGTATAGTGTTGGTCTGCCTGATTGCCACCGCAGACCAGATTGTTCAGACCCTTGAGGGAGCTGTCATAGAGGACAGTGACCTTGTCGGTCAGACCCTTGGGGCCGATGAAGCCTGCACACAGACCGCTGGTCTCGGTAATGACTGCGGGGTGGATGTTGTAGCCCAGGAAGTTGGTGAGCTTGGTCTCGTTGGCATCCAGATCGCCACGAATAAAGAGAACAATATAGTGATCGTCAGAATTCCGCTGATAGACGACTGCCTTGCAGGTCTTATCTGCGGTGACCTTTAGGAAGTCGCACAGATCCTCGATGGTAGAAACCCCGGGAGTGGGGACGAGGGTCATCTCTGCGGAAACGGCATCGGCGGTGTTGTGGATGATGCTCTCAGCAGCTTCCATATTGGCACGGTAATCGCACTCACTGCAGATAGCAATGGAGTCCTCGCCAATGGGGGTCAGGAGCATGAACTCATGGGAGATGCTACCGCCCATCATGCCGGAGTCGGAAGCAACGGAAACGACTTCAGGAATGCCTGCACGGGCATAGATCCGCTCGTAGGCCTTGTGGCAACGGGCATAGTATTCTTCCAGATCCTCCTGAGAGGTGTGGAAGGAATAAGCATCCTTCATGGTGAATTCACGGACACGGATGAGACCGGCTCTGGGACGGGCTTCGTCACGGAACTTGGTCTGGATCTGGTAGATCATGAAGGGATACTTGGTGTAGCTCTTGGCACTGTCGCGAACCAGATGAACGGCAGCTTCTTCGTGGGTCATACCCAGAACCATGGGAGAACCGCTACGGTCGGGGAAACGAGCCATTTCCTTGCCGATACTCTCGTATCTGCCGGATTCCTGCCAAATGGTGGCGGGCATAACAACGGGGAACATGACTTCCTGACCGTCAATGGCGTCCATCTCCTCACGGATGATCTGCTCGATCTTGCGAGTAACACGCTTTAAGGGCATGTAGGAAGAGAAAATGCCGTTGGACAGGGCCTTCATATAGCCACCTCTAACCATGAGAGCGTGGCTGTCTACGACGCAATCCGAGGGCCGCTCTTTGAAGCGTTCGCCTGCTAATTTATCTAATTTCATTGGTATCCTCCTGAAAAATGATTTTATTTGGTATAAGCTCGCAGGATCTGACCGATGTACATATCATGAAGATCCCGCTGTGGATAGCAGTCATCTAAAATAGTGGTGTCGAGGAAGCCCTCTTCCACCAAGGGAGCACGGTAGAGCTTCTTGCAGACCAAGACCAGGTCGGCCTCGGCAAAGTAGGTATATCCCTCCTCATAGATCGGGGTGAGACCTGCGGCGGCTACCTTATCTCCGTCCCGTCCGGAGTGGGTGCCTAAATAGGACAGTGCCCGGCGATACTCGGGGGAGAAGAAGCATAAGGTATAAAGCTCCTCGCGATCAACAAATTCCTTGGTATACCGTTGGGGCCGTACAAAGATCACGCTGGTGGGCAATCCGCCTCCGTGACCCCACAGGGAGCCTAAGTGTCCCCAGCTTGCGGTCATGGTGTTGTAGCCACGTTCTTCGGTGCCTGCGGTAATGAGCATCCAATCCTTGGCGATCCGGTGAATGGGATCGGTGGATAATTGAGACAGGGGTATTTCTGTCATAGGGGATTCCTCCTTACTCATACTCTTGTTATTATACAACTTTTTCTGCAAAATTGGAAGAGCTTGTGAAAGAAAAAATTTTTATATTTTCTCCAAAAAAGTTGTGGAAAAAAAGACTATTGTGTGATATAGTACAAATTGTGCCAAATGAGAGGAGATGACTCTTATGAAAAGAATGAGAGGCAAATGGAACAAGGTTACACAGCCCCTGGGATTCCTGCTAGTTTTAGGGCTTATTTTTGGATTTATCAGCAGTAAAATGGGCATGGTGAACATGCTGAGCACACTCATGAATACTGCCTATGCATTGCTGTTGGATACCGTTTTCTATATTATGGCGGTTGCTGTTGTGGCAGGAGCATTGTCTGCACTCCTGTCGGAATTCGGCGTTGTGACGCTGATCAACAAGGTCCTGTCCCCTCTGATGAAACCCCTTTACGGGCTGCCCGGTGCCGCTTCCTTAGGGATCATGACTACATACTTATCCGATAATCCTGCAATCCTGGCATTGGCACACGATAACGGATTCCGCAGGTATTTCAAGAAATATCAGCTCCCTGCACTGACAAATATCGGTACCGCTTTCGGTATGGGCGCTATCGTAACGACAACCATGTTGGGGATCCAATCTCCCAAGGGCGAGAGCTTCCTTGCGGCGGCACTGATCGGAAATTTAGGTGCAATGATCGGAAGTATCGTCAGTACTCGCTTGATGCTCATTAAGACTTCCAGGATCTATGGGCGGACTGCATCGTGCGATGAGATCGAGGAGAAGTCTACCAAAGAGGAAACCAAGGATGGCTCCAAGAGCCTGGGCATGCGTGTGATCGACTGCCTCATGGAAGGTGGTAAGAGCGGCGTTGCATTGGGCTTAGACATCATCCCCGGTGTTCTCATTATTTGCACTATGGTGCTGATGCTGACCAATGGAGCTTCTGTTGACGGTGTTTATACAGGCGGTGCGTATGAAGGTATCGCGCTCCTGCCTTGGATAGGAGATAAGCTGTCCTTTATCCTCAAGCCTCTCTTCGGTTTCAGCAGTGCTGAGGGTATCGCAGTACCCATTACCGCACTGGGCTCCGCAGGTGCCGCTATCGGTCTGGTTCCCAAGTTGGTTGCTTCCGGCAGTGCGCATGCCGGTGATGTAGCGGTTTTCACTGCTATGTGTATGTGCTGGAGCGGCTATCTCAGCACCCATGTGGCCATGATGGATAACCTTAAGTGCAGCAAGCTCACAGGCCATGCGATCCTGTCTCATACGATCGGCGGTCTCTGTGCCGGTGTGGCGGCAAACTGGCTGTTTAAGCTGTTTGCGCTACTGTAAAAGGATAACTGTGTTGTTCAGCATGCATTATCCTGCGTGATGGCGGTGATATAGCCAAAATTGCAAGGGAAGTATAAAACTGCCTTCTGTGGCCTAAGGGCTACAGAAGGCAATTCTTTTATGGAATGGTGATGAGGATATCGCCTGATGTGGTGTGTACCTCACAGGTTCCGCCGGTGACACTGTTGGGAACCTCTACGGTGCCGGTCGTTGTGTATGGGATAAAGACCTTGTCTGTCAGTAGGGTTCCTGTGATATCCCCCGTAGTAACCTTGAGCAGCAATGCAGCGGCATCACAGGCTTCCAGTTCGATATCTCCCGATGTCCGCTTGACAGAGCATTCTTCCGAGGCAATGACATGATGCAACAGAATGTCCCCGGTGCGTCCTTGAGAATGGAGGTTGCTGCATCGAATGTCGGTTAGGTGCACCTTGCCTGTTGTGCTTTGGGTGGAGATCGTTCCTGCACATTGGATATCCTTAAGGGAAATACTTCCCGTATTGACAGAGAAATCCATAGAATCTGCGGTGACATCCTCCATAAGGAGCTTGCCGGTTGTAAGGTTTACGAGAACCTCCTCCTGGGTGATATCTCGGACAGTAACATCACCGGTGGTCAGACGGATGGATAGATCCCCGTATTCCCCCTTCGGAAGATATATTGTGATCCTGGGGTTGGATGAGGAAATGCTTAAAAGGTTCTCTATTTGCAGTTCCTCGGTAATGGTGATTGTCAGTGTATGATTGCGGACCTCAACGGTGTGCCGGGCAGCTTCCTTTTCGTAACATTCAACCCTGCACAGGTTATTATCCGACGGTATGAGAAGAATGTCCGCTGTCGTACTTTTAACGGTGATATTACGGAAGGTCTCTGTGATATCATAGGTACGAGAAGTAAATTGTATTGTGCTCAGCTTGGCGAAATCCCAATGACAGGAATGGAGGGCAAAGGTAAAGAGGATACCTCCTGCAAGGATCAATATGACGGCTATTATCAGCCATGCTCGTGAACTCTTTTTCATGCTGTTGTCTCCTCTACAGAATGGGATTTTTTACTTCTACGGAAAAGAAGCCTTACAAGGGCCACAGACCCCTTTGTTACGTATTTGCATCCGTAGAACATGAAAATGGACAGACCCATAGAGACGAGGCCGGCGCCAATGAGAGCTATGGCTGTAACGCCTTTTCCACTTGTTGCCAGGATCACGCCGCCGACAATAACAGCGATTCCGCTAAGGACTAAGGAAACAAACACCGCCCATAGAGAAATGACAACAGCCCATAGACTCACATACAGAGAAAAGACTACAGCAAAAGCCCCAATGACCAGAGAAAGCCAAACAGGGGACCCGAGGACCAGAAGAATCATTTCCCAAGTACGAAGCGTCCTGCTGCCGGAGCTCCGATACGCCCGGGGATTGGGCATGGACTGTCCGTCTGTAATATGACGGCAAATGTCCTCGACAGAACCTATGGCAAGAACTGCTTCTTCCTCGGTGAGGCCATCTTCTATGTGGTCGTCGATCATTTCGCTAAAGAAATTCAGGTGCTCTGCCACAGTATTCTGGGGCAGGGCTGACAGGCTATTCTGCAGTGATCGGAGAAAATCATGCTTTGTCATGTTCGGGCGCCTCCTTCGTAACAAATTGATAGATCGCAAGGATCTCGTCCCAGTCCTCCTTGAATTCTGCGATTCGCTGTCGCCCCTCTACTGTGATGCGGTAATATTTCCGCAAGCGACCGCTGTGCTCCACACTACGTACTGTCAGCATATGAGCGGATTCTAACCGCTTGAGAATGGTGTACAGCGTAGACTCGGAAAGTATGATATAAGGTCTCATATCCTTAATGATCTTATAGCCATATGAATCCTCATCCTGAATGGCGGCCAGCACACATACATCCAGCAGACCACGCTTTAACTGAATATCCATAGCATACCTCCTATCACATAATACATCATAACACGAAGTATTGTTTTTGTCAAGAGAAAAGAACACAGCGGCAGGGGAGAGAAATTCTCCCTGCCACTGTATCATAATTGGGGTAATTATCGTTCTCTGCCGATGTAGAACAGAGCGATGGTGCCGGGGCCGGAGTGGGCACCGATGACGGGACCGACATAGTCGATGATGACATCCTTGTAGCCACAGCCTTCTTTAATCAATTGTGCCAGATATTGTGCATCTTCGAGGCAATCTCCGTGACCGATGAAAATCGTCTGATTCTGCGGATCAATGGCGGTTTGCGCAATCTTGTCTGCAAGGGCCTTCAAGGAATTCTTGCGGCCACGGACAGTGGAAACCTTGATCAAATGACCTTCGTCATCAACATGGAGGACGGGCTTGATCCCTAATGCACTGCCTACCAATGCGGTAGCACCGCTGAGTCTGCCACCTCGCTTCAGGAAGAATAGATCGTCGACAGTGAACCAGTGGACAACACGGGGCTTGAGATCCTCTGCAAAGGCGACTGCTTCATCTATAGAGGCACCCTCCAGCCGCTTCTTGGCGGTGAGATATACATGCAGACCCTGTCCCAAGGCGGCGCCCAGTGTGTCTACAATGCGAATGGTTCGGTGGGGGAATTCCTCCCCAAGCTCCTGTGCCGCAATACGGCCGGCGTTATGGGTTCCGCTAAGGCCGGAGGAGAAGCTCATGTATAGAATATCCTTGCCCTCCTGCAAATAGGGGAGGAAGGCATCCTTAAATTCTTCTACATTTACGGCACTGGTAGTAATATTGGCACCGCTACGGAGCTTGGCATATACTTCGGAAAACTTCATAGAGCTCTCGTCAGGGCAGTTTTGATAGGTCTGACCCTCTAACAGGAAGGATAGGGGAATCACATGAATGTCCAGCTCCTCGTAAATTTGCAGGGGTAGATCTGCACAGGAATCAGTGATCAGAATATAATCAGCCATAGTTGTTTAGACCTCCTTGGTATAGTAAATGATCATTTCCGCAGTTTGGCGGATGATCTCGGTTTGTTGTTGCTCGTTAATAAGACCGCGGAAATGGACTCCACCGGTTAAGAGATTTGCAAGGGTCAGACCAACCTGCTCGATATCAATGTCCTTGCGGATAGAGCCGTCTCGGATGCCCTGGGTCATAGCAAGTCGGGCAGGGCGGTCAATGTTCTCTACATGGATGGAGCCGTATTGCATATAGTCCAGATCGTAGGATAGTCCCTCGCGCATGGAGTAGAAGCCCATATCCTGGAGGAAATCTACATATTCCGGATGAGCCTCGTAGGTGGCCACATAGGCACGGACGATCCGTGCGAAGGCATCATGACCGGTTTCGCCGGGGTGTTCTGTTTCGGTACAGCGATGACGATGCTCTTCTAAATACTCCTGTAGCAGGTGATTGGCTACGGCAACCGCAATAGATTGCTTGGTGCCAAAGTAACGGTAGACAGACATTGAGGAAAGCAGTGCCTCCTCAGCGATCTGTGCCACGGTAGTCTTGTCAATGCCGTCTTGGAGAAACAGCTTTACAGCAGCTTGAATGATGGCATTGCGATTGATGATCCTCTCTTGTTCTCTTGTCATGGGGACCTCCATTTCTGTTAGTCAGACTATAAGCTGTTAGTGATTATAACAGAAAAACGGATTTCTGTCAAGAAAAAAATCGTCCCTGAGTCGAAAGAAAGAATTGGGACAGAAAAATTTTACCCAACCTCTTTATTTCTGATGGAAAATGTAATAGAATAAGTATAAACAAAAAATGATGAGAAAGAAAAGGAATTGGGCATACTATGAATAAGAACTATGAAGAACGCTTTTTGAAGGCTCGCCGTACCTATATAGCCGGACAATTCGCACATATGAACGGTAGACAGCTTGAGGCTGTGTTGACCACACAGGGACCTCTGCTGATCCTTGCGGGAGCAGGTAGTGGAAAGACTACCGTATTGATCCATCGGATCGCCAATTTGATCCGTTTTGGTACAGGCTCTGATTCCGTAGAGATCCCGGAGTGGATCACGGAGGAGGATGTGCACTATTTGGAGGGACATGTGTCCCAAGTAGATCCGCCTTATTCACAGCGGGCTGAGGAGTTGTGCCGATACGAGCCTGCGGATCCCTGGTCCATTATAGCCATCACCTTTACCAACAAGGCGGCAAATGAGCTTAAGAGTCGGTTAGCGGATATGCTGGGTCCCGGAGGACAGGACGTGTGGGCAATGACCTTCCATTCGGCATGTTGCCGTATTCTCCGTCGGGAGATCCAGCGATTGGACTATACGCAGGATTTTACCATTTATGACAGCAGTGACTCTGAACGTGTGATCAAGGAGATCCTTAAGGAACGGAATTTAGATGAGAAGCTGTTTCCTCCCAAGACGGTCCTTTCCATGATCTCCAAGGCCAAGGATCAGCTCCGCAGTCCCGCAGAATTTACCTTTGACATGGGAGATGACGCTCGCTTCCGCCGTGTTGGAGAAGTTTATGAGGAATATGCCAGACGGCTTAAGGCCGCTAACGCACTGGATTTTGATGATATTATTCTATTGACCGTTCAATTACTGCAACAGTTCGAGGATGTTCGTTCCTACTACCAGCGCAAGTTCCGCTTTGTTCTCGTAGACGAGTATCAGGACACCAATCATATGCAATATCTGCTGACATCCCTCCTGGCAGGGGGATATGAGAATATCTGCGTGGTGGGAGATGACGATCAGAGCATTTATCGATTCAGGGGTGCGTCTATCGAGAATATCCTTAGCTTTGAGAGTCAGTACCGCGGAGCACGGATGATCCGTCTGGAGCAGAATTATCGGTCTACCCAGAGGATCCTGGATGCAGCCAATGCGGTGATCGCCAACAATCGGGGGCGTAAGGGCAAGAAGCTGTGGACCAATAACGGTGAGGGCGAGGCTCTTGTACATTATGAGGCTGCCAACGAAAGCGACGAGGCTGCTTTTGTGGCGGATTGCATTTTAGACGGCTGTCATCAGGGCGGTTTTAAGAACTATGCGGTCCTGTATCGCACCAATGCACAGTCCAATGCTGTGGAAAATGCATTTAAGAGGGCAGGGATCCCTTACCGTATTGTAGGTGGTACACGGTTCTTTGACCGTGCGGAGATCAAGGATATGCTTGCATATTTGTGGGTTATCAATAACCGAAGTGATGATCTCCGTCTTAAGCGGATTATCAACCAGCCTCCCAGAGGCATCGGTACAAAGACCATCGAAACCATGGAGCGACTATCTGTTGCCTCCGGCAAGCCTATGTACGACATCGTTTCCGATCCTTATAATTACCCGGCTGTGGCTCGGTCAGCATCCAAGCTCATGGACTTTACCATGCTGATAGAGGAGTGTGCCGCATTACTGCAGACGATGTCTCTGCCGGACTTTTATGAGGAATTGCTGATACGAACAGGCTATGTGACCATGCTGGAGGAGAAGGATGAGCCGGAGAATCGTGCTCGGTTGGAGAATATCCGAGAGCTTAAATCCTCCCTGGTCAATTACGAGCAGGCTTCGGAGGATCCTACATTAGGGGGATTCCTGGAGGAAATCGCCCTTTTCACAGATATTGAGCGGTACGATCAGGGTGCGGATGCGGCAGTTATGATGACAATGCATTCCGCCAAGGGTCTGGAATTCCCCAACGTATTTGTGGTAGGAATGGAGGAAGGTCTCTTCCCCAGCCTCCGCTGTATGGGTGAATATGAAGAAATGGAAGAGGAGCGACGACTGTGTTACGTAGCACTTACCAGAGCCAAGGAGCGACTGTACCTAACCTCTGCAAGACAGCGGATGCTGTACGGACATACATCCTCTAATATGCCATCCAGATTCCTGCGGGAGATTCCGCCTAAGCTGATCAAACAGGAGCAGAGTGACGCTCTTGCTTTCGGTCAAGGGGGCTATGGCTCCTACGGTGGTTACGGCTCCTATACCAACAGAGGCTACAGTGGCTACAGCGATACCTATTCCTACGGCAGCAAGAAGCCTGCCACTGCACCTTATACACCTCCCAAGCCCAAGGTGCAGACCAAGCTCCCGGAGTATAAGAAGGGGGAAATGGTGGTTCACGACTCCTTCGGACAGGGAATGATTCTGTCTGTCCTGCCTATGGGAGCTGATGCTATGCTGGAGATCGCATTCGACAAGGTAGGGACCAAACGACTTATGGCGACGACTGCATCACAGAGAATGAAGAAACAGTAAGAGAATTTTTATCCCTCCGAGGGCATAGGTATCTATGAGGTGGTATGATGTCCTTGGAAACACGGAACCGAATACGGGCTTTGGGTGCCCTTACACTGATTCTTATGGGGGGGATGATGCTCCTGTTTCGCAGCCGGCTTGCACCCTTGGCGGAGGAATTGATCGTTACACAGGTAGACAATCAAGCCAGCGATGTGATCAACGCCGCCATAGGAGAGTTGATTGCAGACGGACATATTGCCTATGACCGCATGGTCGCTGTGGAGAAGGATCGGCAGGGGAATGTCACTGCGGTCCGTACCAACGTAGCAGAGGTCAATCGGCTGAAAACAGCAGTGCTGGAACGGGTAGACCGTATGCTTACCAATCTATCCACAGAGGAGCTGAGTGTTCCTGTAGGCAGTGTGCTGTTGCCGGAATTATTCTCGGGGGAGGGACCTTATGTACCTGTTCGTGTCCTTGCGGTTCGTAGCTCCGATGCGGTGTTCCGTAACAGCTTTACCGGTGCGGGGATCAACCAGACCCTGCACCAAATCACCATAGATATCCATGTGAAGATCAGTATCCTCACATGGTCGGGAAATCTGGAGGTGCCCGTGGATTCTGCCGTATTGGTAGCGGAGACGGTCATTGTAGGAACAGTTCCCACAACTTACTTCGGAACGGAGGCAGAGTAATGGATCCGAAAAAAGAAATATTAGAATTAACAGAAACATTGGATCGCGCTAACTATGAATACTATGTATTAGACAATCCCACTATGGCGGACTTTGAATATGATCGGCTCCTGCGACGCTTGGAAGATTTGGAGGCGGCGTATCCGGAGCTGGCCTCACCCCTCTCACCAACGAAACGGGTAGGAGGGCAGGCACTGGATCACTTCGATAAGGTGGAGCATCCTGTACCCTTAGAGAGTTTGCAGGATGTGTTTTCCCACGAGGAGGTCGCTGACTTCCATGAACGTATGTCTCAGACTGCCCCGGAGATCCTGTATTCCGTAGAACCCAAGGTGGATGGCTTGTCTGTTGCCCTGGAATATATTGACGGTATTTTCGTTAAGGGTGCCACCCGTGGAGACGGACGGATAGGTGAGGATGTTACAGAGAATCTAAAGACCATTCGCTCCATCCCTATGCAGATCCCCAATGCCCCTCATCGTCTGATCGTACGGGGTGAAGTATTTATGGCGCGCAGTGTTTTTGAATCCTTGAATCGCAAGCGTGAGCAGGAGGGAAAGCCCCTTTTTGCCAACCCCCGTAATGCTGCGGCAGGGAGCCTGCGACAGTTAGATCCCACAATTGCCGCAGAGCGGAGATTAGATATTATGATTTTTAACCTCCAGCTTGGGGAGGGATTGGAATTCCGCACCCATGGAGAGACTCTGGATTATCTAAAGGGCTGTCGGTTTAAGACCATTGAGTATCGTCTCTGCACCACCCTTGCACAGGTGCAGCAGACCATAGATGCCATCGGCGAGAATCGCTATGAATACCCCTATGACATTGACGGTGCTGTAGTCAAGGTCAATGACTTGAGCCAACGTAGGGTGTTGGGGAGCACCGCAAAGTGCCCACGTTGGGCATGTGCCTTTAAGTATCCCCCCGAGGTAAAGGAAACGGTACTCAAGGAGATCCTCGTTCAGGTTGGCCGTACCGGAGTCTTGACACCCAAGGCTGTTGTGGAGCCTGTCCGTCTGGCAGGCACTACGGTGACGAATGCAACACTTCACAATCAAGACTTTATCTCGGAGAAGGATATCCGAATCGGAGATACGGTTCGCATCCGCAAGGCGGGAGAGATCATCCCGGAGGTCCTTGAGGTGGTAATGGAGAAGCGCCCCTGTGGGACGCAGCCCTATATCCTCCCGGAATACTGTCCTGTTTGCGGTGCCAAGACAGAGAGAGACGAGGAGGGAGCTGCATTGCGGTGTACCGGTGCAGAATGTCCCGCGCAGCTTAGTCGCAACATTGCACACTTTGTCTCTCGTGGGGCTATGGACATTGAGGGGCTGGGTGAAGCCATCGTAGAACAGCTTATTTCCGCCGGCAAGATCCAATCCCCGGCAGACATTTATTATCTGACGGTTGAGGATCTTAAGGCACTGTGGAAAAGCGGGTCCAAGGCTGCGGAAAAACTCCATAGGGCCATTGAGGACAGCAAAACTCGGGATCTTAATCGATTGATCTATGGCCTGGGGATCCGACAGGTAGGGGAAAAGGCGGCAAAGCTCCTTGCCAAGAGCTTCGGCTCTATGGATAAACTCATGGAAGCAGGGGAAGAAGAACTGACAAATCTACGGGATGTAGGTGCTGTCACCGCACAGTGCATTGCAAGATGGTTTGCAGATCCTCAATCCCGTCACATGATCGAGAAGCTCCGTGAAGCAGGCTTAAATTTTGAAAGCACGAATCAAAGTACGGATCAGCGGTTTACAGGTATGACCTTTGTGTTGACAGGGGCCCTGTCCCTTTTTACCAGGGATGAAGCAACGGAGAAGATCGAAGCCTGTGGCGGCAAAGCTTCCGGCTCTGTTTCCAAGAAAACCAATTATGTTGTCGCAGGAGAGAATGCAGGTAGCAAGCTTAAGAAGGCAAATGAACTGGGAATTCCCGTTCTTACCGAGGAAGAATTCTTAAATATGCTTGCATAATCGGTAAAACTGTGCTATGATATGCGTTCCGTAAAACAGAAAGGCAGGATATACCAATGAGAAAGTTATTAGCAATTTTGGCTTGCCGAGTTTTGACCCTGGTAGGCAAGCTGGTAGGGAAGGGCACCAGCCTTCCCGGCAAGTATGCTCTGAAGATTTGCCCGGATATTCTCCGTCGGATCAGGAAGCCCTCCGTGATCGTAGCCGTTACCGGCAGTAACGGCAAGACCTCTACAATGGAGATGATCGCAGCGGTTCTTCGAGCCAACGGCAAGACTGTAGCCTATAATGTAGAGGGCTCCAATCAGATCGAGGGTGTCACCACTATGATCCTGAACTCCTGTACCTGGGGTGGCAAGATGAAGCAGGATGTCCTACTGATCGAATCCGACGAGAGATATACCAAGTACACCTTTAAATGGTTCCATCCCACCCACTATGTTATTACCAACCTCTACCGTGACCAGCTTACCCGCAACGGTCATCCCGATTGGGTCTTTGATGCCATTAAGGAAAGTGTGTTCCCGGACACCAAACTGATCCTCAATGCAGACGATCCTACAGTCTCACTCTTTGGACAGGGACGGGAGGATGTGGTATGGTTCGGCTTGGATCATAATAGCTATGACAGCAAGGAATTCCGCGGTTCCTATAACGACGGTGCTTTCTGCCCTGTTTGCGGTAAGCCTATGGAATATGAGTACTATCACTTCAATCACGTTGGCAAGTATGCCTGTACTGCTTGCGACTTTAAGCGTAGAGATACTGCTTACACAGTCACGGAGCTTGATCTGGAGAAGGGACGGATCGTGATCAACGGCAGACATGAGATCCCCCTTGCATTCAAGAGTATTTACAATATCTATAACATTCTTGCCACCTATGCCATTTGTGATCAAATCGGCATCCCCGGTGAAAAGGCTGCCCACGTTACCGGTAATTATATTCTGAAAAACGGTAGATATATCGAATTTACCCTGGGACAGCATGAGGGAACATTCCTCATCTCTAAGCACGAGAATTCCGTTTCCTATGATATGTCCTTCCGCTATGCGGCATTGACCAAGGAGCCCTGCAGTGTGGTCGTGATCGTGGATGCGGTCAGCCGTAAGTATTTTACCAGCGAGACCTCCTGGCTGTGGGATATTGACTTTGATTGGTTGGAGGCAGAGCATATCCGCAATGTTTACCTCTGCGGCAAGTATTGCAACGATCTTGCACTCCGACTCAGCTTCTCCAAGGTCCCGGAGGGGAAGATCCGTGTGTTCCGGGATATTGATGCAGCTTGCAACGAAATCAAGGTTCGGGGAACGGAGCACCTGTATGCTGTGACTTGTTTCTCGGATCGTATGAAGTTCTTGTCCAATGTAACTGTAAAGTGAGGTGTGCCATATGAAAATTCTACATCTGTATCATGACATGATGAATCTCTACGGAGACTATGCGAACCTGCTTGTGTTACAGCGGTGCTTGGATGAGCTGGGGCAGACAGTGGAGATCCACACCCTCTCTATGGGTGAGAAGAAGGAGCTTGATTCCTACGATCTGTATTTTATGGGTGCCGGAACGGAGCGGAAGCAGAAGCTGGCTCTGGAGGAACTGCGGCAGTATAGCCAACCGCTGAAGAAGGCTTATGAGGACGGCAAGCTCTTCCTGTTTACAGGCAACTCCTTTGAGCTCATGGGCAGAGCCCTCACAGATGCCAAGGGGATTCGGTATGAGTGCCTGGGGATCTTCGATTTTGAAACGGTGGAATCTGACCGTCGTATTGTCGGGGATTGCTTGGGAAGCTGCAGCCTTTTTGCAGAGCCTGTCGTTGGCTTTATGAACAAGTGCAGCAAGACCACGGGGATCCAAACACCTCTGTTTACCCTTAAGATGGGATTTGGCAATGATGCCGATCGAAGCGGTGAGGGCATCTGCTGCGGAAACTTCTTCGGAACCCATTTGACGGGCCCCATCCTAATGAAGAATCCTCCTGTGCTTCGACAGATCCTAACTCGCCTGACGGGAAACAATGTAGAGACGCTGAACCTGCCCTACTTACAGCAGGCGTACGAAACCACAGCACAGGCCCTGCAGAATCGTTTGGAAACTGCTAAATAATACAAAAAGCTCTCTCCTCCCGATAGAATTCGGGGGAGAGAGCTTTGCTTTCTTTATGGGAGTGTTTCCTAATACATATTGATCGCCTGTGCTGTTACCGATGCTCGCAAGCGTAAAAACTAACAGCGACTTGCATTAAGGTCTCCGGTATGACACAATACTCCCGTATAGTAACAGATAGCATATGCGACTGTCATATACTATCTGTGGTACGGGGGTACAAAAACCTGTATCCACTCTTTTTCTTTATTATTCATGTTGCGATTCGGCGTAAAGACCTCAAAACCAGCTCTTTTAGCGGCATTCCATAAACTATTGTCAAGTTGGCTGACTTATTAGACCTCAACGACATATAGAGGAATGAAAAATAAGATGCTGTTTACATCCGTTCAAAACAGAATGGAAACGACGGTGCCTTTGCCTCTATCGCTTTCCAATAGGATTTTACCACCGTGGTATTGTACCGCATGCTTTACGATGGAAAGTCCGAGACCGGTACCGCCTGTTTCCTTGGAGTGGCTCTTATCTACACGGTAGAAGCGTTCAAAGATGCGAGAATGATGGGCAGGAGCGATACCGATTCCCGTATCTGCTACGGAAACCATGACTCGACCGGATTCCTTGCAAATGCGAATCGTGACGGAGCCACCCTCAACATTATATCGGATCCCATTGTCGCACAGATTATAAATGATCTCATAAATATAGCGGCGTACACCGCAGATTGAGCAGGCTTCTCCTTCTACGGAAAGGGTCACACCTCGTTTTGCGGCGGCAGTCGTCAGTACCTCTACCACTTCGTGAGCCACTTCCATGAGCGCTACGGTTTCGGCAGGGGGCTCATGGTTTTCGTCCAACTGTGAAAGACGGATGATATCATTGATCAGAGACACAAGTCTCGTGGCTTCCTTGCGTATGTTTTCTACAAACCGATCTGTGTCCTCCGGTTTCACGAGGCCGTTTTTCAAAAGCTCCGCACTACCGATTATGGATTGCAGAGGGGTTTTTAATTCATGAGTTACATTTGCAGTAAATTCCCGGCGATTCTGTTCTGCATAGGCACGCTCGGAAATGTCAAACACAAGGACAACTACCCCCAGGATCTTTCCGTCAGATGCAATGGAATTTACAGTAAACTGATATTCACAGCCATGGATCTCCTCGGTATATTCCTTGTGCTTTCCTTCCAAGGCATCTTGAATTGCCGGACTCGTTTTTCCGGATCTGTTTACAAGCAAGAAATCCTTTCCTACTACATCTGTTTTAACGGCAAAGATCTTACGGGCGGATGCATTCATGCTCAGTATGAGCCCATGTTCATCCAGAAGGATTAGACCCTCGCTCATAGAAGAAATGATCTGCTCAAACTCGTCGGATTTGCGGTGAAGGGTTTCCATTTGGGTTTTGATTTGCTTGTGCTGCTTATGGATCTTGGCAAGGATCGGGGTCAGCTCTTCATAGGTATGATTGTCCGCAGGGTGCTCCAAGTCTAAATGCATCAAGGGCTCTGTTACCTTCTTCGCCATGCTATGTGAAAGAGAAAGGGCGACCAAGGCTGCAATACCTATGATGACAAGAATTGCAGGAAGCATCCCTAAAATTAGGGCACTTACGGTCATCCGGCTTACAGAGATACGAAGCACCGATCCGCTGTCTAACAGCACTGCTTCATAGAAGGTTTTCTGTGTAAGGGTGGAGGAATTTCTTGCACTGCTACCTGTGCCCGTTTGGAAGGCTTCTACAATTTCTTCACGACCGGCGTGATTTTCCATGGTGTTTGCCTTTGCCTGGGTATCATAGAGAACATCACCATTGGCATCCACCACGGTAAAACGGAATACTGTGGAGTCGAAGTTCTCGAAGTATTCCACACCAACATCGTTTACAGTGTCTGCAACAAGGGCAAGCTCTGCCTTTAGCTGTTTTATCTGTGAGTCGTTAAAATACCCATACAAAAAGCTTGTTGCGATACCGATGCTGGCAAGGAGGACCACGAGAGCAACAACAAAAATGGATCGGAATATTTTCTTCCTCATGCTTCACGCTCCAATTTATACCCTACGCCGATCACTGTCTTGATCTGCCCGGCGGCTGAGCCCAGCTTTTGCCGCAAGGTCTTGATGTGCATATCAACAGTACGGCTCTCACCTACATACTCCAAGCCCCAAAGCTCGCTCATCAGCTTGTCTCTGGAAAATACCATACCCACATTCTGCATAAACAGCTTTAGGAGATCGAACTCCTTATGAGTAAGAACTACATCCTTTCCTGCGACGATCACTCTGTGCTCTTGATCCTTCAAGAGAATGTTGCCTACGGACAAAGACTGAGAAGGCATGTCTTTACTTGTGCGGCGAAGAACGGCCTTGATACGGGCAACCATTTCCATGACACCGAAGGGCTTTACCAAATAGTCGTCTGCACCGGAATTCAGACCGATGATTTTGTCCATTTCCGTTCCTTTGGCAGTTGCCATGATGACCGGAATGTCTTTGTATTTGGCATTTGACCGAAGATTTTTGAGAACTTCCGTCCCGTCCATTTCGGGCATCATGATATCCAAAATAATGAGATCCGGGATCTCGGCATCTAACGCTTTCAGCATAGAAGGGCCATCCGCAAAACCACGAGCCTGAAATCCTGTTTGCTCTAAAGTATACACTTCAATGTCACGGATGGTACGGTCGTCATCTACACACCAGATCATAGTTATTCTCCTTTATGCACACCTGTTACTGAGAATTCGACCCACTGGGCAATGTTTACGGCATGGTCACCGATTCGCTCAAAGTATTTTGCGATCATAAGAAGATCGATGGCATATTCTCCGTCTGCCTTGTTTTCGGAGATCATGCGGATGAGCATATCCTTCATTCTGTCAAAGGCTGCATCTACAATATCATCCTGTTCTACCACGGATCTTGCAAGAGAAATGTCCTGTTTTACATAGGCTTCAATGCTGCCCGTGACCATTGCACAGGTGGCCTTTGCCATAGGCTTAAAATCCGCAAACTCTGCGCCGGTTTTTCCGTCCAGGAAGGGGATGATCTCTGCAATGTCTTCTGCCTGATCTCCGATCCGCTCCATGTCTGTGATCATTTTCAGGGCGGCGGAAATCATGCGTAGGTCTCTTGCTACAGGCTGTTGCTGCAGCAGGAGCTTCAGACAGATGGATTCGATCTCCCGTTCCATTTGGTCAATTTCCTGACCACGGACTTTTGCGATCCTTGCACCTTCCATATCGCCCTCCAGCAGGGCTGTTGCCACTTGGGTGATAAGTTCTTCACATCGGGCACCCATTTCGATCATTTTTCTGTTTAGCAGGCTAAGCTGCTCGTCAAATCTGCTTCTCATAGTCTCAACCAAACCTTCCTGTAATATAGTCCTCGGTACGCTTGTCCCGAGGCTGGGAGAACAGCTTCTCGGTTTCGTCAAACTCAATGAGTTCCCCGAGAAGGAAGAATGCGGTATTGTCTGAGATGCGGACGGCCTGCTGCATATTGTGGGTCACCATGATTATAGTATATTTTTCCTTTAATTGCAATGCCAGTTCTTCAATACGTGAGGTGGATATGGGATCCAATGCAGAGGTGGGCTCGTCCATTAGCAGAACCTTAGGCTCTACTGCCAAGGCTCGGGCAATGCAAAGCCGCTGTTGCTGACCGCCGGAAAGTCCCAAAGCGTTTTTCTTTAATCGATCCTTTACCTCGTCCCAAATAGCCGCACCACGAAGAGCCTGTTCTACGATCTCGTCAAGGCGCACTCTGTTTGTAATGCCGTGGGTTCGAGGACCGTAGGCGATGTTATCATAAATGCTCATGGGGAAGGGATTGGGCTTCTGGAATACCATTCCCACATCCCGTCGCAGCTCGTTCACATCCACATCCTTGTCAAAGATATTCCGCCCGTTATAGGTCACATCTCCTGTAATTTTTACAGTAGGGATCAAATCGTTCATGCGGTTCAGCGTCTTGAGAAAGGTGGACTTGCCACAGCCCGAAGGTCCTATCAGAGCCGTGATGCTTTTTTCGGGAATGGCGATGTTGATATTTTTCAAGGCTTGATTTTCTCCGTACCACAGGCACAGGTCTTTTACTGTCATGATCTCGTTCATAAGCTTCTCCTTTTTCCAAAGTGTTTGCCTACCATAGTTGCAGACAGATTGATGATCAAGGTGAGGATCATTAAAATTGCGGCGATGGCAAAGGCAACACCGAATTCTCCTTCTTCTTTGGCGTACACATACAGAGCCACGGTGAGGGTCGCTCCCGGGGATGCCAAACCATCTATGATGCCGTTGAGAGCATGGGCAAAGCCGGCTGTAAACAAGAGGGCTGCAGATTCCCCTAAGATTCTGCCCACAGACAGGATGCAACCGGTGATCACGCCATCCACACATCCGGGAAGAACTACTGTGCGGATCACTCGCCATTTTCCTGCACCTAAGCCAAAGGCTCCTTCCCGATAGCTTTGAGGCACAGTTTTCAGGCTCTCTTGGGTGGTACGCATTATGGTGGGTAAATTCATGATCACAAGGGTCAACGCACCTGCAAGGAGACTGGTACCGAAGTTATTTGAAAACAGCAGCATACCTACCAGACCGTAGATAATGGAAGGAATACCGGAAAGGGTCTCGGCGGCATACTCAATGAGCCCCACTACTCGTTTGTTCTTTGCATACTCCGTCAGATAGATCGCCGCACCCACTCCGAGGGGCAGTGCGATCACAAGGGTAGCAAGGACAATGTAGACGGTGTTCAGGATGTCCGGCAGAATACCGATCCGATCACTGAGGTAGCTGGGCTTGGTAGAAAGCAACTCCCATGAAATATTTGGTAAACCCTTTATGAGTACATACCCCGTGAGGAACAGTACCAGTGCCCCTGTGAGTGCAGTACAGAGGATCATAGCACCACGGATCAGAGAGATAGATAGTTTTCGTTTCGTGTTCATCTTATTTCTCCTTATCTCCCTTCAAGAAGAAATTCAGTGTAGCGTTGATCATCATAATAAACAGGAACAGAACCAAGGCAATAGAGAACAGTGCGTTTCTTTGCAGACTGCCGGGGCTGGAATATGCCATTTCGCTTGCCACCGCTGTGGTTAGGAACCGAACACTCTGGAACAGGGAGGGCATATTTGCTACATTGCCTGCTACCATCATAACCGCCATAGCTTCTCCGATGGCACGACCAACCCCAAGAACAACTGCGGCGGCTATGCCGCTTTTTGCAGCGGGGACGGATACTTTGAAGAAGGTCTCCGTAGGGGTAGCACCAAGGGCCAGGGAGGCATATTCATATTCCACAGGAACAGCATCCAGTGCGGTAATGGAAACCTTGATAATACCGGGGAGGATCATAACAGCCAGGACGATCATGGCAGCCAACAAGCTCGCTCCGTCGGGGATGTGGAATAACTTCCGAATAGCAGGAACCAAGACAAGCATACCCACAAGACCGTACACCACAGAGGGAATCCCTGCCAGGAGATTTATGGCAGCTTCCATGACGCCTCTGAGCTTTTTATTTGCCACCTTTGAAAGATAAACTGCGGTGCAAAATCCAATGGGAACACCGATCAAAATGGCACCTGCAGTTCCGTATATGCTGGTCAGAATGAAGGGCAGGATCCCATATTTCGGCTCTGCGGCAGTAGAGGCCCATTCCTTACCAAAGAGGAAATCTATGAGGCCGATTTCTTTTATGGCGGGGATACCTGCTATAATCAGGTAGATGGTAATGAGCAG
>JAZRGR010000295.1:0-3752 GCA_045644345.1 Faecousia sp. | reverse complement strand
CACAGGATCATAGCCATGAGTGCAGACAGCAGAATGCGGCGCACACGGTACGCACTATGCTCCACGCATTTCAGATGGAGTCTGCCGTTTTTCTTTTGAGTGTTCTTAGAGTTCATCAAAATTTATACCTCCATGTTTTTCAATATGTTCTTCAAGTTCTTCTTCGGTCAGGATAATAATGTTGTCATCTGCATCTACAATGGGGATAGCTTCATTCAAAATATCCTCATCCTGCGTCAGCTCTACAGCGGCAATACTGCGAGTGTCCTGACCATGTTCGTAGGGTTTTCCTTTCCCATCTGTGGTGAAAGCCACATTGGGATGCTTCAAAATGTCGTACTTAAGATCAATGACAGGGTGTTCACCTCGAATAAATAAGATGGCATAACGGTTGTCCATCATCCGTACCTCATCCGGTGTCATTAGTTCACGGCCTGTGATCTGCAGATTCGTGGAATAGCTTCCGTTTCGTCCCCTCGTCCGACCGTAGGTGTTGGTGTCGATCGTTTCCTTCCCAAGCAGTTCACTGACATACTTGTGGCTCGATTGCTCGTTACCGCCCAAATAGAGAAATTCATCACAGTTGCCTACGATACTTTCCCATTCTTTTTCAAAGAGCGCCTTGAGCTGAGCCATGTTCTGCAGAACGATGGAAACAGAAATTTCTCTGCTTCGCATGGTTGCAAGCAGCTTATCAAACATATCAGGTAATGCGACATTCGCGAACTCATCCATCAAAAAATGGACATGAACAGGGAGTCTTCCACCGTGAACATTGTCCGCTTGGTCATACAGTCGTTGGAAAAGCTGGGTGTACAGCATACCAATAATGAAATTAAAGGAACTGTCATTATCGGGGATGACTGCAAAGATAACGGTCTTTTCTTCTCCGACCTTTTCCAACTCCAATTCGTCTGTTTGGGTAATGCTGGCAAGAGAGTCCAGATTGAATTTCTCCAGCTTTGCCAAGAGGCTGATCTGGATGGATTTCAATGTCTTTCCCGCAGCCTTCTTGTAGCTGTTGTAGTATTTCACCGCAATGTGTTCCGGGTTTTTACCCTCTAATCGCAGGAACAGTTCGTCCAAGGGAGAAACGAAATCTTCCATATCCTCTCGCACATCTCCGGCACGAATCATTTCCATGACCATGGGGAAATTCTGCTCATCAGGCGGTGCTTCGTAGTAAAGGTAGAACATGAGGGCTAAGAGAAGCATCTGTGCTGTCTGATCCCAAAAAGGATCTTGGCTCTGACTTCCTTTGGGTGTGACATTGGCGAATAAGTTTGTTACAAGCCTCTGAATGTCGTTGTCACAGCGAATGTACACAAAAGGATTGTAGCAATGGCTTTTCTCCATGTGGATCAGATCGATGACCTTAATCTTGTGAGTCTTGGACAGAAACTCTCCGCAGTCTCTCAGCATTTCACCCTTGGGATCCAACACGATATAACTGCAAGAAGCGTTAAGCAGATTCGGTTTGCAGTAAAATCGGGTTTTACCGGCACCGGAGCCGCCACAAATCAGCACATTCAGATTTCTCTTGTGCTTCCGTCCGTCAAGACCGATAGCTACATTTTGAGTAAGGATCTTGCTATAAAACGGATCCTTGTGTCGATATCTGCGATTCAATCGTTCCGGTATACCCCATTTGGCAGAACCGTGTTCCTCACGGTGGCGATAGTTGTGGTCGTTAGAGAAATACACTGCTAACACCATTACATAGACTAAAAGTAATGCGAGAACAGTTTTTCGGCTGTTCTCGCATAGTGTTATGGTCAATGGTGCTTGGGTAATTTCGTTTATGTGCTTTATGACACCGGGGATCCCCTCGTCCATATAGGGTGCCATAAGGAGCGCAAGCCAAATGACAGGGATAATCCCTAAGAGGCACAGGATGAATTTGGTTCGGATGGAACTACCTTTCCTCACGGCTGAAGCACCTCTTTCTCGGTGCATCCAAAATCTTTATGATAAGATCGTTCACATCCTCCGTGGGTTTTCCTTCCTCCATGAGTTGATTCCGAAATGCCATCATGCCGTTGATCAGCAGACGATGTTCAAAGTCCGACAGTTGAAGCTTTCTATCCTCCTTTCCCATAGATTTCACCCCTTACCTTGCTTCCTGGGTTTGGGGCTTCAGGGACTTCTCTAAATGACGGGTCATGTCGCCGCAGATGCGGTTGGCGTAGGTGCGGATCTCCTTCAGCTTGCTCTGCATTTCCTTGGCATCTGCATTGCTACACTCACCGGAAATTGCACGGAAGTTGAAAGTAGAGGTATCCAGACCGAATCTGCGACATACGATATAAGAAGCACACATAGCAGTCAGGGCACTGTCCTTCCGATTGGTGTTTTCGCTCTCATCCAGATAGGCCATGGTCAGCTCACAGGAATAATCTCTAAACAGACTTTCGTCACCGGGAGTCCCACGACGGAGAAGGATTCGCTTTTTCTGAGAGTCATAAACAGCAGTCTTGTCTCCGGGGAGGTCGTCCCGCATTTCTGCCTGACAATCACAGGTATGGAAAAGGGCATTTACAAGTTGCCGGATCTCATACCGTTTCTCTTGGGGTGTAGGTTCCGCATCGGTCTGGGAAATGTCAAAGACACGCTTGGCATTGTAGCTGACACCGGTCTTTCCGTCAGCCTTGGTGTATTCCTTGCCGGGCTCCAAGAGGAGCAGGGACTTTTCTCCCTTCTTGATGCTGACGCCCTCCTTCTTCCAAGTGCCGAAGTCTGCAAGTCGGGTTGCATGGGGATTCTGTGCCGCAATCAGCAGGGCATTGTTCACGGAGTAGCGGTCGAATCTTGCCATAACATCTAAGCAATCTCGAAACAGCTCCGGGTTATTACCCATATCGGAGGCGGTCACTTCGATCAGGTCAAAGGCTTCCTTGCGGTCAGCCTGCTTCTGTTCCAGCCAAGCCTTCTTGTCAAAGGTGGCTTCGGTTTTTACTTCATTGGTTTCCATATTTTATCTGCTCCTTCCTTTTTTACGGTTGATTTTGACTTTGGGGTATTCTTTCGATACTGTGGGGTTTGCTTTGCCGGGGGAATACCTTTCTCGCAGCAGCTTCCGTCGTCTGATTTTTTCTCTGTCTGCGCGGATTTGGTTCAGTTCCTGTCGGACAGAGGGTCTTTCCTCAGAACGGTTTCTTCCTACCTCTGAGGTATGCTCGGACGGAGATTTCTTCCTGCCCCGGCTCTGCGAAGGGTCTATGTTTTTCTTATGCTCTCTCTGCTTGGTCAAGCGATCCAAAAAGGCTTCTGTGTCCTTCTCGGTTCGTGTTGCCTTTTTAGGGAGAACATTGCGGTTTCTCTCAAGCTGGTTTTCCACATCCACTCGGTTCACAGAGGCTAAGTTAAAGCGTTCAAAGATACGGTTGATTTTTGCCGCATCGCCACTTCTGACCAACAGATCTGTCATGCCGTCCTTAGCTTTCTTATCCTTCAGAACGCAATACAGTATGCCGTATCTCTGGGCTTCCTTACAGAACTTCTTCAGGTCTTTGTCGGGAACAGCAAATATCTTGAGATTTTTTTCGTTTTTTAGCATGGACTTCAATCGTGTTTTGCCTCGCACCTTCTTACCGGAGAAAGCCAGTACAATGGCTTTGCCCAGCAAGACAGCAAGTTCTTTCGCTCCCGTACCCGTAAGCTTCAGAGCGACTTCAGCTCCGCTGAGGGACATCCGCACGATTTGTTCCGCTGCTTCGCCGCCTTGGTTCATGTTCGTTTTGCTCCTTTCCTAT
>JAZRGR010000294.1:0-22956 GCA_045644345.1 Faecousia sp. | reverse complement strand
GGTCGCCCGCAAAATGTTCCGATTTTGTCGGAAATCTCGTGATAATCCTACAATTTCGTCATTGTCGTTTTGCGACAATGACCGGGCGACCACAGGTCGCCCCTACGGTGTTATACGATAAACAGCTCCATAAATCGGAATTTTCCTATGATACTTTGGAAAGGAGTAAGCAGAATGTCGTTGAAATCTCGGAGGAAAGCAGAGAAATATGATCCCTCCCGTACAAAAGGAAGTCCATTGGCTTATCAGAAGGAAATGATCCGATGGTCTATGATGCAGTATTTTGGGGGCTTTCTTGTTATTTTCCTGCTATTGATATTCACATTCACAACCGTAGTGTTTCATCTGAATGATTCGGAATCTAATTTCTACCAAAAATTAAGCTTACTCCTCCTTTGGGTGATCATAGGAGGCGTCAGTCTGTATTATATTCTTTCCTTCTTCCGCAGATTATCCCTGTACCGAAGGATCAAGGAGATCCAATTTGCCTCTGAGGAGGTCATTACCATTGACTGCAGGAAGGGACGAAATTTCGAAACTCCCAAAGGAAGATATAGCTCGGTTTCTACTTATATGATCCTTGAAGATACAGCAGGTAAGCGATATTATTACATTTATCCGAGAAAAAACAAAAACTCGTGGATCCACAATAGCTTTGACACCAATGTAAAGGGAAAGCGGCTCCGCTTGATTTGCTATCAAAATACTAATCTCATAAAATTTCCGCCCCAAGAGGATCGGGATCCCCATATGCAACAGATCTCGGCAGACCCGGGAAAAGGAGAGAACCATGAAACAAAGAAAAAACTACATTGACTATCTGCGGATCTTCTCCGCCATAGGGATCGTGATTCTCCATGTGGCATCGGAGTTCTGGTACCGAAGGGAAGTCGGTACTCCGGAGTGGAGCGTCATGAATTTATATGAGTCCGCTGTTCGCTGGGCTGTAGCCGTGTTCATCATGATCAGTGGCTCCCTCTTCCTATCCAGAGATATCCCTATCAAGACCCTTTATACCAAATATATTCCCCGTATGGCAATATCCTATGTGGTATGGTCCCTATTGTATGCAACCGTAGATCATTATATCAAAAACGGGATCTGGAATCTATCCTTTTCAGAGCTGATCAAGAGAACCATTGACGGTGGATTCCATATGTGGTTCATCCCCATGATCATAGGTCTGTATATGTGTGTTCCTATTTTTAAGGAAATCATCAAATCAGAACGGATCACAAGGTATTTCCTGGCTCTATCCTTTGTATTCACATTCTTGATCCCCCAGATCACGCAGATGGTACAGGATTTTATCGGTGGACGGCTTGCATGGGGCATGACACTGATCGATCAATTTGTTGCTCTAAAGGTAGAGATGAATCCTGTTATGGGCTATCCCTTCTACTTTATTTTAGGATATTATATCACCACTGTGGAGATTACACCGAAGCAAAGAAGATTCCTCTACAGCTTAGGGATCATAGGCTTCCTGGGAACCGTCCTGTTCACCGAGATCCTATCCGGAAAAGCCGGCACAGGTCAGTCCCAATACTATGATTATTGCTCCCTTGGCACGCTGTTTGAAGCAGTTGCGGTTCATACATGGTTCCGATCCAGAAGCTATCCCCACGAGGGAAGAAATGCCGTTGCCCACAACCTAAGCCAATACACCTTCGGTGTATACCTGGTTCATGTGATCCTTATGAACATCCTGCTGTTCCGGCTGAGACTTCCCGCTCTGTTCGGATCTGCAATGATCTCTGTCCCCGTAATCTCGCTCATGGTGATCCTACTATCCTTCGGGGTAACGTGGCTGATCCATAAGATCCCTGTCCTGAAAAAGTGGATCGTATAAATTTATTGTGGCACCTCCCTAATGGGAGGTGCCACAAATTTGCTGTTTGCATCAATGTCTCCTCCAAGTAGAGGGACGCAGGAGCAGGAGCATGGGGAACAGTTCCAGACGGCCACATAACATATCAAAGATAATAACCAGCTTAGACAAGGGGGAGAACCCGGCGAAGCTGCCGAAGGGTCCTACCACCGCACTGGTTCCCGGTCCGATATTGTTCAGAGTAGCCATAACCGCTGTCACCGTCGTCTCTGTACCGAAGTTATCCAAGCTCAGCAGCGCAACAGAGATCAGCAGCACCACGCAGTACACAGACAGGAAGGCGGCAGTACCGCTGATGGCACTTTTCTCCACCTTCTTCTTGTCCATAGTGATGATCTCCACAGCATGGGGATGGATCATGCGGCGGATCTCCCTTGCCTGGGACTTAAAGAGGATCAGAACACGGCTGACCTTCATGCCGCCGCCGGTAGAGCCTGCGCAAGCACCTACGATCATGAGCAGTACCAGGATCACACGGGAGAATTCCGGCCATTGGGCAAAATCCACCGTTCCGTATCCCGTAGTGGTGATGATAGAACCGACTGAGAATGCAACATGGTGAACAGCATCCCCCACGGTGTCAAAATAGCCTCCTGTGGTGATGAGGTTCAACGTGATTAGAACAATCGCTGTCAGGATCATACCAATATAGCATTTTAGCTCAGAGTTCTGCCAAGCCAGCTTGTATTTCCTGCAGAGCAGGAAGAAATACACCGAGAAGTTAATGCCGAACAGGATCATAAAGACCGTAGTCAGTGCCTGTTCATACATAGAATAGCTTGCAAGTCCGTCGCAACGAACAGCAAACCCACCGGTTCCCGCTGTACCGAAGGCAAGACAAACACTGTCATACAGAGAAATCTCACCCCATCCGAAGATCCTTCCCACCTGATACAGGAGGATCAGCAGCAAGGTCATGGCAATATAGATCCCATAGGTAATGGCAGCAGAGGTCCGCATCTTGGGCACCATCTTACTGACAGAGGGACCGGGAGACTCTGCCCGCAGGAGGTAAATACTCTCCCCGGACATAGGCACCACAGCCAGCATAAATACTAAGACACCCATACCGCCGATCCAGTGGGTAAAGCTCCTCCACAGGAGTAAGCCGTGAGGCACTGCCTCCACATTAGGCAGGATACTGGCACCGGTAGTCGTAAAACCGGATACTGTCTCAAACACGGCATCCAGATAAGATGGAATGGCACCGTTTAGATAAAAAGGAAGCGCGCCTACCAGGGAGATCATGATCCAGGACAGAGCCACCATAATAAAGCCCTCCCGAGCGTGCATGAGTCTGCGTTCCTCACGGGGACGCAGCAGCATCAGAAGGAGCCCCACCACCGCACTGAGGGCAGCCGTCATGATCAGCGCGGCAAAGTCACCCTCACCATAGACCAGTGCAACCAAACAGGGTAGCAGAAGGAATCCGCCCAAAAGGACCAAGACCATACCCAAGAGATATAGGATCATTCTGTAATTCATGACTTCATTCTCCGTTTGTCCAGAATGTCATCCAAGTCGTTCAGACCCTTGACCGTGGTGACTACAATGACCATATCTCCGGGCTCAATGGTATCCCGTCCCCCGGGAGTCAGGATCTTGCCGTCACGGTTGATGGCACCGATCAAGAGATTGGGCTGGAGCTTTAGCTCCATCAGGGGCTTGCCGCAGACAGCAGAGGAGGCAGTTGCACGGAATTCCAGAGCCTCCACCTTGCCTCCGATCAGCTTATACAGGGTCTCTACATTGGAGCCCATGGAATTCTGTAAGGCGCGTACAAAGCGGACTGTAATATCCGATGCAATATAGCGGGGATAGAATACACTGCCCACATCCATAGAAGAGATCACCTGGGAGAAGCCGAAACGGTTGACCTTGGTAATGATCTTTGCCTTGGAAACAGTCTTGGCATAGAGGGAGATCAAGATATTCTCCTCGTCCACACCTGTCAAGGTAGCAACCGCATCCATATTGGAGATTCCCTCCTGCAGGAGGAGCTGCTCATTTGTGCCGTCTCCTTCGATCACCGTAACACGTGGGAGTCTCTGAGACAGATATTCGCAAATCTCCGGTTTCTGCTCGATGATCTTAACACGGATCCCCAGATCCGATAGCTGCTGGGCAAGGTAATACCCAATCATACCGCCTCCAATGAGCATGACCTGTCGGACAGGATTGGCAGGAATCCCCATCTTATGGAGGAATTTGGATGCGGTTGTAGGCTCTGCCACAAAGCTGATCCGGTCCCCCTCACGGAGTACAAAGGTACCTGTAGGGATATAGACCTTGTCCTCTCCCCGTTCTACAGCACAGATCAGTACACCGGGCAGGAGCTTGCCCAATTCTGCCAGGCGCATATTATTAAGGGGGCATTTAGGAGAGAGCTGAGCCTTGTGAAGCTCCACCCTGCCCTTAGAGAAGGTATCGATCTTAATGGAAGAGGGGGTACGGAGAAGTCTGGCAATTTCGGAAGCACAGGCTCTCTCCGGATTGAGCATCATACGCAGATTGATATCATCCTTTAAAAGGCGGACAGCAGACAGATAATCCGGATTGCGGATACGGGCAACCGTATTCTTAGCCCCCAGCTTCTTGGCGATCATGCAGGCAGTCAGATTCTGCTCATCTGTAGCCATGGTAGCGATCACAAGATCTGCCTCCGGGATCTCAGCCTCCATCTGTCCGTCAATACTGAGACCGTCGCCCTCCTTGGTAAGCACATCCTTTGCAGTTAAGGTCTCCATTTTGGCTTCGTTACGGTCCAGAACCATAATGTCATGCCCTTCAAGAGAGAGCTGATCTGCAAGGGTAATCCCCACCTTGCCGGATCCGATAATGACAATTTTCATAAAGAGATCTCCTTTAACTCACTCATAAAGCTCCTTGCGTACAACAGGAAGGAGCCGCTTGCCGATCCCTGCAACAGCGAACAGCTTGGCAAAATCCATAGGTAAGAATACAATACCCATATTGATCGCTGCGACAAAGGTCATTTCTTCCGGTGCAATGCTCATAAAATGGAAATAGCAGTAAGGAATACCGATCAAATAAACAGACAGCAGTCCCAATGCAGATACCAACCAAATGTTCCACTGCGTTTTTTCTGTTAAGATGCCGGTGACGAAGGAAGCAAGGATCATACCCAGCAGAAATCCGAAGGTAGGCTGTGCAATATAAGCAAAACCGCCGCCGCTGACAAACACAGGTAGACCTAAAATACCCATAAATACATACAAAGCCTGGGAAGCAGGACCCCAAACAGGTCCTAATAAGATACCCGATAAGGCTGCAAAGAGGCTCTGCAGGGATGCCTCACCGATGTGGAGGAAGGCACCTGCAGCCGTAAGGGCAGTAAATAAGGCAGTCATTAACATTTTCTGTAACAAAGATTTTCGCATAATCCATGGATCCTTTCCGAAAAAACCATTTACTTCTGAATAAAAATGAGATACAATTATTATACCTCAATTTTCTCAAAAAGCAAGACCCAATGCCGAAAGGAGGGGACCCTTATTCATCCCTTTACTTTGATCCGATACAAGTCCATAGACTCCACCAACACGGCGCTCAAGGCTATGGAGGATGCTCCCCACGGAACTGTCCTATGCAGTCTCAGTCAGAGTGCGGGACGGGGACGATTAGGAAGGACCTTTGTCAGTGACCAAGGGGGGTTATATCTTTCTATCCTCCTCAGACGGCAGGAGCCTTTGGATCAGCTCCTTCATGTGACACCCATGGCAGCAGTAGCCGTACGCAGAGCCATTCGGGATCTGTATCCTACAGAGATTGACATTAAGTGGATCAATGATCTGCAGATCCGGGGCAAGAAGATCTGCGGCATCCTTACAGAGGTGGCACCCCACGGAGGGGTGATCATCGGCATCGGTATCAACTGTAATACCCCCGCCTTCCCGGAGGAGCTGAGAGAGATTGCAGGCTCCCTAATGGAATTCTGTGGCAAGATAGATACCGAGGCTCTGCTGCAAGCATTGCTCCGCCGATTGCAAGAGCTGGATGAGGGGCTCTTCTCTCATAAGGCCCAATGGATGGAGGAATATCGCCGGAACTGTATCAGTCTCCACCGAGACGTGCTCCTTCTATCCCCTACAGGTCAACGGGAAGCCTATGCCGAGAGCATCGGAGACAACGGCGAGCTCCTGGTCCGATTCCCGGACGGAAGCCGCGAAGCTGTATCTATGGGAGAGGTCTCCCTACGAAATCAAACTACAAGAAAGGAAGCATCACCATGAACGAAGTTATGAAATGTCTCTTAGAACGCAGAAGCTGCCGCTCCTACCTACCCAAGCAGGTAGAGGAAGAAGCCCTGGAGCAGATCCTCCTGGCAGGCACCTATGCCCCCAGCGGTATGGCAAGACAGCCTGTTAAGATCGTGGTCCTACAGGATCCCAAGGATATTGCTGAGCTGGAAGCCATGAACGCTGCCATTATGGGACAGGAGGGCGCCCATCCCTTCTACGGAGCTCCCACTGTCTGTGTGGTCCTCTATGATACAGAGGTCTATACAGGTCCGGAGGATGCATCCCTTGTTATGGGCAATCTGATGAACGCCGCCCACAGCTTAGGTGTCGCCTCTTGCTGGATCCACAGAGCCAAGCAGGAATTCGACAGTCCCGAGGGAAAGGCTCTCCTGCGGAAATGGGGTATCGAAGAAAAATACACCGGCTGCGGTCACTGCATCTTGGGCTATGCCGACGGTCCCTGCCGTCCCGCCATCCCCCGAAAGGCAGATTATATCATCCGCCCGTAAACCTCCAAATTCCGATATGGAGCAGTTCGATTTCCGAATTTGTTCGTAGGAGCGACCTGTGTGTCGCCCGCAAAATGTTTCGATGTTGTCGGAAATCTCGTGAGAATCCCGCAATTTCGTCATTGTCGTTTAACGACAATGACCGGGCGACCACAGGTCGCCCCTACGGTGTTATACGATAAACAGCTCCATAAATCGGATTTTTATCACCTGTATTTATATATATATGAAAGGCAAGCCATCGGAAGAATGCTTCTGATGGCTTGTCTGTTGTATTATTCGATTTTCCCCTGTAGAGGCTGAGACAGTCTCTGTGCTTCCTGGAGTTCGATGATGATTCTGTTAGAAACAAACCATCCTTCTTCTGTCAAGAACCACCGTCCGTCTGCATATTGTACATTGCCATTGCGCATGTGATTCTCCATAACATGATTCAGAGGCTCAAAGGAGCGGAGGAATCTTGTCTCATAATCCTTGGGAGAAATTCCTCTCTTGAGACGGGCGCGGAGCATTAGGTATTCACCGGATCGCTCACGGGGAGAGACGCTCTCACATTCTGTAAGGATCTGCCCCTTCTTGTTGATCCCCTCAATATAACCCCCGATATCGTCCATGATCTTAAACCGTTTCCCTCCGAAATCGGAAGCGGCAGAGGGGCCGAAGCCGATATATTCCTTACCCAGCCAATATTTCATATTGTGACGGGATTCCATGCCCTTCTTGGCAAAGTTTGAGATCTCGTAATGCTCATAGCCATGCTCTCTCAAATACTGAGACGCCATGAGATACATCCGCTGCTGATAATCGTCATCGGGAATATTCAGACTCCTCTGGTAGGCATACATAGCGCAATCCTCATCCAGAGTAAGGCAGTAGCAGGAAATGTGCTCCGGTCTCATGGCAACGATCTTCTCTACAGATTCCATCCACATCTGCATATCCTGTCCGGGGAGACCGTACATGAGATCCAGAGAGATATTGGCAAACCCTACCTTGCGAGCAAGCTCCATAGCTTCCTTAGCCTGTTCAAAGGTATGAGGTCTACCCAGAACCTTAAGGACCTCATCATTGTGAGACTGGACACCTATGGACAGACGGTTAAAGCCTGCCTTAAGGAGTCTCTTAAGGGTGACTTCGTCCAGGCTGTCCGGGTTGGCTTCCACAGTGATCTCCGGATCTAAGCTGACTCGGAAATTCCGATGGATCTCATCTAAGATATTATCCAGATTTTGGGCACCGAAATAGGTGGGAGTACCGCCGCCGAAATAAATAGTGTCTACTACGTAGTCCTTTGTCCCCTTACCCGTTTCTGCCATATGATCCGCAAGAGCCTGCATATAGTGGTCAATGGTCTTGGGATTCATAGCTCCTCCGTGGGAGAAGAAACTGCAATAAGCACAGCGACTCTTGCAGAAGGGAATGTGGATATACAGACCCAGTTTCTTTTCCTTTTCTTTCCGGCGATTTAGAAAAAATGCCATCTTACTTGCCTCCTATCCGCTGCATCATAAAGCTGCGGAACTGATCTGCGGTCCCCAGAGTAAAGCCCTTCTTAGACACAAAGTAATACTGATTCTTGCCATGACGGAGGAGGAATAGATTCTCCGTCTCCACGATCTCAATAATCGTGGAATACCCGGCACAGATAAACTGCTCCTCATCCTCACGGAGGCTCTGTGCAAGGGACAGCTCATAGAATTCCGTATTGATATGGAGAGCGGGAGAACCATATTTCTTGATAATAGCCTCCTCCCATCGTGCCATAGCCTTCTTAGGTGTGCTCTTTCTTGAGATCAATATGAATACCAAGACCGCCCCGATCAGAATGAATGTAAACGCATTCTGCTGCCAACGGCTGTTCCGAATCGAATCTATAGCCAAATAGATCACCATAGCAGCACTGATCAGATATAAGATCAGATCCGTGATCCGCCCGGTCTTACCCATAGCGGCCTTGGAAGCCTCCAGTTGCGCATCCACATCAATGACTGTATTACAGACAAAGACAGGCTGATCCTGTACTTCCGATACTTCTTCGTATTCCATTACTTCTTCATTATCCATTGTATACTCCTAATTCCATAACAGGATCAGCACTGAGGAGCTTCTTCCCCAAGGTCTTCCCCTGCTTCTTCCCCTGCTCGGGGAGTATTCTGCAGAGCAATCAGACGATTGCCCTCACTGATGCGCATAATAATCACACCCTGAGTATCTCTGCCCTGGATGCTGATATTCTCTACAGAGGTACGCAGGATGACACCGCCGGACTCGATCAGAACCAGATCCTCGTTGTCGGCAACCACACAGGCACCTACCACAGCACCTGTTTTCTCCGTCAGCTTATAGTTCTTCTTGCCCATACCACCACGGCTCTGTACCTCATCTCCGCGCATATAGCTCTCTACGGGAGTCCGCTTGCCATAGCCCTTCTCCGTAACGGACAGGAGAGCCTTGCCGGGTTCTGCCACTGCGGCACCTACTACCATGTCACCGTCCTTGAGACGGATACCACGGACACCGGTAGCCATTCTGCCCATACAACGCACATCCTGCTCCTTAAAGCAGATCGCCATACCGTTACGGGTAGCAATAAGGATATTGTCCTCTCCGGAGGTCTTCATCACAGCAATGAGCTCGTCCCCCTCCTCGATGTTAAGGACACGGATACCTGCCTTACGGGCAGTGTAGAGATCAGACAACTGCATCCGCTTGACCGTACCGTTACGGGTGACCATCATGATATATTCCCGATCCGTAAATTCACGGGTCAATAGCATGGCAGTGACTCGCTCTTCGCCCTCCAAAGGAAGGATGTTGACAATATTGGTGCCTCGTGCAGTCCGTCCTGCCTCGGGGATCAGATAGCCCTTCTTGCGATGGACTCTGCCTGTATTGGTAAAGAACAGCAGATGATCATGGGTAGAAGCAATAAAGAGGTTCTTAATATAATCCTCATCCTTCAGACTCTGACCGGAAATACCTCTGCCGCCTCTGCGCTGAGCACGGTAGGTGTCTACAGGCTGACGCTTCATATAGCCGGCATTGGACAGAGTGTAACAGCAATCCTCTTCCTCGATCAGATCCTCATCATCGATCTCATCCTCTACATCCACGATCTCCGTACGGCGATCATCACCGAACTTGTCACGGATGGCAGTCAGCTCCTCACGGATGATCCCACGGACCAGCGTAATGTCAGCCAGGATCTCCTTATAGTGGGCGATCTTGATCTGTAGCTCCTCGAATTCTGCCAGGAGCTTGTCCTTCTCCAGACCCTGTAGCCGCTTAAGCTGCATGTCCAGGATGGCTTGTGCCTGGATCTCACTGAGGCCGAAACGCTCCATTAGATTCTCCTTAGCATTGTCATAGGAAGAACGGATGATGCGGATGACCTCGTCGATATTGTCCTGTGCGATCAATAAGCCCTGTAACAGATGAGCCCGTTCCTCCGCCTTACGCAGATCATAACGGGTACGACGGATAATGACCTCCTCCTGATGGGCAAGATACTCGTCAATGATCTCACGGAGATTGAGGACCTTGGGCTGAGACTGGTTCTTGACCAATGCCAGCATATTGACCGCAAAATTGGTCTGCAGAGAGGTCTGTGCATACAGACGGTTAAGGACTACCTGTGCATTGGCCTCACGCTTCAGCTCAATGACGATCCGCATACCGTTACGGTCGGACTCATCACGGATGTCGGAGATGCCCTCCAGCCGCTTCTCATTGACCTGATCAGCCATAGCCTTAATAAGCATACGCTTATTGACCTGATAGGGGATCTCGGTAACAATGATGCGCTGACGGTTCTGACCGAATTCTTCGATCTCTGTACGGGCTCGCATGGTAATACGTCCCTTGCCGGTAGCATAGGCACTGCGGATCCCCGCTCTGCCCAAGATCAGTGCCTTGGTAGGGAAGTCGGGGCCTGTCACATGCTCCATAAGATCTGCCAATCCTGCCTCCGGGTTATCCAAAACGCACAGACAGGCATTGATGACCTCCGTCAGATTGTGGGGAGGGATATTGGTAGCCATACCGACTGCAATGCCGGAAGAACCGTTGACCAGGAGATTGGGGAAACGGCTGGGGAGCACACGGGGCTCCTTGCGGGTCTCGTCGAAGTTGGGATCCCAATCTACAGTCTCCTTCTCCAGATCCCGCAGCATTTCGTTGGAGATCTTGGACAGTCTGGCTTCTGTATAACGGTAAGCAGCAGGGGGGTCTCCATCTACGGAGCCGAAGTTGCCGTGACCGTCTACCAGCATATACCGCATGGAGAAATCCTGTGCCAAACGGACCAATGCATCATATACAGAAGCATCACCGTGGGGATGGTAACGGCCTAAGACGTCACCGACACAGGTAGCAGACTTCTTGAAGGGCTTGTCTGCTGTTAGATTATCCTCGTACATGGCATACAGGATCCGACGGTGTACCGGCTTAAGACCGTCCCGAACATCCGGGAGGGCTCTGCCGATAATGACGGACATGGCGTATTCCATGTAGCTGGTTTTCATTTCCTGTACAAGCTCAGAGGTGACGATTGCCTGATTGGGGTATCGGATATCCTCCGGCTTATAGTCTTTCTTATGTGCCAAGGTGTTTCCTCCTTGTTCAGCCTGCTTTAGTAATCCAGGTTGGTTACATAGCGGGCATTGGTTTCAATAAATTCTTTGCGAGGCTCGACCTTCTCACCCATGAGGAGGGTAAAGATCTCGTCTGCCTTACGGGCATCATCCAACTCGATACGCTTAAGGGTGCGCTTTTCCGGATCCATGGTGGTATCCCACAGCTCCTGGGGATTCATTTCACCCAGACCCTTGAACCGAGCAATGTCTACCTTTGCATTGGGATTATCCGCACGCATTTCTGCAGAGATCCGATCCCGTTCCTCGTCGGAGAATGCCATACGGGTATTCTTGCCCCTGGTCAGCTTGTACAGGGGGGGCATAGCGGAATAAACATAGCCGTTTTCGATGAGCGGACGCATATAACGGAAGAAGAAGGTCAGCATCAATGTGCGGATATGGCTGCCGTCTACGTCGGCGTCCGCCATAATGACGATCTTGTGGTAACGGAGCTTCTCTAAGTGGAATTCTTCACCGATACCGGCACCCAGAGCTGCAATCACTGGCTGGGGCTTGTCGTTGCCGATGACCTTGTCCTCACGGACCTTCTCTACATTGAGCATCTTTCCCCACAGGGGCAGGATCGCCTGGAAACGGGAATCTCTACCCTGGGTGGCAGAGCCACCTGCAGAGTCACCCTCGACGATGTATAATTCGGTCAGAGTGGGGTCCGTCTCATTGCAGTCTCTCAGCTTATCCGGCATAGCCGCACCGCCCAGAGCAGTCTTGCGGCGGATCTGCTCCCTTGCCTTACGGGCTGCCTCTCTTGCTCGGTTGGCTGTCATGGCCTTCTCCAGAATGATACGGGCCACAGCAGGATGCTCCTCAAAATAGGTCGATAGCTGCTCGTTGACCACATTGTCAACCAGAGTACGGATATAGGCATTGCCTAACTTTGCCTTGGTCTGTCCCTCGAACTGGGCATCGGTCAGCTTGACGGAAATAATTGCAGTCAGACCCTCACGGCAGTCCTCACCGGATACCTTGTCTGCATCGGTCTTGATGATCCCTGCCTTCATGCCATAGGCATTCATAACACGGGTCAGTGCTGTCTTAAATCCGGTCTCATGCATACCACCCTCGGGGGTATGGATGTTGTTGGCAAAGGACACTAAATTCTCGTTAAAGCTGTCGTTATACTGTAGAGAAATCTCTGCCTGTGCCTCATTACGGACACCGGACATATAGATGACCTCTTCGTGGAGAGGGGTCTTGTGACGGTTATACCAGCGGACGAATTCACGGATACCGCCCTCATAGCACATAGTCTCGGCGGGACCGTCCTCTGTCCGCTTGTCTGCGATGGAGATGGTCAGACCACCATTCAGGAATGCCTGCTCCCGCATACGGGTGTGGAGGATCTCATAATCGTATGTGGTGGTATCGAACATCTCCGGATCCGGCTTAAAGGTAACCATGGTACCCTGCTTGTCTGTTTTACCGATGATCTTCATCTCCTGGGTAATATGACCACGGGAGAATTTCATCTGATAGATCTTGCCATCCTTGTGAACCTCAGCCACCAGCCACTCCGACAGAGCGTTGACCACGGATGCACCTACACCGTGGAGGCCGCCGGAGACCTTGTAGCCGCCACCGCCGAACTTACCGCCTGCATGGAGGACTGTAAAGACGACCTCTAATGCCGGCTTGCCCGTCTGGGCTTGGATATCTACGGGGATGCCTCTACCGTCGTCAGTGACAGTAATCGTGTCACCGGGATTGATGGTGACGGTAATATGTCTGCAATACCCTGCAAGAGCCTCGTCAATGGCATTGTCTACGATTTCATAGACCAAGTGGTGCAGACCGCTGGCAGAGGTAGAACCGATATACATACCGGGTCGCATCCGTACTGCCTCCAGACCCTCTAAGACCTGGATTTGGGACGCATCATACTCCTGTTCAACCAGGGTGTTCATTTCTTCGGACATATGCTGTCCTCCTTCTTAACCGAATTCTTAACGGCATCAGAGACGCTTCTCCAGTACAGATGCATTGTACTGGGTCAGATAGACTCTCTGCATACCGAATTCCTCTGTAATAACATAGCTCTTAGGCAGATTACCGGAGACATCGATGACCTCTCCCCGTTTCTCTGCTTCTGCTAAAAATTTCAGTGTGTGCTTAGAGGTGCTGCTGTTATCTAAGTCAAAGATCCCGATAATACACCGATCTCGCACGGAGAAATCCGAGCCGATAGATACATACATACGACACCTCAAACAATCTGTCCGTTCTCGATCTGCAGGACCTGCCCCAAAGCAGTCCACCGATCTGTTTCACAGCAGGTAATAAAAACCTGCCCACTTTTTAACTGATTTAATACAAAATCCTGTCGTCCCGCATCCAGCTCTGACAGCACATCATCCAGGAGAAGGAGGGGCTCCTCTCCCGTGTCCCGTCTCATAAGCTCACGCTCTGCCAGCTTAATAGAGATGGTGGCAGTACGAGTCTGCCCCTGGGAAGCAAAGGCAGCCATAGGCAAGCCGTTTAAGGAAGCTGTAAAATCGTCCTTATGGGGACCGGACAGACAGCTCCCGCTCTCTAACTCCGCATGGCTATGGGACTGTAAATGCCGGTATAGCCACCCACGGATCACATCCACGGGAGCAAAGGGATCCTCCACTGTAGAAACGGTCTGATATTGCAGAGTCAAGCTCTCCTTATCCCCGGAAAATTCCTTGTGATAGGCTGCCGCAGCTTCCTCCAGAGCCTTTAGGTATCTGGCTCTGTAGGAGATCAGCAAACCGCCGAATTGGATCAGTCTCTCGTTATATTCCGGCAGTACCTCCAGCAAGGCAGGATGATCGTATCTGTCACGGAGTACGGCAGCCTTTTGCTCCAGGATCCGCTGATATTCTCCCAAAGCAGCAGCATAATTGGGTCTGAGCTGGCAGATCACCGAATCCAGCAGCTTTCGCCTGGGTGCAGAGCCCTTCTTAAGGATGAGCAGATCCTCCGGGCAGAACAAGACCGTAGTCAATACACCTGCAATCCCGGCGGCTGTTCTCTGCTTGACACCATTGAGCCAGAGCTGTCTGGGTCGCCTGCCGGCAAAGAGGATCGCCTTAAGACTCTGCTCCCTGTCGTGGGAATGGAGCTGTGCCTCCAGCTCTGCAAAATCCGCACCGAAGGAGATCAGCTCCTGCTCCTTACGGGTGCGGAAAGCATGACCCGTAGATAAATAGGAGATCCCCTCTAAGAGATTGGTCTTGCCGTTGGCATTGCTGCCTACGATCAGGTTGACACCGGGGACAAAGACCGCTTCCGTATTGGTATAATTGCGGAAGCCTCTTAAGGTGAGCTTATTCAGCTCCATCGCTTACCCCATAGGTCACACCTTCAAAGGTGACCTTGTCACCGGGACGGAGCTTCTTGCCCCGCATGGTGCAGACCTCACCGTTTACCAGAACATAGCCGTCCTGGATCAAATTTTTAGCCATTCCACCGGATTCCACAGCATTTGCCAGCTTAAGGAAGCTCTCTAACTTAATGAATTCCGTAGTAATAGGGATCAAATGCTCCTTGGGAGCTGAACGACGGATCGTAACCTTCATAGCAGTACCTCGTTTCTATGATCAATGGAGGCGGATGGGCAGGACCATATAGGAGAAATCGTGCTTCTCATCCGTGGGAGTGAAAACAATAGAGCTCAAGCCGTTCTTTAGCTCCATAGTGACCTCATCGGAGGGGATCGCCTTGAGAGCGTCTAATAGATATTTGCACTTAAAGCCGATCTCCAGCTCATTGCCGTTACCGGCAATGGAGCAGGTATCATGAGCGGTACCGATGGTATTGGTGGTATGGAAATCCGCCACCCGATCTCCAAAGATACAGCGTACAGGGCTCTGGATCTTCTCGGAGACGATCAGACTCACACGCTCAATAGATGCTGTCAGATCTGCAACTCTTGCAACTAACTTAATGGGATTGTCTACAGGGACCACCCGACGCCAATCAATGAATTCGCCCTCCAGAATACGGCAGACCAGAGTTACCTCTCCGATCTCGAAGAGAATGTGCTTGCTGCCCAGGGTGAATTTCATATCCAGATCCGTATCTGTCAGGATCTTCTCAACCTCACGCAGACCGCTGGCGGGAACGACGAACTTAAGCTCACGGTCGATGGGCTCCGGGCTGTGCCAGGTACGGCGAGCCAAACGGGCTCCGTCAACGGCAACTAAAGAGATGCTGTCATTGCTGACCTCCATGAGACAGCCTGTTAAGATGGGTCTGCTCTGACTCTCGGAAACAGAGAAAATGGTACTGCCGATCATGTCTCTCAGTACGCACTGAGGCAGTGTGATCCCACGGTTGGAATCTACATCGGGAAGATCGGGATAATCCTCGGCATCCATTGCAGCGATCTTAAAAGAGGAAGCACCGCCACGGATAGAGACCGTCAGTCTCTCATCGACGGAAACAGTGACCTCATCATCCGGCAGCTTGCGGATAATATCAAAGAACAGACGGGCAGGCATAACGCAGATCCCCGGCTCGGAAACAGCTGCATCCACTCTTACGGTAATACCGGTCTCCAGATTGAAGCCGGTCAACTGAACTCCTACACCTACACGCAGGAGGATACCCTCCAGGCAGGAGATGGAGCTTTTTTGCGCTACGGTACGTCCTGCAATGGAAACGGCAGAAACAAGAAGAGCTTTTTCACAGGTGAACTTCATGGAGTGACTCCTTTCGCTCCTTCTTTCTTTAGAAAAGAAAGGAAGAATATATATCGTTATTGTTGTTAGGTGGCGAATCATTGTGCATAACCGGGAAATTCCTTGGAATATCAAGGAATTTCTATGCACAGGCATATGTGCATAGCTATCAAAACTGTAAACATGCCATGTGCACAGTTTTGGACGAACTCATGCTTAAGAAAAATATAACCGGTAATGCACAGCCATATGTGCATAAATTCTGTGCATTACAGATGGGAATTGATCTTGGATTGGATGTCGCGTATATTGTCAAGCAGACCGTTAGACGGATCCTTGAGCTTATCCTCGATGGCTTTGGTTGCATGGAGGACGGTGGTGTGGATCTTATTAAACTCCTTGCCGATATCCGGGGTGGACATGCCGGTCATATTCCGCAGGAGGTACATGGCGACCTGTCGGGCTTCGCTGACAGCCTTGGTCTTCTGGTTGCCACGGATCATCTTCTCTTCTATAGCGTAGAAGCGGCAGACCTCGGATATGATCAGCTCTGCAGAAGGAGCACCGTCGGTCCGATCCTTAATGATATCCTTGATGATCTTGGACACATTGGGTACATCCAGGGGGAATTTCTGCAGGTCGTGATATGCCTGGATCTTCTTGATGGCACCTTCGATCTGACGAACATTGCTGGTAAGGTTGTCTGCAAGGTATCTGTAAACCTCCATAGGAAGGTCGATACCGATGGACTGTGCCTTGTTCTGAGCAATGGCAACACGGGTCTCGAAATTGGGAGGCTGAACATCGATGATCAGACCCCAGCCGAAACGGGTACGCAGCCGCTCCTCTAATTTGTTGAGGTCACTGGGCGGACGGTCCGAGGTCATGACGATCTGACGTCCCTTTTCGTACAGAGAATTAAAGACATGGAAGAACTCTAACTGTGTGCCGTCTCTGCCGGTGATATACTGGATATCATCAATGAGAAGCAGGTCGGCATTGTGGTATTTGTCACGGAATTCAAAATTCTTACCACTGCGGACTGCGTCGATAAATTCGTTGGTAAACTGGTCTGCGTGGACGTATACGATCTTAAACTCCGGATGCCTCTGTCTGATACGATTGGCAACTGCGTAGAGTAGGTGGGTCTTGCCCAGACCGGACTGGCCATAGAGGAACAGAGGGTTATAAGCCTTGGTTCGCTCCTCGGCTACGGCAACGGAGGCAGAATAGGCGTGCTCGTTGGAGGGGCCTACAATGAAGCTGTCGAAGGTGAACTGGGCGTTAAAGTCGATGTAGCTCTTTTTCTTGTTGTCACCGTTATAAGCAGGGAGCTCCTCATCATCGAGCACCACGATCTCTACGTCGGTCTGGAACAGCTCACGCATGGCCTCCTGCATCTTGTCAGCAAAACGGGTGAGAATGATCTCCTTTCGGTAGGAGGAGGGGCAGTAGAGGATCATCTTGCGATCCGTGATATCGAGAACCTCTGTGTCGTCCAGCATCAGGATTGCGACAGAGGTAGGATAGTTGGTCTCTAAGTAAGACAAAACTCTGGACCAAATATATGCTTTGGAAGCCATAAGCATCTCCTTTCTTGTACTTGGATGAAAAATATATAAAAATGTACTGTAAAATATTATATTTCAGCGCATACCTATTCCACAATATTCTATCACAAAAATTACAAAATTGCAAGCTTCAAACTGCGGATACATTAATTAAATATATAACCGTTACGATCCAAGGAGAGGGGCTATACACAATAGACAAAAAAGGGAGGAAATATTTTTCGTTTCCATTATGGGAATTCATAAATTATTTATACAAAAGGATAAAAAAGTATGCTATAATATGTAAGTGTAAAAACGAGGAATCGAGGTTGAAGGCATTGAATTTGATATTTCTTTTAACTCCCAAGGCACTGTGTACCTGCCTGTATGACGACTACACTATGCGTCAGGCATTGGAACGGATGGAGAAATCCGGCTACTCTGCACTGCCTATTTTGACCCGCAGCGGGCAGTATCGGGGCACTCTGACCGAGGGAGATCTGCTATGGGCGGTCAAGAATCTTTGCAGGGACGGTCTGCAGACTGCAGAGGAACATAATATTATGGAGATATCCCATCGTAGGGATAATGAGCCGGTATCTGTTACCGCAGACCTTAGGAGCCTGTTGGAGAAGGCATCGGATCAGAACTTTGTTCCTGTGGTGGATGACAAGAACGATTTTATCGGTATCGTTACCAGACGAGCCATTATGCGCTATTGGATCAATAATCTCTGTAAGGACGATGCCACATGAAGCTATCCTGCATTGCACAACGAGAGGCAAAGCTCCTGCCCATCCTACGGCAGGAGCTTGCTATGTCCTCCACACTGGTAAAACGTCTCAAATTTTCCCATGCCTTTCTGGTAAACGGACAGGCTGTCAGGACCAATTATCCCGTTAAGGTGGGAGATCTGGTTGAGGTGATTTTAGACGAACCGGAGCCTGAATATCCTGCTCAGGAGGGGGAGCTGTCCATTCTGTTCGAGGATGACTTTTTTATAGCCATTGACAAGCCTCCGGGGATGCTCATGCACCCCTCCCCTGCGCGGAATGAGGGGACCCTTGCCAATTATCTGCTGAGCTATTACAATCGGACGGGTCAGCCCTGTGCAGTACATCCGGTCAGCCGATTGGACAGGGATACCTTTGGTGTGGTCCTTTTGGCAAAGAATGCTCACGCCCATGCCAAGATGCACGCCCGGCTCTTAGAGGGAGGCTTGCACAAGCTCTACCATGCAGCAGTAGTGGGGTGTCCCGATCCTAAGCAGGGACTCATAGATGCTCCCATAGGGAGAGTCGGTGGAGACAGCCTGCTGAGATGTGTCCGGGAGGACGGCAAGGCGGCAAGGAGCCGTTACCGCATCCTGGAGCAACGGGGTGGATGCAGTATTTTGGAGCTGGAGCCTCTTACAGGCAGGACCCATCAGCTAAGGGTTCATTGCGCCCATATGGGTTTCCCTATAGCAGGGGATCCTCAGTACGGCAGGGATGACTATGGACTGCCTTATCAGCAGTTATGTGCCGTCTCTCTGGGCTTTACCCATCCCATAACAGGAAAATTCATTGAAATTTTATCAAAACAGAAGGTAACTCTTGATTTTTTGGGAGAACATGGAGTATAATATTGGGCGGAAACGCACACTTAGATTGTGCAGACTCATTTTGATAATCATATTTGGAGGTAAATACTATGTTCCAACGTTTGATCAACCAACTGAAGGAAGCTGATCGCAAGATCGTTTTCACCGAGGGTCATGATGCTCGTATTCTGGAGGCTGCTGCCCGTCTGAACGAGGAGAAGTTCCTGACTCCCATCCTGATCGGTGAGGTAGAGGTTGTTAAGGAGAATGCCGCAAAGGGCGGCTTCAATATCGAGGGCGTAGAGATCATCGATCCCGCTACTTACGAGGGCATGGACGAGATGGTCGAGACCATGGTTGCTCTGCGCAAGGGCAAGATGAGCGCAGAGGATTGCCGCGCCGCTCTGTCCAAGGGCAACTATTTCGGCACCATGCTGGTTAAGATGGGCAAGGCTGACGCTCTCCTGGGCGGTGCTACCTACTCCACTGCTGACACCGTACGTCCCGCTCTGCAGCTCGTCAAGACCAAGCCCGGCTCCAGCCTGGTATCCTCCTGCTTCATTATGGTTCGCGGCGAGGAGATGCTGTGCATGGGCGACTGCGCCATTAACATCTCTTACAATGACAAGCTGGACAAGGAAGGCAATGTGATCCAGAGTGCTGCTGATCAGCTTGCTGAGGTTGCAGTTGATGTAGCTCGTTGCGCACAGCTCTTCGGCATGGATCCCAAGGTTGCTATGCTGAGCTTCTCCACCAAGGGCTCCGGCAAGGGTGCTACCGTTGGTCTCAGCCAGGCAGCTACTGCCAAGGCTAAGGAGCTGGCTCCCGATCTGGCTATTGACGGTGAGATGCAGTTTGACGCTGCTGTTTCTCCTGTTGTAGGTCAGCTTAAGTTCCCCGGCTCCCCTGTTGCAGGCTATGCCAACACCTTTATCTTCCCCTGCATCGAGGCAGGCAACATCGGCTACAAGATCGCACAGAGACTGGGCGGCTTCGAGGCTTACGGCCCCATCCTCCTGGGTCTCAACGCTCCCATCAACGACCTGTCCCGTGGCTGCAATGCAGACGAGGTCTATAAGATGGCAATCATCACCGCCGCACAGGCATAATTGATACCTACCCCAAGGGCTGTCGCAAGACAGCCCTTTTTAAATGGTCAAATTCCGATTTATCGCTCTGTTTATCGTATAACACCGTAGGGGCGACCTGTGGTCGCCCGGTCATTGTCGTTAAACGACAATGACGAAATTACGGGATTATCACGAGTTTTCCGACGAAATCGAAACATTTTGCGGGCGACCACAGGTCGCCCCTACGAACAAATTCGGAAATCGAAGGGAGCGATAAATCGGAAATTGATGATTGGGTGGTTGCGGAAAATAAGGTTTTGTGTTAGAATACGGAGGAAAGCTGCGAAAAGGGGGAAAACTATGCCATCGGAGTATTTTGCTGCTGTAGAGCGGAGTAGGGGGACCCTTCTCCTTGCCATTGTATTTTTTGGATTGTGTTCCTATTTTGTGTACCTGTACTTCCGTGTACAGCGACCGAAACGGGGAACCATCGAATGGATCAGCTTCTATGAGAAGAAGCAGTTTGAGCCCTATACCTATGATCCTCTGAACAAGACGGACATTTTGCCTGCAGTATTTACCTGCACATTAGCTCTGATCATTTGCAGCATTCGTTTTGTCCTGCACTACAAATTAGGGATGTTTTCGGATCTCGGCAAGCCCACGGGAGAGCTCTTGCTGGCGGGGGCAGGGATGAATCTGCTCATGTGCAGTTCCTTTTACATTTTTTTCCGGATCTTCTTCAGCAGTCGGTCCACTGCTTGCCTGGTAACGGGATTGACCTGCGCCCTGTATTCCAACGAGCTATTCATAGAGAATATTTTACTGGTTCTGTCCTGGCTGTTCCTGTATATGTGGATCTGTTGCAATAATCGGGATTACAGGTGGTATTATGCCATATATTTGCTGTTATCCGGTGTTTTTTACAGTATTACTCTTACCCTGTGTTGGCCGACGTTTTATCTGATCCCCATTTATCTTGCAGGCTTTATCATCGGCAAGACGGTCCAGCGTCACCCCGGTGATGCTGCTAAGAAGAATTTGGGCTTCTTCCTATCCCTACTGATCGCTGTCATTGTCACTGTCGTCGGCGTACTGACAATGTGGCTGGTATACTATGCATACAGGAATGAGAATATGAATGTGCTGAAGGCAGCTCTGTCCGGAGACGCATTTCACAGCTTCATTCCCTCGTTTGTAGAGAGACTGGCTGACCTTGCAGTTCCCGGTATAGGCGGACAGCCTGTGGTACGACAGGATATCTTTAGACCCATCCTGTTTATCACCAGTTTGATCCCTACAGTTTACAGTGGCTTCTTCCGACGTAAGAGCCATGCTGTGGCGGCATTCTTCTGCGCGGTGTGGTTTACGTGTATCTGGATCATCAAGGGTATAGATCTAATGTGTCTCGGCTCCATGCTTTCTATCGGCTGGATGTTTAAAGGCTTCCGGGATCGGGGATACAGACATTACAGTGTATCTATCAGCTTTACTGTAATTGCTTTCTATTTTGCAAGCTTAATCATTGATTTTATTCTATAATCGGAGGTAAACGTATGAAGATTTCTATGGCATGTGATCATGGCGGCTTGGAGCTTAAGCTGCTCATTAAGAAGCATCTGGAGGACCGTGGATTTACAGTGGTTGATTTTGGGACCGACAGCCTCAGTAGCTGTGATTATCCCGACTACGCAGAGCCTGCGGCACGTGCAGTTGCATCGGGAGACTGTGACCGGGGCATCCTGGTATGTACTACCGGCATCGGTGTCTCCATCGTAGCCAATAAGGTCAAGGGCGTCCGCTGTGCATTGCTGTCCGATACGGTTTCAGCCCGTCTGACCAGACTGCATAATGATACCAATATGATGGCTCTGGGTCAGGGCATCGTAGGGCAGAAGCTGGCACTGCAGATCGTCGACATTTGGCTGGATACCGCCTTTGAGGGGGGACGCCATCAGAATCGTGTTGACAAGATCAACCGCATAGAGGCATAATAGATCACGGGACTGTAATACCGATCGGTATTACAGTCCCGTATATGCTTTATTTGTCTCGCGGAGCCTTCCCTAACAGTTCAGCTAAACTATTCCTGGTATGGAGGATCTCTTTGGCGTTGATATAATCACCGTCAGCCACCAACATAAGGGTATAACTGAGCATCTCGCAATAGCTGGTAACAAGCTGGTTCTTACTCCCCTCTTCGTTTGGGATCCCACTGAGAGTACGGCACAGATCCTGGATCTGTCCTGCAGCGACCACGGCTGTAATGGTACCGTCCAAGTAGTCATCCGTTACGTCTAAAATATTGATTGCCATGGTATAGCAGTCGTTGCTCAGGTCTACCGGCTTGCGACCGAAAGAGCAACCGCTGAGTAACAATGTCAAGGCACACAGTATCAATAATAACCGTTTCATAACATCATCTCCCATTTTTTATTATGCCATAATTTGGGATTGTGGTCAATAGAAAATTGAAAAAATTTTTATCAAAATGACAAATTACATAAAAATGCCTTGACAACTCTTTCAGCAGAAGGTACAATAGACGGTGGATTAGTGTGTCTTACTCTGAACAAGGGGTAGTTTGGAGTAGGTGTTACTTTTTCTTTCCTGTACAGCTCCCCTTTGGGCAGCTATTACGTACAATTCTTTAGGGAAACTCTGAATAAATAGCCATCGGCACTCAGCGAATCTTTTGTCCCAACTTTTCGGTTTGAAAAACTTGAAATACACAAAGTATTCCTGCGTTTTCCAAACCTCAATTTGGAACAAAATCTCTCGCCGATTGCTC
>JAZRGR010000293.1:0-6902 GCA_045644345.1 Faecousia sp. | reverse complement strand
GTCCATATCGTCCAGGTCCGGAAGGATCATCAGCTTTGCCACGGTAGCAAAGGTGATGCCGCCCATGGACTGGAGCATATCCCGCTGTTTATCCAGTGTGGCGTCGCCGGTTGTCATAGTGTCCGTTTTAGGGAACACCATGCCAACGAAGTCAAACACTTCCGTGGGTGCAGAGCAGGTATACTTCATATACGGCAGATGTAAGCCGGCAGCGATGGCTTTGGCGCCCTGGGTCTTACCGGTTCCAGCAGGACCGGGCAAAAGGAAATTGCGCATCTGGGAAGGCTTTCCGGTAGTCTTCAAGGCGTGCTTGCAAATATCCACCACCTCATCCGGGATGATGTACCACTCTTCCAGCTTGGGTACCAAAGTCTCTTCAAGCATTGAGAGGATCCGACCTCCGGACAACTTGTACTGACCAACAAAATCCTTATGGTCGATGGCGTCCTTTGCTGCAGACACGGTAACGCGACCTGTCTTGGCAAAGATGGTGAATTCACCGGCCAGCACGGCATTAGGAGTGTACGCACCAGAGTCCAAATGGCCCTGGGAGACCCGCAATACATTACCGGATTTATCCAGCGTTACCTTGAGGTGGGCAGAACAGGAGTCATCCTTGATTCGGCGGTAGGCATTATCACAGAGAATTGCCATTGCTTCCGTGGCTTTCTTCATATCCGGGTAACCAGCAACACGCTGGTCATAGTAGGCTTGGAAATGTTCGTCAAACTCATCATCTTTTAACAGCAAGGGCATCAGCGCCATCATAACAGCTGCGCCGTCACGTTCGCTTGCATGGAGCTTGTAGTTCTCGATCGTCTCTGTGTTCTTATCAAAGATACTGGCCATGATGTTACCGCTACCGCTGTCAAAGACAACTAAGTGGTAGATATCGGGGCCGGCGGAGGACTTATACTCCGCCACAGTACGATGATCGATGGTACCAACAGCTCCCTCGCCATTGCCGGACATACAGTCGCATACTGCGTGCACCGCCTTGATGACGGTTGCACACAACGTAGATTCTGTACCGCTGCCGTATTTGGATGACACCTTAACCTTTTTATTGGCCAAGGTGTCGAACGGCTCCGGTAATGACCTTGCATAGTTAAAGAGGTTCGTAATAGAAACACTCATAGTAATTTCCTTTCTGCAGTCTTACTGCTCAAAATAGATGATGATGCCGTCGTCACAGCAACGTGCATCGCGAAATTCGTTGCGAACCAGTTCCTTACAGATCTCTTCCCAGCTTTCAGTTACAGGAAGATCATCTGCGGGGATCAAGTATTCGCTCAGTCCTTCTGCAATCGCTTCGTTACAGCGATCGTTCAGCTCCATCACATGGGCTTCTACCCATTGGAATGCGATGAGTCCAAAGTTCTCCGTAGATTCTTCTTCATCATCCTCTTCCGGAGGCGGTGTAGATCCAGATGTAGGTCCGGGATTCGGAGCAGGAGGATCAGCCTTTGGCTTTTCTTCCTCGAACACGATATCCATGACAGTGAGATTTTGGATCACAACACGGCCGCGACGGTATCCGCCAGCTCTATTGAGCAGGACGTAGACAGGATTACCGATCATGATGTCTTCTTTTGCCTTCGGGTTCTCCCATATCCATCTAACCTCCGGAAATCTACCCTGCAGGATCTGAGTGATCCGACGCTGGATAATGGCATAGGCCATGGATTGCATATCCGTTTCCTGAGGAGGTTGCGGAGGCTGGGGAGGTGACGGAAGAGCAGGTACTGGCTTGACCGGTTCTACTTTCTTAGAAGAAAGGAACAGAAGACGCAGTGTGGCAATAAAGATGCCAAGGATAATGAGAAGAAGGATAGGCCAAAGCCGGGTAATGTAGGTCAGCAGCGCAAGCAGCCCCAAAATTACCAAAGCTTCATAGGCCATATGGCGCTTGAAGTTTTTGTCGTTCATTTCTTTTTACTCCTTTTGGGGCAACAAAAAACGCACACAAGCAGTCGATAGAAGCTACTTGTGTGCGTTATTGTGCCTGATTCAATTGTGGTACAGCTCCTTACAGATTAAAGAAGTTGTTACCGCCGCCGAAGCCTTCATAGCCGGTGAAATTACCGGGCATCTGGGGGTTTTCCTGGGGTGCTGCAGGTGCTGCAGGTTCAGGATTGGTGTTCTGAGAGCCGGAGCTTGCGCCCTGAGCATCGCCAGACTTCTTGCCGTTGCCACCACCCGAGAACTCGATCTCATCCAGAATGATACACGGCATGCTGCGCTTTTCCTTGCTCTCTTCATCTTCCCATACATCCTCATCGTAACGACCGGACAGGTTGATGAAAGAGCCTTCCTTGAGACCCATCTTGCGAATACGGTCCACCAAAGCAGCATCGAAGCACTTAATCGTCAGATTGATCCAACGATGATTGTCTTCTGCCCGGGGATCGTAGACCTTCTGGCCCACACGGAATCGGACGAAATCACCCTTTTCAGAGAACTTGACTGCGGGTGAGTTCTGGTAGCCTTTCGAGACCACCACATTGGCTGCGAAGAATTTTAACATAGTTGACTCCTTCCTGCAGGTTTGACCTGCAAAGCAAAATAATATATTTCAACCTGCTTTGCGCAGGCAGAAACCGAGGACAAATAAAAAAAGAGCCATTTGCGAATGGACGCAAATAGCTCTGGACATATAAATACTCGGACACTTTTGATTGCTTACGCAAAACATCGAAACTTTAGTAATAGTATTATAGCATAACTATATGTATTAGTCAATCACTGAGTTCGAATTTCTTTTTTCACTGTAGGGAGTACCTTTTCAAGGGTGATATAACTACAGATTACGTTACTGCCTTCTATTGTGTAGACCGGTGTGTTTTCTGCAACGAACAAACTCAGTGTATCTCCGATAAGCAGATTCCGAACAGGTCTGACACCCACCAGTTTGACTTGATGCTCTTCTGTTTGGAGATAGATGGCCTTGATCCGTTTCCGAATGGTCGTCCTCTCAATCTCTGTACAGATACCGGTAATCACCACGTACTTCCCGCGAACACATCGATCAAAGAGCATAGCTGCGCTGGCCAGGCAAAGAAGCGCTGCCACAGCACATGGCACCATAAAACGCCAATCATTACTGTAAATCAGTACGATCAGAAGCATCGCTGCAGTCAACCCGGCCCCGGCACATCGCACCCAAATCTGTTTTCTGAGAGGTGCCGGTATCTGTTTAAAGTTCTCTTTCATAAATCCTCCTTACAGAAGAACGATCCGCTTCTTGCGAAGAAGCTCCAGAATTGCTTTTACAACATGGTCTTTTGCATCGGCTCGTTCCATCTGGTTTTCCAGAATGTTGTTGTACACCGTATCTCTGGTGTAAATCCGTTCGACCAATGCCTGCGCGTTAATGCTACCGATCAACTTCTCATCCATCGGGACATTTCTGTCGATCAGGTAGACCAGTTCTGCCATGCTCAGAACCAAGCCGGCATTACGCAGCCACTGCAGGACAGTCTTCTCCTGGGGACGAAGAAACCAGTATGGATGTTCACGTTCTGCAGGGACAATCGTGCACTTGGTTAGGGCCCGGTACTCTTCGGCTCGGGAACCATCGCACTTAATCACCAGACCCATTTTGAAAAGCTGTTCCACCATGGTAAGATGTATCGGGTTAAAAGCCTCAGCAAAACCCAGTCTGCCATTCAACCACAGCCGGGCTTTTTCTCCGGTCAGTCGAAACTGAGCGCCACCATGGGCAACATCCAGAATATGTTCGGTTCCTTCATTCAGGATCGCACCAATAGAAATGTACTTCATAACTTTGTACCTCGTTTCATGTTTTTACTCTATTACACGATGAAGATACCAAAAGTGCAACGCGATTAAAGTACATACATCATCACAACACACATTGCAATGATGAAAACAACACCTACACTGAGCGCTACGATCTTCTTGATCAGTTCCTTATCCAGGCCTTCCTTGACCCGATCCAGATCCGGAGGCTGGACATCATCGTAGTACCCATCGTAGCCATCATCTACGGGAGGCTCAGCTACGACACGCTCAGTTTTCTTCTTGGATGCTTTCTTTTTGCGCTCCTTCTTCTTGGCGGGAGGCTCTGTTTTGGGAGCTTTCTCCGCTTTGGGGCGCTTTTCCTCGGACAAAGGTTCTGTGATGCCCGCCTCGTGAGGGGGCAGCTTTTTTCCGCAGTTGGAACAGAACAGGACCTTCTCGTCCAACAGATCCGCTCCGCAGTATGGACAAAACTTCATTTCAACACACTCCTAACAATGATGTAAATAAAAAACTGGGGCCTCTTCTCGAAGTCCCAGTTTCTCATGCTAGAATTATAACACATAAAGATTTGCGTGTCATTATCATTCTTGTGTCAATGTTGTGCCGCAGTTTTGCCAGTTCTCTGCCACCGTTTCGCCAATGCTCCATATTCGCATATTTCCCAAAATTTAACAACTATCCTGCAGAAATATCCCTGCATTTTCATCAATATTTTCTTGCGGTAGGTATTTACAAATGAAGAAAACAGATGTATATTATTCTCGAACAGAGTAGGAAACCTCGCGTAAAGTGCCGTCAAGATGGGGAGTTGTGTGACGGACGAAGGATTTATTCCGCGATGGGGTTACCGCACCCGCTGTTGCATATGGGATTTCTCCTTTATGTAGCAACGATACTCGGTCGGGCGAAAGGTCGGCTGTTTATCTGCCCTTTCCCGCCGTATCCATAATACTGCATTTACTCCCTGACGATATGTCAGGGATTTTCTGTTTTATGGGTGCCGGGAGAGCAGTGTCGTCGGCTTTTCAGCCACAATACTAAGGAGGAATCTCTATGAAAAACCAAAAAGCAACCCTAACCGTAAAAACCATTGCCAGCTGCGCACTGCTGGCAGCCATCAGCATTGTCATGGCCCGTCTGCTCAGCTTTGCCACACCAGACGGTGTCCGCTGGTCTGCGGATAAGTTCCCGCTATTTCTTGCAGGTATGCTGTTCGGCCCCTTGATGGGCGCGATGACCGGCTTTGTCGCAGATCTGCTGGGTAGTATCATGCAGTTCGGCTTCAATCCATTCCTTTGCCCGCCCGCTATTCTCTACGGCCTGTTCGGCGGCCTGTTCCGCTGGTACCTGGCAAAGAAATCCTCTGTAGTCCGTGTTGGTATTGCATATCTGTTCCCGGTAGTACTGGGCTCTATTCTCTACCAGAGCTTCGCATTGGCTTACTTCTACTTCAGCGGCGGAACTTACATAGAGGGTGTTTTGTACTACCTCGGCACCCGCACATTCCAGTTCTCCATCATGTTTGTAGTAGAAGTGCTGCTGATTTCTGCTCTGATGAAAATGAATGTATTCAACCGGATCGGCATTTGGCCCCCGGTAAAAAAGAAAGGATGTCATTCCTGTGAACGCCAATGAAGCCATTGCCATGGCCAACCGTGCCGGCTATACGGCCATCATCTCCCATCGCTCCGGTGAGACGGAGGACACCACCATTGCAGACCTTGCTGTGGCGGTCAATGCCGGTCAGATCAAGACCGGAGCACCCAGCAGAAGCGACCGTGTGTCCAAGTATAACCAGCTCCTTCGCATTGAGGAAGAGTTGTGTGACCGAGCAACCTATTTGGGTAGAAAGGCGTTTGGCGTGTAAGTCTAAAAAGTCAGACAGGAGTGACGCTTATGAATTTTCTGATCGTAGTAGATATGCAAAATGACTTCATCTCCGGAAGTCTCGGCAGTGCCCATGCTGCCGCCATTGTACCCAATGTGGTAAAGAAGGTTTCTTCTTTTGAAGGAACGGTCATCTTCACCCGGGACACCCACGGTGCAGACTACATGCACACCCAGGAGGGTACAAAGCTTCCGGTGGTACACTGCCTCAAAGATACACCCGGTTGGGAGATCTGCGATGAACTGAAGCCCTATGTGCAAACCGTCGTAGACAAGCCCACCTTCGGCTGTGTAGATCTGCCTCGCCTTCTATCTTCCTATGGTGAGGATGTTTCCCGGATTGAGCTGTGCGGACTCTGTACCGACATTTGCGTGATCTCCAATGCCATGATCGTAAAAGCTGCCTTCCCGGAAGCACAAGTAACGGTGGACAGCAGCTGCTGTGCCGGTGTTACTATGGAGAGCCACCAAACAGCTCTGGATGCCATGAAGGCCGTACAGATTGAAATTCTTTGAGACACAGAGGTAATTGAAATGGATCAGATTTACTTACAAACAAAAGCTGTTGTGGAAGAGTTGGGTGAAAAAGCTGGTCTGAAGGCCGGACAAATTCTTGTGGTTGGCTGCTCTACCAGTGAGGTCCAGGGAGCAAAGATCGGCTCCAACTCCAGCCCCGAAGTAGCCAAGTATATTTTCAAGGCTCTGCAGGAGTATTCCACAGAAACAGGTGTGCATGTCGCCATTCAGTGCTGTGAGCATTTGAATCGGGCCATCATCGTAGAGCGCAAGGCTGTACCCAATGCGGAGATCGTCAATGTGGTTCCTCAGCCGAAAGCAGGTGGTTCCTTGGCAACGCAGGCATACGCCTCCTTTGAAGATCCTGTGGCGCTGGAAGAAATCAAGGCCGATGCCGGTATGGACATTGGCTTCACTTTAATCGGCATGCATCTGAAAAAGGTTGCCGTTCCTGTTCGTTTGGAAAACAAGTATATCGGAAATGCTTTGATCGTTGCAGCTCCGACTAGGCCCAAGTTTATCGGTGGCTCCAGAGCAATCTACGCGGATGACATGAAATAACACCTACAATACACAAAGAGGCCCCGGCATCCCCGGGGCCTCCATTAATGAAAGCCTACAACCGGTATAATGGTTGTAGGCTTTATGTATTGTAGATTATTTTACACAGCTTTAAAAGATAATCGTTACTGTGGTTCCCACATTGGGCGTGCTGCTCAGATAGATCTTAGCAT
>JAZRGR010000292.1:0-2064 GCA_045644345.1 Faecousia sp. | reverse complement strand
AAAATGATATCGTAGCCGGTGACCAGGACATCCGTGGGATAGAAGCGCTTCAAATCCTCAGTATCCACAGGCCAGCCCAGGGTCTCGAAGGGCCACAGTGCAGAGGAGAACCAGGTGTCCAGCACGTCCTCTTCACGGGTGATATTGGCAGAGCCGCACTTCTCACACACATGGGCGTCCTCGCGGGATACGGTCATGTGGCCGCAATCGGCACAGTACCATGCAGGGATCTGATGGCCCCACCAGAGCTGACGGGAGATACACCAGTCACGGACATTCTCCATCCAGTTGGTATAGGTCTTGGTGAAACGTTCGGGGACAAACTTAGTCTCCCCTTCGTAAACCACACGGAGAGCCTCTTCAGCCAGGGGCTTCATCTTAACGAACCACTGCGCGGAGATAATGGGCTCTACGTCCTTGTGGCAACGGTAGCAGGTGCCGACATTGTGGCCATGCTCCTCGATCTTGACCAGATAGCCCTGCTCCTCCAGATCTGCAACGATCTGCTTGCGAGCCTCGTAACGATCCAGACCCTCGTACTTGCCGCCCAGCTCATTGACAACACCCTTGTCGTCCAGGACACGGATGATCTCTAAGTTATGGCGCATGCCGACCTCAAAGTCGTTGGGGTCATGGGCAGGGGTCATCTTGACACAGCCGGTGCCGAATTCCATCTCGGCATAGTCGTCTGCAACAACGGGAATTTCCTTGTTCAAAAGGGGCAGAATGACCTTCTTGCCTACAATAGAAGTATACCTCTCATCATTGGGGTTGACACAGACACCGGTATCACCCAGCATGGTCTCGGGACGGGTAGTGGCGACAACCACTTCCCCACTGCCGTCAGCCAGGGGATAACGGATGTGCCAGAGGTTGCCCGGCTTGTCCACATACTCAACCTCAGCATCGGACAGGGCGGTAACACAGTTGGGGCACCAGTTAATGATGCGGCTACCCTTATAGATCAGACCCTTCTCAGACAGGGGGGCGAAAACCTCGCGGACAGCATTGGAACAGCCCTCGTCCATGGTGAAACGGGCACGATCCCAATCACAGGAGGCTCCCAGCTTCTTCTGCTGTTCTACAATACGGCTACCGTACTGGTGCTTCCACTGCCATACACGGTCCAGGAACTTCTCACGGCCCAGGTCGTAACGGGTCAGACCCTCCTTGCGGAGCTCTTCTTCGACCTTGATCTGGGTAGCGATACCGGCGTGGTCTACACCGGGTACCCACAGTGCGGCATAGCCCTGCATTCTCTTGAAGCGGATCAGAACATCCTGCAGGGATGCGTCCATGGCATGACCCATATGGAGCTGTCCCGTAACATTGGGAGGGGGCATGACGATGGTAAAGGGCTTCTTTTCGGGATCTCTCTCCGTGTGGAAGTAGCCGCCGTCGGACCAGAACTGATACAGACGACTCTCTACGTCCTTGGGATCGTAGGTCTTGGATAATTCTCTTGCCATAATATATCTCCTTTTTATGGAATAAAATATAATAGATTCCGGGAACTTCCAAAAACTATATCCCGAGAGGATGCCGAGGAATTTTGTTTCAAATTATGATTTGAAATCCGCAGGAATACTTTGTGTATTTCAAGGATTTCATAAGCAAAAGTTGGGACAAAAGGACCGGCATTCCTACGGGAGAAGTTTTTGGATGCTCCCCATAAAAACAATCGCCCTGAACGATGAACGTTCAGGGCGAAATAATCCGCGGTACCACCTGAATTCCCGTATAAAAACGGGCACTCTTGACCTCTGTAACGGGAGGACCCGCAAGGACCTACTGTAGGTTCAGTCCAAGCACTCCGAAGCGACTTCCCGATCCGTGGGGAGGAACTTACACCAACCGTTCCCTCTCTGGACCCCCGTAAAAGGTACTACTCTCCATCACTGTGTTTCTAAATTAGGGAAGCTTTGATTAAATCGCCGAGAGCAATCGGCGAGAGATTTTGTTCCAAATTGAGGTTTGGAAAACGCAGGAATACTTTGTGTATTTCAAGTTTTTCAAACCGAAAAGTTGGGACAAAAGATTCGCTGAGTGCCGACGGCTATTTAT
>JAZRGR010000291.1:0-10072 GCA_045644345.1 Faecousia sp. | reverse complement strand
ATCGTAGAGCTCTACACCGCCTCCCAGGATCGAGTCCCCCCTCTGGTCCATAGTCACCAGAGATTCTGCAGCCGGATTGATCCAAGAAACAGCCCCCTTACACAGCAGGAATATAGGCTGATCCATCAGCTTTAGCATATTTAACATATGGGGCTCCATTCCACCACCTCCCGAATAGTTTAACAGGAACAGGAGGAAATACTCCTGCCGCAGATTTTGTCGTTCACTATTATCATATCCCATTTTGACAAAAAACGCAAGTATCCTTTGTGAATTCCTTGGAGTCATTTGAATTTTTTCTGAGAATGACAAATTCTTCTTGTAAACAGAGCAAAAATAGAGTATAATATATTGAAATATCCTTCAGTATCGGGGAACTTTCTTCCCGTCTGAAACGAAAGGAGGAATTTCTGCATGGGGAGCTGTATCATCCCACCGGGATATCACAACCCCTTAACGGTCTATGAGACCCAGTGTGCCATCGAATACATCAAGCACACTTTCCAGAAAAGCCTCTGCCGTGCACTCAATCTTCTGCGTGTCTCGGCGCCCCTCTTTGTAGAGAATACCTCCGGCTTAAACGATGACCTTAACGGCTATGAGCGAGCTGTCGCCTTCGACATCCCCTCTGTAGGCACCGAAGCACAAGTGGTCCATTCTCTGGCTAAGTGGAAGCGGTTCGCCTTGGCACGCTACGGGTTTCCCGCAGGCAAGGGTCTGGTAACAGATATGAACGCCATCCGCAGGGATGAGGATGTGGATAATCTCCACTCTGTCTATGTAGACCAGTGGGATTGGGAGAGAGTCCTTTCACCTGAGGAACGCTGCGAGTCCACACTTAAGGATGTGGTACGTCGCATCGTCAATGCCATCTATGTTACAAGCGAGACCCTTAAGATCGAATATCCTCAGATCTGCGCTACCGTCCCCCGTGAGGTGATCTTCGTAACCACCCAAGAGTTAGAGGATCTATTCCCTGAGCTGACCGACTCCCACCACAAGGAGGATGCCTTCCACCGTATGCACAAGGATAAGGCTGTGTTCCTCATGGGCATCGGCGGCAAGCTACGCTCAGGTCGTCCCCACGACGGCAGAGCCCCCGACTACGACGATTGGACCCTTAACGGAGACCTCCTGTTCTGGAACGAGACCTTAGACCGTTCCTTTGAGCTCTCCTCTATGGGCATCCGTGTAGACCCATCACAGTTGGATCTGCAGCTCCGCCTTGCAGGCAAGGATGAGCGCAGACAGCTCCCCTTCCACAGAGCCCTCCTTAACGGAGAGCTTCCCTTGACCATAGGTGGTGGCATCGGGCAGTCTCGACTGTGTATGCTCTTGATCGGTTGCTGTCATATCGGCGAAGTCCAGTCCGGGATTTGGGATCAGGCAACATTAGATGCCTGTCATGAAGCAGGTGTCATGCTATTATAATGTGTTCCGGACACCGCAATCATCCTTGCAAGCCAAGACTTTATTATAAAATTATAGAGAGGATTTACAATACTATGGAACTGATTACCATGCGCGAATTATTTAAGAACACCAAGGACTATGTAGGCAAGTCCATTGAGATCGGCGGTTGGGTACGCTCCATCCGTGCATCCAAGACCTTCGGCTTCATCGTCCTTTCCGACGGCACCTTCTTCACCCCTCTGCAGGTGGTTTATGGGGATCAACTCCCCAACTTTGCGGAGATCTCCAAGATCAATGTAGGTGCGGCCCTCATCGTCAAGGGCACTGTTGTGGAGACCCCCGAGGCTAAGCAGCCCTTCGAGCTCCAGGCAGAATCCGTTACCGTCGAGGGCGCCTCTACCGGTGACTACCCCATGCAGAAGAAGCGTCACACCGTAGAATTCCTCCGCACCATGACCCACCTCCGCCCCCGTACCAACCTGTTCCAGGCCGTATTCCGTGTCCGCAGTCTGGCTGCCTATGCCATCCATCAGTTCTTCCAGGAGCGTGGCTTCGTCTATGTCCACACTCCCTTGATCACCGGTGCCGACTGTGAGGGCGCAGGCGAGATGTTCCGCGTCACCACTCTGGATATGGAGAATCCCCCCTGCACCGAGGACGGCAAGATCGACTTCAGTCAGGACTTCTTCGGCAAGCCCACCAACCTGACCGTCTCCGGCCAGCTCAACGGCGAGGCTTATGCCATGGCTTTCCGTAACATCTACACCTTCGGTCCCACCTTCCGTGCCGAGAACTCCAACACCACCCGTCACGCTGCCGAGTTCTGGATGATCGAGCCGGAGATCGCCTTTGCTGACCTGTCCGATGATATGCGTATGGCTGAGGACATGATCAAGTATATTATCTCCTATGTTCTGGAGAATGCTCCCGAGGAGATGAACTTCTTCAACAGCTTCGTAGACAAGGGCCTCTTGGAGCGTCTGAACCACGTTATGAACTCCGACTTCGGTCATGTAACCTATACCGAGGCTATCAAGCTCTTAGAGCCCCATAACGACCGCTTCGAGTACCCCGTACATTGGGGCAGTGACCTGCAGACCGAGCATGAGCGTTATCTCACCGAGGAGCTGTTCAAGCGTCCCGTCTTCGTTACCGATTACCCCAAGGAGATCAAGGCATTCTACATGAAGCTGAACGACGACGGCAAGACCGTTGCCGCTATGGACTGCCTGGTTCCCGGCATCGGCGAGGTCATCGGCGGCAGCCACCGTGAGGATAACTACGCCACCCTCCTTGCCCGGATGAACGAGCTTGGCCTTAAGCCCGAGGATTACGACTTCTATCTGGATCTGCGTAAGTACGGCTCCACCCGTCACGCAGGCTTCGGTCTGGGCTTTGAGCGTTGCGTTATGTACCTCACCGGCGTTGCCAACATCCGTGACGTTCTCCCCTTCCCCCGTACCGTCAACAACTGCGAGCTCTAATACTACTTCCTAACAGAAATATTGATTTCAGTTAGAAAGCAAAAGGCTTAAGCATTGCAATTACACGATTTTTAGGAAAAATCGTAAAATTCCATCTCATGCAGTTCTTAATAATGGATAACAAAAAACTTATCATCGACAAGAAGCCATTGAAAGGAGAAGACGGATACCGTACTTTTTCCATTCGCATCAGAGAGGATACGGTGCATCGCCTTGACGATTTAGCCGATGCTTCCAACCGTTCCCGTAACGAGCTGATCAACATGCTGTTAGATTTTGCATTAGACCATAGCGAGGTCAACCCCTCCTAATTTCTACCTGCAACTCTATATAGCACAATGCCGCAAAGGGTGGATCTCACCCCTTGCGGCATTTCGTTGTGTCATGTGTACCGAACAACGCAATTATCCATGTATGCATAGGCTTTCCGGATGGTTCTGCGTTGTTCATGATATCATACCGTTATTCAGTTAATAGCAGTACACTGTATGGAGGTAAGGACCGTATCGTCCTCGCCGTTGCAGAAATAGATCACGCCCTCAGTCTCAAAGGCCGAGAAGTCAAAATAATTATTTCCGTTAAAAGTCAAAGTCTTCTCTCCATACGTAGTGAAATTTTCATCATAGCAATTTAGGAACTGCTCACCATAGAGCCCCTCTACTCTGATCTGACTCCCTGTCACATGGACGGAGAAGGTTCCGTCGCATTCACCCTCTAACCACAAGGACTCCAGCAATTCTCCATCAATTGCTAAATAGATCCGATACTCAGAAGGCTCTCCCTCCACGGTAACACTGCGATCTTCGATGTCAATACGTGCACGCTTTAGATTGTCGCCCCAAACACCGACATAGAAGTCGCCGTAGCTCGTAGAAAAGTCCAGTGCATGCTGACTCTGATTCACATAGGTGAACGCTCTGCTGTAATCCACCTCGACCTGCACAGGTGCGGGGGAGCCGGTAAACCAACCCTCACGATAAACATGCATACTCCCTGTAAAATCACCTGCATAATGGTTCAGCAAGCCCCCCTCTGCATTTTCGATCTGCCAGGGAACGCCAATTGTAGATAGACTAACGCAGCCTTTGGGATAGATTCTATTATTCAGCTTGACGTACTCCAGGAACCGCATGAGGATCGCTGCGATCTCCTCGCGGGTAGCATATCCACGGGGCTCCAATGTTCTTCTTCCGTAGCCATTGATGATCTCTTCAAAAATTGCCCACTGCATAGCCTCCGTTGCCCAGGAGCTGATCTGCTCTGCATCCTCATAGCCGTCGATCTGCGCACGGAAGCCATCGTCGAGTTCAAGCATGGTTGCATATCGGAACAGGAAGGTCACTGCCTGCTCCCTGGTCACATTGCTGTAGGGGTCAAAACGGTTGTGACCCACACCCTGCACAATGCCACAATCAGCAGCCCAGGCAACAGCCTTGCTGAACCACTGATCCTCCGGCACATCTGCAAATACACCGCCACCGTCCACATAATAGGTCTCCATTCGGCTGAGCATGGTTACGAACATAGCGCGATTGGTGGTACCCTTGGGAGAGAGGGTCGTCAGTCCGGTCCCTCTCAGATACCCGTTTAGCACAGCATATTCCAGATCATCATTTGCCCAGTGGAGTCCATTGGGCATATCCGTAAATTGCAGTGTCTCCTCCGCAGGGTTCCAGGGCGCACATTGCAGTCCGTTCCAGGTGGGCATAGTCCAGCCCTTTGCTCCCTCTACATAATACACGCTGTAGTCCCCGTCCGGAATGGGGAATGTCTTCGGTGCATCTCCTGTAAAATACAGGGATCTCAGCCCAATACAGTCCCGGTTCCAATTCTCCACCTCGAAGCCCTCAAACTGATTGCCAAAGGTCACAGAGGAAAGGTTAAAGCTACCGCCGAAGCAATCCGTTAGTGTACGGATCCCGTTACCGAATACAATGCTTCTCAGATCTATGCAGTTCTTGAATGCGTTTATTCCAATGATGCTAACAGAATCCGGAACGGTTACAGAGTGTACACGGGATTCAGAGAAGGCATAGGGTGCAACGATTTCTGTCATATGAGAAATCTCATAGTCACCCTTTCGGGCTGTAGGATAACGTTCCAGAATCCTATAACCACTACTGTACAGAACTCCATCCCCGCTATTGTAAACGGGATTCTCCGAGTCCACCAGGATCTCCATTAAGGAGTCGCACTCTTCAAGCTCTGCTGCGCAGAACTGCTCTACGCCCTTGCCAATGGTCAGCTTCTCCAGGCTCTCGCAGAGTCCAAGGACATATATTCCGTACTCCGTTACACTGTCGGGAATCACCAGACTCCTCAAATCAGTCTGGAAAAATGCATAACTTCCGATCGATACCAGTCCCTCCGGCAGGTCAATGCCTCGCAGGAATCTGCAGCTATGGAATGCACCCTCGTCGATCTTCTCCACAGATTGCGGGAGATTGACATACTGCAATGAGACACACTCGGAAAAAGCACTTTCTCCCACCGATACAAGGCCCTCAGAGAAGTTAATTCGTTCCAGGAAGCCGCAGTTGGTGAAAGCCGACTCCTCCAGCACAGAGACTGTAGCGGGAATGGTGATCTCCGTCAGCATTGTACAATCAATGAATGCCCCTTTGCCTACGACCCGTGTTCCCTCGGGGATGATATAAGCCCCCACGATTCCACCGGGAGCGATTTGCAGAACCTCTCCATCCTTGGTATACAGGACACCGTGATCATCACTGAAATAATGGGCATTCTCCGGTGCAACCTCAATTGCTGTGAGAGCAGGACAGTTTTCAAAGGGATTGCCCTCGATCTGTGTGACTCCACCGGGGATATAGATCTTTTCAAGGGCAGTGCAGTGGGTAAAGGCATCCTCCCCGATGTGCTCCAGGGAGTTGGGGAGACTGATCTCTCTCAGCTTATCCATTGCTACAAAGCACATATCGTCTATGGACGTGATCCCCTCTTCCACAATGATCCGCTCTACCTCCACATATTCATCCATAGCAGAAACATAGCGGACCTCCCCTGTACCGGAAATCCTTAATACGTCCCCCTCCAATGTAAGGGTCACGGTGTCCTGTGCTGTTGCTCCCGATATTAAGAGCATTGTTAGCAATAATGCCAGGACTATTGTTGCCAGCTTCTTCATTCTATCGTCCTCCTTAATACATATGTATGGGACATCCCACAGTATTTATGACGTAGCTCCCTTGCAAATGTTTCCTTAAAATATAAACATTTCATGCAATGAGAATAATTTTCACTTTTTGCACAAATTTGCCCTATATTTTTATACATTTACACCAAGAACCCACATCGCTCCTCGGAGCAATGCGGGTTCCCTGCTTCATTACATATGTACCTTGGTGCCGGATTCGCCACGGAGGGCAGCAGCGGCATTCTCCAGGGAGGCAATGATCGCCTCTCCGCCGGTCTGGGCGAAGGAGATGGCGGCCTTGACCTTGGGGAGCATGGAACCGGGAGCGAAGTGACCCTCGGTGCAGTACTGCTCAGCCTGAGCAACGGTCATCTCGTTGAGGCTCTCCTGGTTGGGCTTGCCCCAGTTGATGGCAACACGGTCAACAGCGGTCAGGATAACCAGAGCATCTGCCTTGACCAGCTCAGCCAACTTAGCGGAAGCGAAGTCCTTGTCAATAACTGCGGGAGTGCCGTACAGCTTGCCCTCTCTGCGGACAACGGGGATACCGCCGCCACCAACGGTGATAACAACACAACCACTGTTGATCAGAGCGTTGACAGTATTCTTCTCGATAACGTCAATGGGCTTGGGGGAAGGAACGACCTGGCGGTAGCCACGACCTGCGTCCTCAACCATGGTGTAGCCCTTCTCTGCTGCGATACGGTCGGCAGTTTCCTTGTCATAGAAGGAACCGATGGGCTTGGTGGGGTTCTTGAAGGCGGGGTCATTCTCGTCAACCAGCACCTGAGTGACTACGGTAGCGACGTCCTTCTCCAGACCACGGGCAGCAAGCTCGTTGCCGATGGCGTTCTGCAGATGGTAGCCGATGTAGCCCTGGCTCATAGCGCCGCATTCGGGGAAGGGCATATCGGACTTAATGGCCTTAGCCTCAGCGGCAGTACCCATACCCAGATTGATCATGCCAACCTGGGGACCGTTGCCGTGAGCGATGACGACCTCGTTGCCCTCTGCGATCAGGTCAACAATGGGCTTAGCAGTCTCAGTCACGAGCTGGAGCTGCTCGTAGGGAGTGTTGCCCAGGGCATTGCCGCCCAGAGCTATAACAATTCTCTTAGACATAGTATTACCTCATATTGTTTAATAATGGGTGGGAGCCGAAACTCCCACCCCATATTTTTTTCGAAAGATCCGGAGCTTCTACTGATCCTAAAACCTGCGGAGCTTCTACTGCTCCTTAAAACATCTTGCGAGCGTTATCTGCTGCATCCAGAGTCATAAGAGCCTTAACGGGATCCTTGACCTGTGCCATGAAGATCATAGCAGCGATAACATAGGGCTTGTAGGAAGCCTGCTTGTACAGGGGAACCAGGTAGCGATCGAATACGGAGTTGTCAACTTCGCCTTCTTCGCAGCTCAGGCCGGTGATGTCAGCGGGGAGGCAGTGCAGGTACAGAGCCTTGCCGTCCTTGGTAAGCTGCATCATTTCCTCGGTGCAAGCCCAATCCTTGTGCTCTGCGTTCTGAGCCAGCAGTCTCTTCTCCAGCTCGTCGATGCCCTTCTGGTCGCCCTTGGAGTACAGAGCGGTACGCTCCTCCATAGCCTTGAAGGGTGCCCAGGACTTGGGATATACGATATCGGCATCCTTGAATGCTTCCTTCATATCGTTGGTCTTGGTGAACTTGGAGCCGTACTTCTCGCAGTTCTTGCGAGCGATCTCCTCGACCTCGGGCATGACCTCGTAGCCCTCGGGGTGAGCCAGGCAGACGTCCATGCCGAAACGGGTGAACAGACCGATAACGCCCTGGGGAACGGACAGGGGCTTGCCGTAGGAGGGAGAATAAGCCCAGGTCATAGCGACCTTCTTGCCCTTGAGGTTCTCAACACCGCCGAAGTAGTGGATAACGTGGAGCATATCGGACATACACTGAGTGGGATGGTCTACGTCGCACTGGAGGTTGACCAGGGTGGGTCTCTGCTCCAGGATGCCATCACGATAGCCGTCTTCCAGAGCATCCATGAAGGTCTTCATGTACTCGTGGCCCTGACGGATGTACATATCGTCACGGATGCCGATAACGTCAGCCATGAAGGAAACCATGTTAGCGGTCTCACGGACAGTCTCGCCATGAGCGATCTGGGACTTCTTCTCGTCCAGGACCTGCTCTTCCAGACCCAGCAGGTTGCAGGCGGAAGCGAAGGAGAAACGGGTACGGGTGGAGTTGTCGCGGAACAGGGAGATGCCCAGACCGGAGTTGAAGATCTTGGTGGACTTGTTACGCTCGCGGAGGTCGCGGAGTGCATCGGCAACGGTGAAGATAGCATCGATCTCATCGTCGGTCTTGTCCCAAGTCCAGTAGAAGTCGGTCTTGTACATGTTGTTGATACGCAGGGTCTCAAGATGTCTTGCAAGCTCTACAGTTTTACTCATTTTAATGTACTCCTTACAAATTTATTATTATAATAAATAGGTTGAAAAAATTATTTCAGCAACCTCTGAAAGCTCATTTTGGGAGATTTGGGCGAGAGATTTTGTTCCAAATGAACGAATGGAGATTCCGGAATACTTTGTGTATTTCGGAATCGAGATTCGGCACAGTTGGGGCAAAAGAACCGTCCAAATCCCAAAAGGTGAGGTTTTAGAGTTGCGCTTTACTTGATATCGTTACCGGTAAGCTCCTGACGGAACTCTGCCTCGGTGATCTTGTTCTCGGGCTTGTAGAGGCCGGGAACTGCTGCATACAGGGCGGCGCAGACAACCAGATCCTGCTTCCAGTTGATCTCGTTGGGAGCGTGAGCCTGAGACTCGGCGCCGGGGCCGAAGCCTACGCAGGGGATACCGTAGCGACCCTGGATGGAAACGCCGTTGGTGGAGAATGTCCACTTGTCGGTCAGAGGACGGCCCTCGCGCTTTGCTCTTGCAGTCTCATCGACCCACAGACGCTCGGTGCCCCACAGACCGTGGTGAGCATCGACCAGTGCCTGAACATGAGCAGCATTTTCCTTGTTGATCCAGGTGGGGAAGAAGCACTCGGTCTCGTATACGTGGCCGTTCCATGCAGGACGGTCGTACATGTACATGGAAACCTTAACATCGTCTGCATACTTCTTGCAAGCGGGCAGATCCTCGATCTCCTTGAGGCAGGACTTGTAGGTCTCGCCTGCGGTCATACGGCGGTCAATGGAGATCGCACAGCTATCGGCAACAGCGCAACGGGAAGGAGAGGTGTAGAAAATCTGAGAGGTGGTGCAGGTACCACGGCCCAGGAAGCGTGCATCCTCATAGTGGTCGGGGTTGTACTTGGGATCCAGCATTTTAACAAGGCCCTTGATCTCCTTGTCGTCTGCTGCGTCGTTCTCGTTAAGGTCACGGACATTGAGGAGGATCTCTGCCATCTTGTGGATAGCGTTGTCACCGCGCTCGGGAGCGGAGCCATGGCAGGAAACACCGCGAACATCAACGCGGATCTCCATTCTGCCGCGGTGGCCGCGATAGATGCCGCCGTCGGTGGGCTCGGTGGAAATAACGAACTCGATCTTCTCTCTTGCGTCCTCGGGACCGTTGAAGTACTCGTTAACGATGGACTGCCAGCACATACCGTCGCAGTCCTCCTCCTGCACGGTGCCCACCACCATCAGCTTGTAGCCCTCGGGCAGAAGGCCCAGATCCTTGTTGATCTTCCCGCCGTAGGCAGCGGAGGGCATGCCGCCCCCCTGATCGGAGCCGCCGCGACCGTAGATGATATCATCGGTCTCGTAGCCCTCGTAGGGGTCATGCTCCCAGTTATTGATGTTGCCGATGCCAACGGTATCGATGTGGCTGTCAATGGCGATGATCTTGTCACCCTCGCCCAGCCAGCCGATGACATTGCCAAGCTTGTCGATCTCCACCTTGTCATAGCCCAGAGCTTCCAGCTCCTGCATCTGCTTCTTTGCGTTGGCGGTGATGATAACGCCGTCAGCGTGGTAGATGCGCTTTGCGATATCGTTGAGCTTCTGCTCGATGCTGTCGTTTACATCG
>JAZRGR010000290.1:0-15453 GCA_045644345.1 Faecousia sp. | reverse complement strand
TTTAAAATAGAACAACATATTGTCGATACAATCTGTGGTATTTCCAAAATTTTCTGCGAAAATGAAAATATTTTATGATTAGAATTTCCAGTTAGGATCATTTTCCATTTTCCATTTTCAATTTTCCATTTGCGACAGCATAACAGCTCCATAAATCGGAATTTTTGCAAGAAACGGAAACAGGAACGGCACATCCTGACGGTGACCGTTCCTGTAAAAAATTATTTGCCGAGGAGGCGCTTGAGCTTGAAGATGGTGTAAACTGCGCCGTAGCGCTTCTTCAGCAGGAGTTTGAAAATGAGATGCTTGTTCCTATCCAAGGTGGGGAGATAGGCGCAGTTGCGGAAATGGGGGAACTCCTTGCTGATATACTCGTAGAACTGACCAAGGAGAGGATGCTTCCGATCAATGAGGATCAGACGGACAGAAGCAGCCAGGAAAACATGATGGATGGTAAGGAACTCCAGCTCCTTGGAGTAAGCATCGAAATAGCCGTATTTGCGGAACCAACCCAGAATATCCTCAAAAGCATATAGGATCTCTACATTGCGACCGCTGTTCTTGTTGATGGTGGCACTGCCTTCGCGGTGGATATAGTGATAGTATCTGCCGGGGATGCGGACAATGGACTTAGCCTTGACGAAGATCTTGGTAACAACGCGGATGTCCTGATACCAGACCTTAGGGGGGAAACTGATACCGTTCTCCGGGGCGAAGAGGCTGCGGTGATAGGCACGGCTCCAGGGAGCGGTGACGCCGAAGAAAAGCGCCGGATACTGATCTACGGTAAAGGGGGTGTTCTCCGGAACTGCAGGATCCAGGACGCCGATCTGCTTGCCGTCCCGCTCAATCACGGCGCCGAATACATAGAGCTCGGCATACTGCTTCTCCATAGTAGTGGCAAGGTCTGCAAGGAGATTGGGAGCGATATAATCGTCACTGTCTACAAAGATCAGGTATTCGCCCCGAGATAGGGAAATGCCGTGATTCCTTGCAGTGCCGGAGCCGCCGTTCTTCTGGTGGACGGAGCGGACCTTGTGGGGATAGCGGGCAGCGTAACTGTCGCAGATCTCACCGCAACGGTCCGGAGACTCGTCATCTACCAGGATGATCTCAAAGTTATCGTAGGTCTGTGCAAGCATGGAGTCTACGCACTTCTCTAAATATGCTTCTACCCCGTATACGGGGACGATAAAACTGAATTTTACCATGGAATATGCCTCCCGGATATTTATATGTTACTGTAGATTATAGCCGATTCTTCATGGTTTTGCAAGACCCTTTTCGCAGTGACTGCTACGGTATCGGTTATCGGAGAATCGGTTGATACTGCACCCCTTGCAGTGCATGGTCAAGTGTCTGTGGAAGGAGATCCATATGTGCGACCAGACTACAGGGCTTTTCAACAGGGTCATCCTGACCGAAGGGGATGAAGTAAAAGTGTCTGCGAGCCAGGAGCTTGCCGATGTTCTCTGCATTTGCAGCCAGCCCGTCATTGGTAGAGACTCCCAGGATCACGGGCCTGCCGTTACGCAGATGGGACTTGCAGGCAAGGGTCACGGGACTGTCGGCAATGCCGTTAGCCAGCTTGCCTATGGTGTTCCCCGTACAGGGTAGGATCACCAGAGCATCTAACAGCTTTCCGGGACCCAGGGGTTCGACCTGACGGATGCTGTGGAGGATAGAGGTGTGGCAGATTTCTTCCAGTTGGGTGCGGAAGTCCTCGCTGCTTCCGAACCGTGTGTCAGAGGTATATGCCGCTTCTGACATAATGGGGATCAGCTCATAGCCTTCTAAAGCCCTTAATACATCCAGGACCTTGCGGAAGGTGCAGAAGGAGCCGGTGAGAGCGATACCTACCTTCGGTTTCATAAGATTCCCTCCTTTTTGATAGCCACCAAGAGACTCTCACCGTAGAGGATCCCGGCAGTTTTGGGAGCAAACCGCCCCGGAAGACCGTTGCCTCGGATCAGCCTGATACCTAATGCGTCTCTATCCGGTGGAAGGAAGCCTCCCGGAGAGGATGCTAATTCCAACAGTACACAGCTATCCTGCAGACAGGCGATTTGCTCTGCGGTGAATATAGGCGCAGGAACAGTGTTGATGACAAAATCATAGTGGCATAAGCCTCGACGATAGATGCCTGTTTCCTCAGCATGGAGATTTCGGCTACGGATCCGGGCAAGATCACGGGGAGATCTTGCACAGACAGTGACCTCTGCCCCTAAGCTGCGGAGCATTTCACCCAGGAGCATGCCGATCCTACCGGCTCCGATGACCAGACAGCGGGAGCCGAAAAGGGTGATCTCAGAAGCTTCTATGAGCAGCTTGAGCGCGCATTCTGCCGTAATAGCGGCATTCATTGTGGTTAGAGGCTCGGTGTCGCTGAGATCGATCACCCTTGCCCCGACTCTCTCTAAATCTGCCCTATGATCCCCGGGCATTCCACATAGAATGGTGGTATTGCTGTCTATCATGGGTAGGAGCTGTGACAGCTCTGCCATAGGCTGAGGGACGGGAAAGGGAAGGAACACCACGGACAGCCTGTGGGGCAGTGGGGCATCCTCCATACCGGCAACGTGATAGGTCCCTATGCGCAGACCCTGTTCCCGAAGGAAACGGACAGTCCAATGGGCTCTCCTGTCTCCACCTGCGAACAGAAACATAGTTTCACCTTCCTCCTTGAACGGTTACGCTCCATTGTATGCAGAAAAATTTTTTCCGTGAAGCAGTTGTCAACTGGCTCTGTATGGAGTATAATAAAACCGTAATCAAGAGATGGAGAGAAGGATAGATATGGAGAAAGGTTTTATTCGGGATATGTTGGATGTTAAGATCCTGGTGCTCTTTGCAATGAGTCGAGTGACATATCCCATTGATTTGCAGAAGATCTATGATCTGGTCTACCAGGATGACCGTTTGAGCTATTTCGACCTGGCAGAGGCAGTCCCCCAGATGGTGGATAGCGGACATCTGGAGATCGTAGACGGTGAGAAATATGGGATCACAGCCAAGGGTCGCGAGGCATGCACCGTTACAGAGGACAGCATTGCCTATCCCGTTATGCTCAGGGTCCAGACCGCGGTAGAACAGTATAATCGCACCGTCCGCCGCCACAGCTTTGTACAAGCCTCTGTGGACAAGATCCGGGAGGATCACTATGCTGTACATATGACACTGAATGATGATCGGGGCGAGATCCTGCAGATGCAGCTGTTTGCACCCTCTCAGAAGTTCGCTCACCGCCTTGCCAAGGGCTTTGAGGAACAGGCAGAAGTCGTGTATCGTGGCATTATTGAACAACTGTTAACAGAAACGAAAGAAAATACTTGATATTTTCAAAATTTATGGTATAATATAGACAGCAAGAACCCCACACCGTAACTGCTGATGAAATCGGCTCCGACCTTTGGTGGCTTTTAAGCCCCCATATTCCGGATTGGAACACAGGATCCCACCGACGGTATATGCCGATGGAGTCATTGGTTACCAACACATGAAAGGAGCGACGACCTATGAAATTCCAGTACACCGAGAAGAAAGTCAGCCTGCCCGCCAATGTTCATGCCTACGCCGAGAAGAAGGTAATGAAGCTTGAGCGTTTCTTTGGAGATAATGCGGAGGCACTTGTCGCCTTTTCTGTAGAAAAGGATCGTAATAAGGTTGAGATTACGGTCCATGCCGCAAACACCTACTTCCGTGCAAGCGAGTCCACCAGCGACATGTTCGCATCCATCGACGCAGCGGTTTCCACCATCGAGCGTCAGATCCGCAAGAACAAGACCCGCTTGGCTCGCAGGCTCCGTCAGGATGCCTTCTCCCGCACTGCGGAGGTTACCTCCTTCGCACCGGAGGCAGAGGAAGAGGCCAGCTTTGAGATCGTCCGTGTTAAGGAATTCCCCATGAAGCCCATGACCCGTGAAGAGGCTATCCTGCAGATGAATCTGCTGGAGCACAACTTCTTTGCATTCAAGGACGAAGAGAACGGACAGGCATTTGCGGTTGTCTACAAGAGAAACGACGGTGGCTACGGCCTGATTGAAAATATCGATTAATCTGCGACATACCCACTACGGCACCTCCCCACGGGGGGTGCCGTTTTTTGTCCCCAAGAGTATAAAATTCCCGATTTATCGAGCTGTTCGATTTCCGAATTTGTTCGTAGGGGCGACCTGTGGTCGCCCGCAAAATGTTCCGATTTTGTCGGAAAACTCGTGATAATCCCGTAATTTCGTCATTGTCGTTTAACGACAATGACCGGGCGACCACAGGTCGCCCCTACGGTGTTATACGATAAACAGCTCCATAAATCGGGAATTTGGTTTTCTGAGAAATCGGGCAAATGAATCAAAAGAGTGTCCCTCGGTGTGTTGACCAAGGGGCACTCTTGTGAGATATTTATACGGTATAGCCTGCCATGTAGGCTTCCTGTTCGGGGGTGAGGGTGTCGATCTTGAGACCGGCTCCTGCCAGCTTTAGACGGGATACTTCGTCGTCGATGGCCTTGGGGACCTCGTACACAGCCTTGTCAAGGCCCTTGCCGTTCTTGAGCATATATTCCAGGGACAGAGCCTGTACAGCGAAGCTGGTGTCCATGATCTCGGCGGGATGACCGTTGCCTGCTGCCAGATTGACCAGTCTGCCCTCACCGATGAGGTTGAGGGTACGTCCGTCGGGGAGCTCGTAGCCCACGATGTCCTTGCGGCGCTGATAGACACGGACTGCCATTTCTTCCAGCTCTACACCGTTGACCTCAACATTGAAGTGACCTGCGTTGGACAGGAAAGCATTGTCCTTCATGACCTCGAAGTGACGCTTGACGATAACATCCTTACAGCCGGTGGTGGTGATGAAGATATCACCCAAAGGTGCGGCATCGTCCATAGGCATGACCATGCAACCGTCCATAGAAGCCTCGAGAGCCTTGATAGGATCGATCTCGGTGACGATGACGTTGGCACCCATGCCACGGGCACGCATAGCGATGCCTCTGCCACAGTAGCCGTAGCCTGCGATGACTACGGTCTTGCCTGCAACCAGCAGGTTGGTGGTATGCATAATGGCATCCCATACGGACTGACCGGTGCCGTACTTGTTGTCGTAATAGTGCTTGCACTTGGCATCGTTGACATTCATCATGGGGAAGGGCAGGACGCCTGCCTTAGCACGGGCATGGAGACGGTGGATGCCGGTGGTGGTCTCTTCGGCACCGCCGATGATGTTCTCTGCCAGATGCTTGTACTCACCGCTGAGGAGATCCAGCAGGTCGCCGCCGTCGTCAATGATCAGGTCGGGCTTGCAGGACAGGGCCTCTACTAAGAGCTGCTCATATTCCTTCGGGGTTACACCGTTGACGGCATAGGTCTGTACACCCATGGAGTCCAGACCTGCGGCTACATCGTCCTGGGTGGACAGGGGATTACAGCCTGTTGCGTGGACCTCTGCACCGCCTGCGGCAAGACAGAGGGCTAAGAATGCGGTCTTGGCTTCCATATGGATGGACATGGTGATCTTCTTGCCGGCAAAGGGCTGTTCTTTCTTGAAACGCTCACGAATGGCGCAGAGGGCGGGCATAAAGTCCTCGACCCATTGGATCTTCATTCTGCCGTATTCGGCGAGGCCGGTATCTTTGACATGGCTCATTGTAATTCTACCTCCGTAAATTTATGGGGATTTCTCCGATTTCCGCGGAAAAACCAATGTTTCCGCACCATTGTAGCACAGAACCTGGGATTTTGCAACAGCAAAAGAAAATTCACAGAATTTTTATAGACAAATTCCTGTTTCTTGGGTATAATCTAAGGTAGTAAACTTTTAGGAGGTATCCTATGGGAAAACGCTATCACCGTTTTTTGCAGAAGAATCGGAATAAAGGCATACCCAATCTGATGCTGTATGTCTGTATTGCCAATGCGGTTCTGTCTCTGTATACTTATTTTACCGGGGATTACAGGGTCGTCAATATTCTCCGATTTGATTCCGTGTCGATCTTTCGGGGAGAGCTGTGGCGCTGTGTAACATGGCTGGTAAGCTACACAGCAGAGTACAGATACGGCTTGCTCTCCATTGTTTTCTACATCCTGTTCAATCGTTGGTTAGGCAATGTGATCGAATCCGTATGGGGAACTTTCCGATTGAATGTCTACTATTTGGGCGGAGCACTGATCACGGTTGTGTGTGCGGTTCTCATAGGCTTCTTTGGTGTTCCGGTTCGGATATCTGCTTACTATCTGAACATCTCTCTGATGCTGGCTGTTGCGACACTGCTGCCGGAGGAGCGGATCTTCCTCTTTGGCATCTTTTCCGTTAAGATGCGGTGGCTTGCGCTATTCGATGTGGCACTGATCCTGTTTGATCTGATCAGAACCATTGCACCCTTCGAGGGCGTTGTATTCTGGATGGCATTCCTCATGGTAGGGACGGCACCTGTGGTATCCCTGCTGAATTATGTTCTCAACTTCGGCAAGGATGTGGGCAGACTCTTCCACACCAATTACAATTACAAGCAGATGAAACGCCATCACCAGTTCAAGAAGGCGGTGCGTCAGCCCCGTCCCAATTTAGCAGATCAGCTCCGGGGCAAGGAGCAGGGGCCCTTCCGTCATAAGTGTACTGTCTGCGGACGGACGGATATAGCACATCCCGATCTGGAATTCCGTTACTGCTCCCGTTGCAAGGGCTACTATTGCTACTGCACGGACCATATTAACAACCATACACATATTGAGTAAAGAATAACCCACAGTCCTGCAGGGTATACATCCTGCAGGACTGTGGGTTATATACATGAGATCAATAATAGCTACCCTGTGAGGTGCTGGGAAGGGCAGGACGTTGGGCTTCTACCACGGTAACAGAGCACTCTACATACTGACGGTTACGGAACACGGTGATTACCAGAGCTGTTCCCGGGGTCGTGGCCTCTATCAGGTGGTTAAACTGGGCGGCACTGCTGATCTGTGTGTTCCCTACAGCAACGATAATATCTCCTTCCTGCAGGACATTGGCAGCAGGTCCCTGGGGATCTATGGCTTGAACATAGGCTCCCATGGGATAGCCGTAGAATTGTGCCTCGAATCCCAGGTCAGCAAGAGCCAGTCCGGCATAGGGTTTGAGAATATAGCCCTTGGTAATGATGTTGTTAACAATATCCATAATATTGTTGATAGGAATGGCGAAGCCGATGTTGTCGATGGTTGCAGAGGAACCGGAGGAGCCGGAGTATTTGGCATTGGTGACACCGATGACCTCTCCGTAGAGGTTAAAGAGGGCGCCACCGGAATTGCCGGAGTTAATGGCACAATCCGTTTGAATCAGCTTCATGGATACGCTGCCGGAGAAAGTAACCTCCCGATCCTTGGCACTGATACTGCCGGAGGTCAGGGAAAAGGTGAGCTCTCCCAGGGGATTGCCGATAGCAACTACGGTATCTCCTACATTTACATGATCGGAATTCCCGATGATCACAGGCACCAGTCCCGAGGCATTGACCTTGAGAACGGCAATGTCGTTACTTTCGTCGTAGCCGATTAGGGCAGCATCATAGGATCGTCCGTCAAAGAGGGAGACGGAAATGCTGTCAGAACCTTCGATCACATGGAAATTGGTCAGAATATACCCGTCGTCGGAGATCACGAAGCCGGAGCCGGATGCGGCTGAGGTGGTTTGATAGCCCCAGAAATTGGTGGTGGTCAGTGTGGTGGTGATGCCTACTGTAGAGTGGACATTGGCTGCATAGACCTGGGCAGGGGTCATCTGGCGGCTTGTGTCGACGGGGACTGTCTCCAGGACGACCTGTTCCCTCTGACCTTGGAGTGTGTGGGAAACAATGCGGTCTTGCTCAAGCTGTACCTCCTCCGGCGAGGGAGCCAGGAGCCTCTGCATCAGGAACACGGAGCCTGCGCCTAAGACACTGCCCAGTAGGGAGAAGCACAGAGCGAAAATCAGCAGTCTCTTGCCTATGGGTCGGGATTCGGGAGGATCGTTATGAGATGCAGGGGGGATATAACCGTAGGGATCCTCATAGGGCCTCAGTGTGGGGTGATCCGTTAGAGGTGGAACGTCCCGATCTGTTGGGTAGGAATAGTAGTCATAGTCGTTCATGGAATGGACTCCTTTTCGGGTGGTTGTATCAAGCATATCACAGCTTTGTGTGAAGAACCTGAAGAAAAAACAAAACTTTTGTGAACAAACCATTACCAAAAAACGGAACTGTCCTACCTGTGGGTGAAGACAGTTCCGTAATGTGGTCTATGGGGTCATCTCTTTGCAGCTTCTTCTGCAACGATACGATTCATTTCATCCCACTTTTGCTCCATGTCGGCAACCAGCTTAAGCTGCGTGCGAGCACGGTCCAGATTGTGCTGGGGATAGGCTACCTTGAAGTACTTATCCCCATCGAGATAGTCTGTTAAGAAGCGGACACCAACCTCTAAGGTCATCATCTTGGCACCTACGGGGAGCATCTCGATCTCCTTGGCTGTAAGGGCACTGCAAGCCTTGAGGTAGCCGGCAGTATAGACTCGGAACAGGTTGAGGCTCATGGTGACCTTGCTAAGGTCCTTCTCGTCCTCGGCGGCGGTAGCGGCACCGAAACGGATGGAATCGCCGTAGTCATACAGGGAGGAACCGGGCATGACGGTATCCAGATCCAGGACACACAGCGCCCTGCGAGTCTTGCTGTCCAGGAGAACATTGTTGATCTTGGTGTCATTGTGAGTTACGCGGAGGGGGAGCTCCCCGGAATCCAGCGCATCACAGATGAGACCTGCCTCGGACTCCCGTGCCAGGATGAAGGCGATCTCTTCTGCAACAGAGGAGGCACGACCTGCAGCATCCCTGGCAACTGCTTCCTTGAACATGCGGTAGCGGTTGGGAGTGTTGTGGAACAGGGGAATGGTCTCGTGGAGAGAGTCTGCGGGGAAGGTGCTGAGCATTTCCTGGAAACGACCGAAAGCAATGGCACTCTCGTAGAAGTCCTCGTCGGACTCGGGAGCCTCCAGACAGATGCCGTCGGTAAACTCATAGCAGCGCCAGCAGTCCTCATTGGCATCTATGTAGTAACGGAGGTTCTCGTCTGTGCGGATGAAGTGGAGGGTCTCACGGGGGAGCTTGAGGGTCTTGCGGAGGAAGTCAGTGACAGCACTGACATTCTCCATAACGGCAATGGGATCGGTGAAAACGTTCTTGTTGATCCGCTGGAGAACGTAGACATGTCCATCATCGGTAACGACTTTGTAAGTATCATTGATGTGTCCGGAACCGAATTCCTTACACTCGATCACGTTTCCTTTGACATGGAAATTGGTGATGATGGTTTCGGGGCACAGGGGGGTATTCACAGAATAATCATCCTCTCAAATCATAGACGGTTCTTCGGAAAACCGCAGAATCGTCAGTATTAAGATGTTTATATCACAATTCAAGGATAAAAGCAAGGGTTATTTTCCATTTTTGATGATAAATTTAGCATTTTTTGAGGTTTTGCGTCCGCCAAAGGTCAGCATACAGACCGTTACAGCGCAGTAACTCCTCGTGAGAGCCTTCTTCCTTGATCACGCCGTCTGCAATGGCAATGATACGTGTAGCACTGCGGATGGTAGACAGACGGTGAGCAATGATCAGTGTGGTACGACCTACAGCCAGAGCGTCCAGAGCACTCTGGATCTTCTCCTCGGTGACACTGTCCAGGGCACTGGTAGCCTCGTCTAAGATGAGGATGGGAGGGTTCTTAAGGAAAATACGGGCAATGGAAACACGCTGTTTCTGTCCGCCGGACAGGAGGGTGCCTCGCTCGCCTACATAGGTGTCGAAGCCATCGGGCATAGCCATAATATCTTCATAGATCTCAGCACGCTTGGCAGCCTCGATGACCTCTTCCATGGTGGCGTCGGGCTTACCGTAGCGGATATTGTTGCCGATAGTGTCGGCAAAGAGGAATACATCCTGCTGCACCACACCGATAGCGTGATGGAGAGATTCCTGGGTCACATGACGGATATCCTTGCCGTCAATGGTGATGGAACCGGAGCCTACATCATAGAAACGGGGAATGAGGCGGCACAATGTGCTCTTGCCGCCACCGGAGGGACCGACGATGGCAATGGTCTCGCCGGGCTTTACATGGAGGGAGACGGAATCCAGGACCTCGGTGTCCTCGTCATAAGCAAAGCCTACATTCTTAACGACGATCTCGCCCTTGACGTCGGACAGGATGTCGGCATTCTCCGGATCCTGCAGAGAGGGCTCCAGCCGCATCAGATCTACGAAACGCCCCAAACCTGCAAAGCCGTTGGCAAACATTTCTGCAAAGTTGACCAACTTGCGAACAGGGCTGGTAAAGGTGGAAATATACAGGCTGAAGGTGAGCAGGTCTACCATCTCCAACTGTCCCCTCATCAGCAGGGCACCGCCAACGGTAATGACAGCAACGGACAGTAGGGTCATGAAGAACTCCAGGGAGCCTGTAAACATACCCATCTCCTTGTGGAATTCACGCTTGGAGGTCTTGAACCGCTCGTTGGCGGCATGGAACTTGGCGAATTCCACTGCCTCGTTGGCAAAAGCTTTGGCAGTGCGGATGCCGGACAGGGAGGACTCGATATCAGCGTTGATGGCGGCGGTCTTTGCCTTTACGTTCTTGGATACAGCACTCATTTTGCGGCGACGGGTAGTGACCACTACTACCAGAATGGGCAGGATGATGCATACTACCAGCGCAAGTCTCCATTCGATGGAGAACATGACGATGAGAGCACCTATGATGGTCAATACAGAAATGATCAGATCCTCGGGGCCGTGGTGGGCGAGCTCTGTGACCTCGAACAGGTCACTGGTAAGACGGCTCATAAGCTGGCCGGTACGATTGCGGTCATAGAAGTCATAGCCCAGGCTCTGCATATGGCGGAACAGATCCTGGCGGATATCTGCCTCTACACGGATGCCGAAGGTGTGTCCCCAATAGCAGATGATAAAGTACAGCAGAGAACGGAGCAGGTACGCTACGGCAAACACAGCCATAACAGAGAAGAAGGCGGTAAAGGCACCCTCGGGCAGGTAGTTATTCATAGCCTGACGGGATGCCAGGGGGAAGGTCAGATCAACAACGGACACCAGCAGGGCACAGAACATATCCAGAGCGAAGAGCCGCTTGTGAGGCTTGAAGTAGGATAGGAAGATCCGCACAGGTCCGTGATCCCGATAGAAGCTACGTGATTTCATTAGGCACTCTCCTTTGCAACAATATTCTGGATCCAGACTCCCTTGCGGATCAGGATCAAGCCAATGATCCCCTTGCCAATATCAGCAAATTGGCAAATGAGGAAGATGGGAATGATGGGAAGGGCGGTAAAGGTCTGCAACACCCAGCACAGGGGGATCAAGAAGCTCCACACATAAACACTGTCAAAGAGGAATGTGATAAAGGTCTTGCCACCGGAGCGCATGGTGAAATAGCAGGCATTTGCCAGGGAGTTGATGGGCATGACCAGGGCACTGATGACCAGCATCTGAGTAGCCAGATGACGGATGGCATCTGTTGTGTTGTAGAGCCGAGGAATCAGCGGAGCAACCAGAGCCATAATGCCACCGATGATGAAGCAGATGGATACGGAGAAGGTAATGAGCTTTCTGTCGGTGTCCTTGGCTTCTTCCAACTTATTGGCACCCAGGAGCTGACCTACGATAATACCGATGGCGGTACCCATAGCAAGGAAGGCAACGTTGAATACATTGGATACAGTACTGCAGATATTGTGTGCAGGCACAACGTCAAAGTGCATCAGGGAATACCGCTGGGACAGCATGGCCATACCGCCTGCCCACATGGTTTCGTTGAGCAGGAGGGGGAGGGTCTTGGCAGTGATCTGTCCGAAGAGCTTGCCGGGGATATAGAGACTGCGGTAGGCACCGGTAAGGAAGGTGTTGCCTGCCTTCTGCCTGTGGGCACAGATCACGATGATCCCTGCCTCCACAAAACGGGCAATGACCGTAGCGATGGCTGCACCTGCGGCACCCAGAGCAGGGAAGCCAAGCAGACCGAAGATCAATATGGCATTCCAGATCAGATTGACGAAGACGGAGACTACACCGGCTACCATAGGCAGCATGGTCTGACCGCACTCGCGGAGGGTGCCTGCATAGCACTGTGCGACCACATAGGGGAGTAGGCCGATCATAACGATGTAGAGATATTCCTTGGCATAATGGAGACTGGCTTCAATGTTCTGCAGATCGCCCTCACCTTTAAGGTACATGCGGATCAGATCTTCGCCAAAGAAAATAAAAATACCACAGCCTAAGAGGAGCAGTGTGCCGCAGATCAACAGCTTGTAGCGGAAGGCATGACGTACGCCTTCCTCATCTCCCCGACCGAAGAACTGGGCACCGTAGATTCCTGCGCCTGAGATGGCACCGAAAATGGCAAGGTTGAATACAAAGATCAACTGATTGCTGATGGCAACACCGGCCATCTGTACTGTGTCTACTCGCCCAACCATAAGATTGTCCAGCAGTCCCACAAACTGGGTAATGCCGTTCTGGATCATGATAGGCAGGGCAACAGCCAAGGCCATTTTATAAAAGGCTTTGGTTCCGATGAATTTCTTAAAAAAAGGTGATGGTTTCATAGATGCCTCCTTTTTATATTCTTTCAGCACATCAAGATATTATAGCAAATAATGAATAAAAATGCAAGAAGAATCCGATAAAAAGGCTGTTTCTCATAATGTGCATCATTACGAGAGACAGCCTTCATTAAGGGAAGTGGAATTTGCAGGATGATGTTTATCTCATGCCTGCGGACATGGCACTGTTTAGGAAGGTGGTGCTATACAGGAGCAGAACATCTGCATTGCTGTAGTCAATATCCTGCTGTCGCATATAGTACCAGTTCATATATCTCAGATCGATCATAGTGATCTTTGCATAGCTGTCGATCAGCAGGGGCGTTAAGGAGCTGCCATAGCTGTCACGGAACAGGATCAGGTGGCGATCTGTGGAAGCGGCAGGGTTCTCGATGGTGATCAGAGATTGGGGACCGCCAAGGAAAACATCGTAGGAATCCATGTTCTCCTGCCCGAAGTTGTCCTCATTGTATACAGGCATCTTCTCCCAGCGCATGAATTTGTTAAAGCAAAGAACTTGCGCACCCTCAATGGCATCATTGGTCAGATAGGTCAGGGTGTCCGGCTCCGGAGGGGATTCGGTCAACTCGTAATACACACCCTTGAAGCCCTCCAGAGAGTTGGCACTGTAGCCGTCTCTGTCAGCGGCGGGGACACCAAAGGCTTGACAAATGGCTTCGGCTATAGGAAGGATGCGTTCTTGTTTCCAATGGCTGTCTGTACGGTAGTAGTCGTCCAATGTGAGCAGGGGACGAAGGTCGATCTCTTCTGCATCCAGCTCTGATACAAGCTGATATAGCACATCGTAATCCAGAGTGGGCTGCTTGGTGAACCGGGAAAGGTAATAATTCTTATCCGGAACAATGGCATATTTGGCAGAATGAATCTCCGGATGCTGGGAAAGGATCAGGTTCAGCAGCTTGACTGCGTGGGTGATCTGTCGTTCATCCAGCGCTTTGTCCAGCTTGGTCAGGTGATCCTCGGCACTGGTATAGCCACCACTGCTGCTCATGAGGAAAATGTTCTTATCCAGGATCCGCTTGCAGTCCAGGAAGCCGGAGCGAAGAGGAAATTGCTCCAGCAAGTAGGTCTCTGCATCGGTGAAATAATCTCCCGTCAGGATCCCGTCGGCAGAGAGTTGGGGGAGCTGAGCAAGGGGTTTCCGCTCCGCGGCGGAGAAATCCTTGTCCGGAAGGAGAAAGTGCAGCACAGATAAACCGAAGATAAACACTGCAAAGACGGAAACAACAGCAATTTTTTTAAACTTTTCCATTTTGTTTCCTCCTTAGAAGCGGAAATAAAGGAAGGGGTTCAGACTGCCGCTGATCAGACAGGCAGTTACTGCCAGAAGCAGTACCCCAATGGCAAGAGGCTCTGCAATAGCCTCGAAGCTTTTGAAGCGTTGGGAGACTCTCCCCCACAGCGTCTTACATAGAGGAGTGCTTCCAACAATGGCAAGCACAAACAATACAGCATAATCCCGTAGGAAATATCCTGTATCAGCAGTCCAGAGAGGGGCACCGCCGAACAGACCCTTCAGGTCATCCAGGAGCTGGGACATAGAGCTTGCGTTGAAAATAACGAAGCTGAGAACAACGATCACCATAACATAGAGGTGTCGCAGAATGCCGACGCGTTCCAGCGCCTTCTGAAGAAACAGCTTCTCCATGATCAGCAACACGCCGAACAGAAGGCCCCACAGAACAAAATTCCATGCAGCACCGTGCCAGAGACCTGTAGCAGCCCAAACGACGAAAATGTTCAGCAGCCAACGGGAACGCTTGCAGCGATTTCCGCCCAGCGGGATGTAGAGATAATCCCGGAACCAGCCACCCAGCGTCATATGCCAACGACGCCAGAATTCCGTAATGCTCTTGGAAATGAAGGGATAGTCGAAGTTTTCCGGGAACCGAAAGCCGAAGATCCGACCCAAGCCAATGGCCATATCGGAATAGCCGGAGAAGTCGAAGTAGATTTGCATGGTAAAGGCGATGGCATAGAGCCAGTAGAAGATCACAGAAGCCTGACTTTCACGGAAGTGGTTGCAGAATTCGCCCATGAGATTGGCAATCAGAATTTTCTTAGCCAAACCGAAAATAAAACGGCGAACACCGAGATAGAAGTTCTCGAAGCTGTGCTTGCGGCTATGGAGCTCACGGGAAATGTCTGTGTATCGTACAATAGGCCCTGCGATCAACTGGGGGAATAAGCAGACGAAGGTGCCGAAGGTGGCAAGATTCCGCTCCGCTTTAGCCTCTCCCCTATATACATCAATGGTGTAGCTCATGGTTTGGAAAGTAAAGAAGCTGATGCCGATCGGCAGTGCCACACCGAAGAGAGGAATGTGGGTACCCAACAGACCGTTGATGCCGCTGATAAAGAAGTCAGAGTACTTAAAGAAGCCCAAGAGTCCTAAATTGATGACAATAGAGGAAATCAGGGCAACCTTGGCCCCTGCTGATCCTCGGTGGGATTCGATATAAAGGCTGTGTAAATAGTCGGATACAGAAGAAAATAGGAGTAGTGTTACATAGATAGGCTCTCCTACAAAGTAAAAGAATAGACTGCCTATGAGGAGAACATAGTTTTTACCTTTGGTAGGAACCAGGAAGTATAAAACCAGTATCAAGGGCAGAAAGACGTACAAAAAACTAATGCTGGAAAAGAGCAAATTCCTCGCCTCCTTATGCTAAGGAAACTCTGAATAAATAGCCGTCGGCACTCAGCGAATCTTTTGTCCCAACTTTTCGGTTTGAAAAACTTGAAATACACAAAGTATTCCTGCGTTTTCCAAACCTCAATTTGGAACAAAATCTCTCGCCGATTGCTC
>JAZRGR010000289.1:0-17608 GCA_045644345.1 Faecousia sp. | reverse complement strand
TAGTGAATAATTGTGGTATCCCTACGGGATGGATTAGAAAACAAGGGCTTTGCCCTTGATTTGGCAGCTTTGCTGCCATATTTTAATCCGTGGCGTAAGCCACACCGACACTATTCACTATTCACTATTCACTATTCACTATTCACTATTCACTCAAATTCCCTTATCGCTCGTCAGAGCGATAAACAGGAAGTTGACGGAAAGAGCCTCCTTGCCGGAGCAAGGAGGCTCGGGGGGTGTTTACTTAAGGAAGCTGTGGAGCTTAGCTACGGATTCCTTGGCATCTCCCAGCATTAAGAGTACATTATCTGCATTGTACAGGGGATTCTCTACACCTGCATAGCCGGGCTTGGTGTCAAAGTTACAGAACACAGCCATGGGAGCCTGCTCTACATTGAGGATGGGCATACCGTAGATGGGAGTGCCCTCGGCAGAGTTAGCCGCAGGGTTGGTAACGTCGTTGGCACCGATGACGATAGCAATGTCGCAGGAGCCGAAGTCGTCGTTGATGTCTTCCATCATGTACAGCTTCTCGTAATCGATATCAGCCTCGCACAGCAGGACACTCATGTGTCCGGGCATACGGCCTGCAACGGGGTGGATGGCGAACTTGACTTCGGCACCCTTCCGCTCCAGAACGGCAGCAAGATGTGCAACCTCGCCCTGTGCCTGGGACAGAGCCATACCGTAACCGGGAACAACGATGACCTTCTTGGCAGCCTTTAAGGTGTCGGCAACCTTGGTCTCGCTGAGCTTGGTCTGTGCTGCGGGAGCAGAAGCAGCTACGGGAGCAGGAGCAGACAGGAGGGTCTCCAGCTTGGCTACAGAAGCCTTGGCATCACCCAGCATCAAGAGCACATTGTCTGCACTGTACAGGGGATTCTCTACACCTGCGTAGCCGGGCTTGGTATCGAAGTTGCAGAACACGGCCATGGGAGCCTTCTCTACATTGAGGATGGGCATGCCGTAGATGGGAGTGCCCTCGGCGGAGTTTGCCGCAGGGTTGGTGACGTCGTTGGCACCGATGACGATAGCAATGTCGCAGGAGCCGAAGTCGTCGTTGATGTCTTCCATCATGTACAGCTTCTCATAATCGATATCAGCCTCGCACAGCAGGACACTCATGTGTCCGGGCATACGACCTGCAACGGGGTGGATGGCGAACTTGACCTCTACCCCTCTGCCCTCTAAGACGGAGGTCAGGTGAGCGACCTCACCCTGTGCCTGGGACAGAGCCATACCGTAACCGGGGACAATGATGACCTTCTTTGCCTTCTGCAGGGTCTGACCGACCTTAGCCTCGGTGAGACCTGCCTCTGCTACGGGAGCGGAAGCGACGGCGGGAGCAGTCTCCACAGAACCGGAGAGGAAGCCCTCCAGCTTGGCTACGGAAGCCTTGGCATCACCCAGCATCATAAGGACGTTGGAAGCACTGTACAGGGGATTCTCTACACCAGCGTAACCGGGCTTGGTGTCGAAGTTGCAGAATACGGTCATAGGAGCCTTCTCTACAGAGAGAACGGGCATACCGTAAATGGGGGTACCTTCGGCAGTGTTTGCCGCAGGATTGGTAACGTCGTTTGCGCCGATGACGATAGCCAGATCGCAGGAAGCGAAATCATCATTGATGTCTTCCATCATGAACAGCTTCTCGTAATCGATATCGGCCTCGCACAGCAGGACACTCATGTGTCCGGGCATACGGCCTGCAACGGGGTGGATGGCGAACTTGACCTCTACCCCTCTGCCCTCTAAGACGGAGGTCAGATGAGCGACCTCACCCTGTGCTTGGGACAGAGCCATGCCGTAACCGGGAACGATAATGACCTTCTTTGCCTTCTGCAGAGCGGCGGCAACACCGTTCTCGTCCAGCTTGGCTGCCTTCTTCTCCTGAACAGGAGCTGCCTTGGCTACGGGAGCTGCAACGGCTGCAGGAACCTTGGCAGGAGCCTTAGCGGGAGCGGCAGTGGTCTTGCCGGTGAGGATCGCACCGAGAGTACGGTTCATAGCCTTGCACATATCCTGAGTCAGGATCAGGCCGGAAGCACCAACGATACCGCCGACAACAACCAGCAGAGGCTCACCGATAGCCATACCTGCAATACCGCCTGCAACACCGGACAGGGAGTTCAGGAGGGAAATGGTGATGGGCATATCTGCACCGCCTACGCGCATGACAAATACTACACCGGCTACCAGAGAGGTAATAGCGGTCAGAACTGCCCATGCACCGCTACCTACAGTCTGCATAACCATGGCAACAACACAGGCAACCAGGAGCAGAGCGAAGATCAGGTTATGATTCTTCAGACTCTTAGGGCGGGCATCCAGAATGCGAGCCAGCTTGCCGGCGGCAATGAGGCTACCGGTGAGGGTCAGACCGCCAACTGCCAGTGCAAGACCTGCAGTGGAAGCCTCGAAGGTACCTACACCACCCTGGACAGCAGTACATGCCGCAACCAGAGCAGAGGCGGCACCGCCCAAGCCGTTGAGCAGAGCAATGGTCTGGGGCATGGCGATCATCTTGATCTTGCCGGCGGCAATGATGCCGAAGATACCGGCGATCACAAGCACGCCATAGAGAGCCACATTCATGCCCAGATCATAACGGATCACCGTTAGGATCATGGCAAAAACCATGGAAACAGCGGAAAGAGCATTACCTGTCACAGACAGCTTGACCTTGCTCATAAGGTTGATGCCCAAGAGCACAAGGGCAACACATACGCCACTGAGGATATAATAAACCAGATCAGTCATTGCCCTTGCCTCCCTTCTTCTTTACAAAGCTGGAGAGCATCTTGTGGGTCAGAGCGAAGCCTCCTGCTACATTGATGATAGCCAGTGCAGCAGCAAGGAGGGACAGAATAATGGCGATCACATTGCCGGAGGCCAGTGCGGCACCGGAAGCGACCATAGCACCCAGTACGGTAACACCGGACAGGGCATTCATGCCGGACATCAGAGGAGTGTGGAGGAGGGCAGGAACATTACGGATGATCACATAGCCCAGAACCGCACTAACAACGAATAGAACAACTAATACAATGGGGTTATCCATACTTAGATACCCATAGCTGCACGAGCACCCTCGTGGACAACCTTGCCGTCCATGGTGGTCATCATGCCCTTAACGATCTCGTCGTTCATGTCCAGGTTCATCTTGCCGTCCTTAACCAGGAACTTAACAAGATTGTACATATTTGCAGAATACATGAAGGTGGAAGAAACAGCCAGCATGCCGGGGATGTTCTTGATGCCCTCGATGATAACACCGTGCTTGGTCTCGCGCTTGCCGGCGGGAGTAATGGCGCAGTTGCCGCCCTGGTCGATAGCGATGTCAACGATAACGGAGCCGGGCTTCATGGACTTGACCATCTCCTCGGTGATGAGGATGGGAGCCAGACGGCCGGGAACCAGTGCAGACAGGAATACGATATCCATGTTGGGCAGCTCCTTGGCGAGGAGCTCACGCTCTGCTGCCAGTACGTCTGCGGGGAGCTCCAGTGCGTAACCGCCCTGACCCATAGCCAGCTCGGGAGCAACGCCGGACTCGATGACCTTGGCACCCAGGGAGGTAGCCTGCTCGGCTGCTGCGGGACGGATGTCCATAGCGAAGGTCTTGGCACCCAGACGCTTTGCGGTAGCCAGAGCCTGCAGACCTGCAACACCGACACCGATGACCATAGCGTTAACGGGCTTGATCATACCGGCTGCGGTGGGCATCATGGGAACGAAGCACTCCAGATCGGAAGCAGCCATGAGCATGCCCTTGTAGCCTGCGCAGGTGCTCATGGAGGTCAGAGCGTCCATAGACTGGGCGCGGGAAATACGGGGAACACAGTCCATAGTCAGGGAAACAACGCCTGCAGCAGCCATCTTCTTGACCATCTCGTGGTTGACGGGAGCGGCGGGGTGGATGAAGGTGATGAGGTACTGACCCTTGTGCATCATCTCGACCTCGTGCTTCTTGAAGTTCTCGTTGAACTGGGGCTCCTTGACCTTGAGGATCAGCTCTGCACGGTCATACAACTCCTGTGCGGACTTGACCATCTCAGCACCGGCTGCTGCGTAATCGGCATCTGCGTGGAGAGCGCCGACACCGGCACCCATCTCGACCAGAACCTTGTGGCCGTCAGCAACATACTTCTTTACGTCGTTGGGGGTAGCGGCAACACGCTTCTCCTCATGCATAATTTCCTTGGGAATTCCGATAATCATTGTGTTTCCTCCTAAAATTTGTTTTGTTTATTTTTTGCAACACCGAAATGCTGCATAGTCACAATTGGGTCAGGACAGACGCGGGATCACGGATGCCCCCTGCTTGATATTGTCCAGTACCACGTATGTACGGGTCAAGGATACTCCCGGGATCTGCTTGATGTCATTGAGCACTCCGGTCAGCTCCTCGGTAGAACCTGCGGACACACGGGCAATGTAGTCAAAGTCACCGGTAATATAGAAACACTCCATGACGCAGCTATGCTCCTGCATCTGCTTGGCAAAGCTGCGGTTGTACTTGGGATGCTCCAGACGGACAGAGATCATGGCTTGCACATCATAACCTGCCATCCGCTCGTCAATGAGGGCGGTGTAGCCACGGATCAGACCACTGCTCTCCAGCTTCTTCATCCGTTCAATGACAGCCGAAACAGAGAGGTTTACAATCCCGCTGATCTGGGAGGCATTCATACGGGCATCCTTGGTAAGACACCGCAGAATATTAATATCGATATTATCCACGCACCCACCTCCGAGCCACAAGCCCACACTTTGACATTCTACTTGCATTATAACAGCATACCCGTGGATTTTTCAATAGGAAAGTTGCATTACCGTAAAATTTTATGTTATATCACAATTCTACGCAAAACTTTTTGGTCAAAACACAGATATCCATATGATGAACCCTCTGAGCCGGTGGCTCAGAGGGTTCATAGGGTGTTTATTTGGTTTCCTTACGGAATTCCAGGATGTCTCCCGGCTGGCAGTCCAGTACCTCACAGATCGCCTCCAGGGTGGAGAAGCGGATGGCACTGACGTGACCGTTCTTCAGCTTGGACAGGTTCACATTGGCTACTCCTACCTTCTCGGACAGCTCGTTGAGGGATATCTTGCGGTCAGCCATGACTCGATCTAATCTCAAAACAATCGCCATAGTCAGCCTCCTTACAGGGTCTCATCGGACAGCTTCTGCAGCTCCTGGGCATAGCGGAACACATAGGACAGCAGGAACAACACACCGGCAATGAACAGGAAGGTCAGATCTGCCTCTGCCTCGTAGGTAATGCCGGTAATCTTGCTCCCCTCTATTAGGGCATGGATGGTGTCACTATAGAAGGTTCTGACCAAGTAGCTCTCGAGCCCTGCCAGGAAGAACTGCACTATACCGTTGATCACGGTGAGCCAAGCCAGCTTCTTAAGGTTGACGGCGACGACATCACGGAAGGGCTCTCCCTCAATCATGGGGTGCAGGATCCGACGGATATACTTAATAACAATCAGTGTAAAGACACACAGCACAACAAAAAGGAGTGCGCTGACTAAAAAAAGGGACAGTAGGCTATAAGCAGGCAACCGGGTATCCGGCATATAGTCCAGCTTTACCGATCCGAGCTCTAAGGTATAGTTCACCTCGCCCATAACATCCTCGTCCAGGTCCAAAAGCTGTGCGCCTCCGATCAGTGCGGTAGCAACCACAACCGTCACAAGGGCGATAATTACCAGGACTCTAAAGATGCACACAATGGTGTCCAGAGTATTGGCTGTTTTACGTAAGCGTTCCATATCATTTACCTCCTGTTGATTTGTGTCTTTATGGTATCACAAACTTTAACATTTGTCAAGAACTTTTTTACGTTTATCGTTAATTATTTTATTTTCTAAAAAATACCCCTGCTCCATCACACGAGCAGGGGGTGCAGAATATTACTTTCTTCTGAGGGTCAAGGGGTATTTGACCACGCCATTGCCCTCAAAGGCATTGCCATCCTTGTCAACAGCATTGGACAGGATCAGGGTATCGCCCTTACGCTCTGCCTCTACGGACATATCATAGTAGCCGTTTGTCAGATCCACTGCAGACGCAGCATAGCAGACCCTGCCGTCCTTGACACAGTAGTATTGGGTCACAGACATGGATGCAGAGGTATATTGTGCCTCAAAGTCGATCTGCCCCAGGGATATCTCCACCAGACTCTCCATAGTCAGACCCTGGGCAGCCAGCATGGCATCCGTAGCGGCTCGATCCATATTCGCCTCGGTCTGATACTGATTGTAGAGCATCTCCGGCAGACCTGCACGAAGTGCCTCCACCTGGACCGCAGCCAGTTCCTTGGCAGATTCGCCCTCTACACTGACCGTAACGGTTCCGTCCTCATTATAGCGGAACTCGTAGGTCATCATAAGGTCATCTGCAATATCATAAGTAATACCGAATTGGGCAAGGGACTGCTCCACCCGTTGTGCCGCAGGAACATCTGTTACCCAGCTACCGTAGAGATCCTCCTGCCGGAAGGAGGTCAGCAGACCCTCGTCATAAACAAAGAGGACTGCAACCATGATCACACACAGAGTCAGCGCAAGAATAAGCTTCTTTGTATTCATACATTCACGATCCTTTTTTGCAGGCTGTTGCTATTATACTCTATGGTGGGAGAAAATACAAGAGGGACTATTCACCCGTTTCCTCCATAGGGATCAGAAGGGCATGAGCCTCCCCATCCCGATAATAGACCAGATCCAGATCCTCTGTCTGACAGAATTTCTCCAGCAGCTCCAGGCAATCCTTGGGGTCAGAGACAGGCTGATCCTCGATCTGCAGCAGCAGATCCCCGGAACGAAGCCCTGCAGTATAGGCCGCACTGTCCTCTCGGATCTGCGCTACAAACACCCCATCCGGCAGCTCCCAATACTGCTGTTGCAGCTCGCTGACATCGGACAGCTCCAAGCCTAAACCGCAGTTGTCCTCTACGGTCTCAGCCCGATCCCCCCTCATAGGGATCTCCTCCAGAGACAGGCTGTCGATCCCCTCGTCGGGCTCGCCCTCTGCTCTTCCTACATACAGCAATGTCAGAGCGTGGATCGTAATGCAAGACAGGAGTAGCAGAAGCACAGGTATCATATGGTTGCCCCTCCGCTGGGGATCCCGTCCGGTTCCGTAGCTGTTGGGATCGGTATACATGTGTCCTGCCTCCTTTCATCATCGTACTACATCGCCTTTAAGGTAAAGGTGAATTCTGTTTTCCCCTCACGGCTGGTCACATATACATCCTGTCCGTGGGCGAGAATAATGGTTTTTACAATATACAATCCCAAACCGGCACCGTCTCGGTCTGTGGATCGGCTCTTGTCCGTCTTGTGGAAACGGTCAAAGACCAGCGGAAGCTCCGCAGGGGGAATGGTCGGTCCCGTATTGCTAACAGATACAAGTGCCTTGGTTCCCTGCCGTTGGATACGGATACCCAATGTCCCCTCCGGATCCGCGAACTTCACCGCGTTGTCGATCAGATTATACAGCACCTGGGTGATCAGATCGTTGGCACCGTAGACACTGAGTCCGATATCCGGGAACTGTACATCCACATTGAGTTCCTTGCGGTTGATCCGTTGCTCGAAACTGAGAAGGGCCTGCCCTGCAGTCTCGCAGATGTCAAATTCTCCCATCTTATCCCCGGGGATCCCCTGGTCACGCAAACGGGACACATCCAGCATATTCCGCACCAGTCGGGACAAGCGGCGGACCTCGGTGGAAACCAGTTCCATATAGTAGGTGCGGTCCGTCTCCCCAATGGTGCCGTCCAACATACCGTCCAAATAGCCGGAAATGGTAGTCATAGGTGTCTTGAGCTCATGGGATACATTGGCAACAAATTCCTGCCGCACTGTCTCTGCATGCTGTAGGCTCACCGCCATATTGTTAAAGGCAACAGAGAGCTCCTCGATCTCCTCGTTGGTATTCCCCGTAGGGACGCGAGTCTCCAGATTGCCGTGGGCGATCTCTCGGGCTGCTGCCGCAAGGGTCTGGATGGGCTTGGTCTCCCGTCTGGTCAGAAAGGGAGTCGCAAGGACAGCCACTGCCAGAACGGCTAATGCACTGATAATAAAGATCCGCAGTGCCTTGGCAGACAGCTCCATAGCGTTGTCGCTCTCCATAGACACCAGCAGGATACCGTTTATCTGCCCGAAGGCGTCCTTAATAGGCGTAGCGACTGCAATCCGCCGATCTCCGTACAGGGAAGATACTGCAGAGCTTACATCCCGCTGCCCCTTTAGGATCCGATTGACCGCTCCGTGGCTGATCCTCTTGCCCATATGGCTACAGCCCTGGAGATGGTCTGCACACAGGATCACACTGCCGCTCTCGGAGCAGACAAGGATATCACTGCCGGAGGAATCTGCCGCAACAGCCAGATCCAGACGCAGCTCCATAGCATTCAGATATCCTACAGCATAGGCATTGACCAGAAATTCCGATGCATCCGCCGTTTTCTCCAGCATCTCAATACGACTCTTGTACAAGCTGCGGTTCAGAAACATGCGGAAAAAGATCCCCATAAGCAGCAATGCCACCGACAGGACGCACAGGATCAGAACGATCTGCCGTCGGGAGGTGGTTCTCATGCCTTGACCTCGAACTTATAGCCCACGGACCATACGGTCTTAAGGTCCCATTGATCGGATACACCCTCCAACTTCTCACGTAGCCGCTTAATATGCACATCTACGGTACGGGTATCGCCGAAGTAGTCAAAGCCCCAAACCTCGTCTAATAGCTGATTGCGAGTATAGACCCGATTGGGAGAGGAGGCAAGATGGAACAATAGCTCCATCTCCTTGGGAGGAATTGACAGCTTTTTCCCGTCTACGGTAAGCTCAAACGCCTCCATATCGATGATCAGCTTGTCAAAGGTCAGACGGCGGCTGTTCTTCTCCGGCTCCATACCGCTCCTGCGGAGGACCGCCTCGATACGGGCAAGGACCTCCTTCATCTCGAAGGGCTTGGTAATATAGTCATCTGCCCCCTGCTTAAGACCGTAGACCTTGTCCTCGGTCTCGCTCTTGGCTGTAAGCATAATGATAGGTGTCTTAGCCTCTGTCCGAATGGTGCGACAGACCCCCCATCCGTCCACTCCGGGGAGCATTACATCCAACAACACCAGATCAGGCCGAACAGTGCGAAATTGCTCTACTCCCTTAACTCCATCGAGTGCAAGGGTGACCTCATAGCCTTCTTTCTCTAAATACAGCCGCAGAAGATCTGCAATATTATGATCGTCCTCGACGATCAGAACCCGTCTTGCCATAGGGCAGAACCTCCTTCACTTGGTATACTTACAGTAATATTATCCGTTTTCATAGGAAAATGCAATATGATATAATCACATTATATCCGAAATTTTTTGCTTTGGGTGAACAAATTGTAAAAAATCGAGGGAGCAGAAGCTCCCTCGACATTGTTCCTATCCGCTTTCTTTTTCCATATACCGCATTAAGATAGCGGCTACCTGCCCACGGGTCGCGGAGGACTTGGGGCGGAGATAGGTCGTAACGCCGTCCTTCACACCGTTGATAAGCCCCTCGCCGCACGCCCAGACAAGGGCATCCTCTGCATAGGAGCTGACCGTTCCCTTGTCGGGGAAGTCGGGAAGCTCCCCGTGATCTGCCAACTCAGGATCACAGTAGGAAGCATACCGATACAGGAAGGTTGCAAGCTGCTCCCTGGTAATGGATCCGTCGGGATTGAAGCTGCTGTCGTTGACACCGTTGGCGATCCCCCGGGCAAATGCCCAGTTGACAGCCTGGGCATACCAGTCGCCGTCCTTTACATCCCCAAAGCTATGAGCCCGCTCTTCTGTGGGAGAGCCCTGCAGACGCCACAGAACAGTGACCACCATGGCACGTGTCATGGTAGCATCGGGAGAGAAACGTCCTCCCCCCACACCGTTCATGAGCTCGTGACCGGAGGCATAGTCCACAGCATCGGCATACCAGCTTTCCCTCGCCACATCCAAGTAGACCTGCTTGGGTGCATATTCCCAATAGATCCCTGCAGGATCCTCTACCGTCTCCCACTGACCGAGTTGGCTGTAATAAACCGTGATCTTAGGCAGGACCTCTACCTGTACCGTAGATGCACTGCCATCCACCCCTTCGTAGCGGTGGTCATAGTAGAACACCTTTTCTCCCAGCACAGTAGGAGGGCAGTGGAAGATGGCACGTTCCAGTGCCTCGCACTGGTAGAAGGCTTTGTCTCCCAGCTCCTTCACAGTCTCGGGGAACACTACCTCTCTCAGTTGGGTATTTCCGGCAAATGCCTCTGCCCCTACGGTCTGCAGAGCAAGTCCCAGATTTACATAGCGGACCCCTGCAGCATAGAATGCACCCTTTCCGATATGCTCCACCTTGTCCCCAAGGGCAACATGCTGCAGTGCATTGTTGGCAAAGGCATAGTCACCGATGGTGCGGATATTCTTGCCAAAGTTCACAGCATAGAGTCCTGTACTGGTAAAAGCATAGTCTCCAATCGTCTCTACCTTCCCGGGAATTACCAGGGTCTTCAGATCATGGCACTCATAGAATGCGTGATCCCCTATGGTACGGAGATTCTTGCCGAGGGTGACAGACTTAAGGTAGAAAGCAGACAGACCGTAAGCACCGATCTCCTCCACACCGGAGGGGAGCACGATAGATGTCAGCGTTTCGCAACCCGCAAATGCCTTGTCCCCGATCCTCCGCAGCTCGTTGGGAAGGACTGTAGAAGGCTTATAACAATAGTTTCCGCAGAAAATCAAGGTAGACAGATCCTTGGTATACAGGATATTATCCTTCACACAGAGATAGGGATTATCCGGGTGAACTTCAAGTCTCTCCACAGCATTTTGATCCCGTTCTCCCAGGAAGCAGGAGGCATCAATATATTTTACCGTAGACGGCAGGGTGATCGTCACCTTCTTATCGTAGCTATCCATGACGGACACGAACAGCGCCATATCTGCAATGCCCACGGTTCCCTCATCTACGACTACATCCGCATTATGCGGAGGCTTCGTCTGTGAGCCATAAATCAGCCAGTCCTCTAAGTATGTTCCCGTAGAACGCCGCTCAAAGGGGATGGTGGAGCCGGAGAATGCACCATAGCCCAGCCGCTCCAGATTCTTGGGGAGAACCAGATCCTGTATGGGACAGTCTACAAAGGCTTCATTGCCGATGGAGGTCACCCCTTCGGGGAAGGAGATCGCCTCGATCTCACAGCAACCGTAAAAGCTGCCGTTGCCGATGGTCTGAACCGTAGAGGGCAGGGTAACTGCTTCTAAGGAAACGCATCCATGGAAGCAATCGTCTCCCAGTACCTCCAGTACAGGGGGCAGCTCGATGGTCTTCAGCTGACCGCACTCTCTGAACAGACCCTCCGGCAGATAGGTCATGGTCCGGGGCAGAGTTGCCTTCTTCAGTCCGCCACAGCCACGGAATACATCGGTAGACAGCTCCGTAGTCTCGTGGATCACGATCTCCTCAATGGTCCTGCACTCGGAGAAAGCACCGTAGCCCAGATGCAGTTCTCCCTCCGGCAGAACCAGGGCCTCCGGGGAGGTATATGCAAAGGCATAGTCCCCAATATGATTCACTCCGGCAGGGAGCTCTATCTTCTTGAGTCTTGTTCTATGGAAAGCATAATCCTCGATCCGCACTAAGGTGGAGGGCAGAGTAACAGCTTCCAGATCCCTACAATAGTTGAAGGCGCCCTCCTCGACCGTCGTCAGCCCTTCGGGGAGCACTACAGAGGTGATCCCACGGTCGGACTGGAATGCCTGCATCCCAATGATACGGACAGGATAGCCGCGGATCTCAGCAGGGATAATCACGTCACCCTCCAGCCTTCCATCTACAACACAGCCCCTCTCGGAATCAAAATACAGGACTCCCCCTTGTACATTGTAGGTCATGTCATAGCCCTCGTCTCCGTATGCCTGTGCAACAGGGCAAGCAGGAGCGAACAACCCTAATGTCAGCACACAGACCAGACAGATCCCCAGAAATTTACGCAGCATTTCATTTTCCTCCTTTGAATTTTTTAGTACTACTACATTTTAAGTATACACGCAGTCGCAGCAAAAGTCAACAGAGAATTCTCTTCTTTCCGCAAAAAGAATGACGCATAAAAGCAGAATCCACAGAATACGTCTTGAAATGTGACGGACTTTGTGGTATTTTATTAGTATCTATGACTCGGAGGGGGCGGTCTGTCCCGTTCCGCAGTCGTATAAACGATTTTTGCAAGGAAGGTGAGGAGTTGGAAAACTACACCAAATATGCCCTCAAATCCTGGGAGGAGCTTGCTGCTCTGCTGGAAGACAAGGACAATCTCTTTGTGATCTCCTGCAACAAGTGCTTCAAGGCATTTGAGACCTTAGAGGAAAAGGAGCAGGATACTGTTCTGTCCCTGGCATCCGGCTTGGACAAGACCGTGCTCGGCTCCGTCAAGGCAGACTTTTTGTGCAATCAGACTCACACAAGCAAGGACATTGCCATCCCCGAGGGCACAGAGAATGTCATCGTCCTGTCCTGCGGTCTGGGCGTGCAGACCGTAGCCAAGCTGGTTGACAAGCCCGTCTACGCTGCCTGCGATTCTCTCAATTACACCGGCCATCACGGCATGGCCCTAACCAAGAAGACCTGCGACGCCTGCGCCCAGTGCTACTTAGGTCTCACCGGCGGTATCTGTCCCGTGGTGGATTGCTCCAAGAGTCTCTTAAACGGTCAGTGCGGCGGTGCCAAGGATGGCAAGTGCGAGGTCAGCCCCGACAAGGATTGCGCCTGGCAGAAGATCCAGGAGCGTCTGGAGGCCCAGGGCCGTTTAGAGGAGCTGTGTGCACAGCCTGTGCAGCTCCGTGATTACTCCAAGGTCAACTACAAGGTCATTCAGGAATACGTCAAGGCCATCCGTGAGACCCGTCTGGACGGCTGGTACGGCGGTATCCACCCCGTAGAGGGCAAGGAGCCCACAGAGCACAAGACTCTGGAGCGGTTCCCCGTTCCCGAGACCGTTGTGATCCCCCTGTCCATGCACCTGGGTGCTCCCGCTACCCCGGCTGTCAATGTAGGGGACTATGTTAAGGTAGGACAGAAGATCGGCGAGCAGGCCGGCTTCATTTCCGCCCCTGTTCACTCCTCTGTCAGCGGCACTGTGGTTGCCATTGAGGATCGTCCCCATGCAACCCGTGGCACCTGCCTGTCTGTGGTCATTGCCAACGACGGCAAGGACGAGCTCCATGAGTCTGTCAAGGCCAACAAGCCCCTGGAGGAGCTGACTCCCGCCGAGATCATCGAGATCGTCAAGAACGCAGGTATCGTCGGTATGGGCGGTGCAGGCTTCCCCACCTATGTAAAGCTGAACCCCGGCAAGCCCATTGATGCAGTGCTGATCAACGCCTGTGAGTGCGAGCCCATGCTCACCGCAGACCATCGGGTTCTGTTGGAGTATGCCGATGATATTATCTACGGCCTGCAGGCTGAGATGAAGTGCGTCAATGCTCCCAAGGGGATTATCATTATTGAAGAGAACAAGCCCGATGCCATCGAGCTGTTCCGTGCAAAGACCGCCGACATTGAGGGCATTGAAGTGCTGGAAGTTACCACTCAGTACCCCCAGGGCGGTGAAAAGATGCTCATCAAGCGGGCTATGGGCCGCAGTGTTCCCAGTGGCGGACTGCCTGCGGATGTAGGAGCTTGCGTCAGCAATGTCTCCACTGCCAAGGCCATTGCCGATGCCATCAAGACCGGCATGCCTCTGATCGAGCGTGTGACCACCGTCACCGGCAAGTACATCCCCGAGCCCAAGAACTTTATCGTCCGTATCGGTACCTCTGCTTCCGCTCTGGTTGATGCCTGCGGTGGGATCAAGGGCGACAATGTCCTGGTCAAGGCAGGCGGCCCCATGATGGGCTTCCCCCAGACTACTCTGGATACCCCCATTATGAAGGGCTCCAACGGCATCATTGCCATTGACAAGGACGAGACCGAGGCTCAGGAGTGCATCAAGTGCGGACGCTGTGTAGACGTCTGCCCCATGGAGCTTAAGCCTCTGTGGTATTACAAGTTAGCAAGTGCACAGGATTGGCAGGGTTGCAAGGACTATAAGATCATGGACTGCATGGAATGCCGTTGCTGTGAATATATCTGCTCTTCCAAGCTGCCTCTGGTCACTATGATCAAGATGGGCAAAAACGGAGTAAGGGGGCTGAAGTAATATGTTAATTACCGAACTGAAGAACAAAGAATTGCTGAAGGCCCAGCTCAAGGGCAAGACCTTCCTCCTCCTGTGCCACGGCTGCAAGGAGCTCCGCTTCCCGGAGAAGGAAGCCGAGGAGCTGGTCAAGGAACTGACCGCCGAGGGCATTGCCATCGGTGATCTGACTACCGACTATATCTGCAACGAAGAAAACCTAAAGCTCCGGCTGAGCCGCTTTGCAGAGCAGATCGAGGCTGCAGAGACCATTCTGGTTCTGTCCTGTGGCGTAGGTGTGCAGACTGTTGCTTCCCTGTATCCCACCAAGCGTGTGATCCCCGGTTGCGACACCTACCGCCTCCCGGGCTTCCAGGGTGTGACCCCCTTAGAGCATGACTGCAAGCAGTGCGGTCAGTGCTATCTGAACCTGACCGGTGGCATCTGCCCCATTACCGCCTGCTCCAAGAGCCTGATCAACGGTCAGTGTGGCGGTGCCAAGGACGGCAAGTGCGAGGTAGACCCCAACATGGAATGCGGTTGGGAGCGGATCTATCGCAAGCTGGAACAGCTTGGCAAACTGGATGTTATGAAATGTGCCGTTCAGTTACGGAACTACGCAACGGACGACGCCGTATCCAAATAATTGAAGGGAGAATATTACAATGAGAATTACCGAATTGTTTGCAAACGGTGAGTTTGTTGTCACCGCAGAGGTCGGCCCTCCTAAGGGTATCCATGTTGACCACCTGGTAGAAGAGGCCAAGGAGTATCTCTCCGGCATCACCGCTGTCAATGTTACCGACAACCAGTCCTCCGTCATGCGTATGGGCAGCCTCCCTGCCTGTATCGCTCTAAAGAACGCAGGCTTGACCCCCATCCTCCAGCTCACCTGCCGCGATCGCAACCGTATCGCCCTCCAGTCTGAGCTCCTGGGTGCCGCAATGCTGGGCATCGAGATCATCCTCTCCCTCACCGGCGACCACACCAAGATGGGTGACCATCCCGGTGCCAAGCCCGTATTCGATCTGGATTCCGTTTCCCTGCTCCACACTGCCTGCCAGTTGGAGAAGGGTGTAGACCTGGGCGGTCAGCCCCTGGTCGGTGAGCCCCCCAAGTTCGCCAAGGGCGCCGTTGTATCCCCCTGCTCCGACAGCGTGGATGCACAGCTTGCCAAGATGGAGCGTAAGGTCATGGCAGGTGCAGAGTACTTCCAGACCCAGGCTGTTTTCGATTCCGAGAAGTTCATCCGCTTCATGGAGAAGGCAAAGCAGTTTGGCAAGCCCGTACAGCTGGGTGTCATTATCCCCAAGTCTGCCGGCATGGCAAAGTTCATGAACAAGAATGTTGCCGGTGTCTCCGTTCCCCAGGAGATGATCGATGCCCTGGCCGCCGACAAGGAACGTGCCAAGGCAGGTATCACCGGTGTTGAGATCGCTGCCAAGATCATCAAGGAATGCCGCCCCTATTGCCAGGGTGTCCATATCATGGCTCTGGGTTGGGAGTCCAAGGTCCCCGAGGTTCTCAAGCTGGCCGGCATCTGATCCCCCCTATATAAAAGATCTGACCTGTCCCCCTGGGGGACAGGTCATTTTTAAATCCATAATAACCGGTGCATAAGTAGAAAATTCCGATTTATCGAGCTGTTCGATTTCCGAATTTGTTCGTAGGGGGGACCTGTGGTCGCCCGCAAAATGTTTCGATTTTGTGGGAAAACTCGTGATAATCCCTTAATTTCGTCATTGTCGTTTAACGACAATGACCGGCCGACCACAGGTCGCCCCTACGGTGTTATACGATAAACAGCTCCATAAATCGGAATTTTGTCCAATTTTGGGGTCGGGGACCGTCTTAATAGGTAGAGTGCACTCAAAGAGAAAGGAGCCCAAAGCTATGAACTTTGATGAGCTGTTTTTGGCATATCATCGGCAGATGCTGTTTGTGGCGCAGAGGATCCTGGGGAATCAGGCGGATGCAGAGGATGCGGTGCAGAATGCACTGCTGAAGCTCTATCGACTCCGTAACAGCATTCCGGAGGATCCCAGAGTCTGTAGGACTTATGTTCTCACTGCTGCCAAGCATGCCGCTTTGGATCTGAAGGACCGGGAGAAAAAGTCCATAAGCATTGACGACCTTGTGCTTCCTGCAAAGGATGACCTGTTCGAGGAAATTGTGGCATCGGAGGACTATGAAGGTCTGCTACATACCATTCAGAGTCTCCCTGACCGCTACCGTGAGGTTTTGATGCTTTGTTATGTACAGGAGCTTAGCGTGAAGGAGATTGCACAGCTTCTGAACAGAAAGGAATGGGCCGTCCGCAAACAGCTTGCCAGAGGGAAAGCCATGCTCCAAGAACGCTATGAAAGGAGATCGTAATGATGAAACCTATGACCCCATTCCAAGAAGCCCTTCTCACCGCCACGGAGACCCAATTTGCCGATGTGCCGGAAGAAAGGGAGATCGAGATCCACCCCTCCCAAGAATTTTATGACCATATCCCCGGCAAGAGAAAGTCTCTAACCCCTCTCCGTAAAGCTATCCTCATTGCGGCTGCTTTGGCACTGCTCGTAGGTGCTACCTTTGCCACCCGATTCTTTTCCTTGGGGAAGGTGGAGGTGGAAAAATTCATTTTCCCGGTAGAGGCCAGAGATAATGCCTGTGATGTGTTCGACATTGTGTTTTATGATGAAATTGCAAATGAGAACGCCCCGAAATCCATTCAAACCTATTATCTGCCAACCAAGGATGTGACTGTAGAAAATGTAGGAATAGTGGAAGTGAGTGAAGATGGGAACGCATATATTCCCTTGCAGTACTACGGTGAGCATGACTATTCCCAATATGATTGGTACTTGGAACATCTTCCTGAAAACCCCACCGGGTTTACTGCTGATTGGATTATCGGTGATCGGCAAATCATGTTTACGCAAGATCTGGCTTACGATATCCCTGTCGGAGAAAATTTTTCGAGCATTGCCTACCCCCCTGATAAACATGCGGTTATGCGGGCAGAGATTTTGGAGATCAACAACTATGAGGTGTTGTCGGTGGAGGTGGAATCGGATCTTCCCTTCGAAGAAGGCAGAGAAACGACCTATTATTGGTATTGGACTAACGGAGATTATGTATTTCAGCTGTTAGCATCCCATGCAGATAAGGAATATATGCGGCAGCTCATGGAAAGCGTACAGCCTGTGGAGGATATGTCCCCCTACTTCGGCGAAGAGTGATCCTGCCTCACTGTATTAGGGAAGCTCTGATTAAATCGCCGAGAGCAATCGGCGAGAGATTTTGTTCCAAATTGAGGTTTGGAAAACGCAGGAATACTTTGTGTATTTCAAGTTTTTCAAACCGAAAAGTTGGGACAAAAGATTCGCTGAGTGC